>NZ_JACHJB010000001.1:2747154-3094308 GCF_014207745.1 Nonomuraea muscovyensis
CAGCGCAGCGCGGCGATCTCGAGGTCGGCGGCCTTGGCCATGGTGCCGTCGGGGTTCATGACCTCGCAGCACACCCCGACGGGCGGTAGCCCGGCCGCCATGCACATGGCGACGGTGGCCTCGGTGTGACCGGCACGTTCGGCGAGACCTCCAGGGCGTGCGGCCAGCGGGAACACATGCCCCGGTCGGAGGAAGTCGGCCGGTCCGGCTTCCGGGTGGGCCAGGCGGCGTACGGTCGCGGCGCGTTCGGCCGCCGACACCCCGGTGCCCGTCCCTGTGGCCAGGTCCACCGGGACGTGCGGCCGGGTGCCATGCCGATCACCGGGTCCGGGGATGGGCCCGATCTCCAGACGGTCGAGTATCTCGGGCGCGCACGGCACGGTCGGATGGCCGCAGACCTGGGTGAGCAGGAAGGTGAACGCCTCCGGGCGCAGACGCGCCCCTGCGAATATCACGTCGCCCTCGCCCTCCCGGTCGGGATCCCAGATCATCACGGCTCCTCCGGACGAGAGTTGCGCCAGCGCCTTCTGCATGCCTTGCCCGCCGGAGACCCGTCCCGCCCACGGCAGCGCCGCGACCACCTGGCCCACTGCCCGCCCCGGGTCGGACGGCCAGCGGCGCACCAGGCGGGTGAGCAGGTCGGGCTCCAGGTTCACGCGATCGCCGGCCGACAGCTCCGCCAGCGCGGTGGCCTGCAATGTCGCGGGGATCAGTGCCACCGAGAACCGGTCGCGGGACACCTCGGCGACGGTCAGGCTGACGCCGTCGACCGCGATCTGTCCCTTGGGGACGACCAGCGGGAGAAAGCGGTCGGGCGGCTTGATCCACAGCCGCCGGGAGGTTCCCTCGTCGTCAACCCTCACGACCTTGCCCACGGCGTCCACGGCGCCTTGGACCAGGTGACCGCCCAGAGGGTCGCCCAGTGCCAAAGGCGCCTCCACGTTGACCCGTGTGCCGGGCCGGATCTGGTCGAGGGTCGATCTGCGGCGGGTCTCGGCGGTGAGCCTGGCTTCCAGGACGTCCGTCTCGTGCCCGGTCTGGACGATCATCAGCCCGACGCCGTTCAGGCAGATCGAGCCCGGCGTGCCTGCGGCGGCCTTGGGCGCTCTGACCGCGATGCGATCGTGGTCGACGGCGATCACTGTGCCGATTTCCTGGATGTGTCCGGTGAACATCCGACACCACCTCTCGACAGCGGGAGGACGGTCCTCGCCGCATGCGGAATCAGGGGCCGTGAGCAGGGCCCGAGAGGTGGCGGGGTGTCACCGCGTGGCCCGGAATCACACCGAGTCGTCCCGCCGCGATCAGCGGAACCGGCGGGCTGTCACCGCCGCACCTTGGAATCGCACCAATCCAGCTATATCACCCACCAGCCGACAAGATCAACGCCTCGGAGGGGCCGCTTGGCTCCGAGGCGCGCCTGACCACCCCGGCCGGTGGCATCAGGCCACATCGCACAATAGGGGGCCATGATGACCTTCGACGCAGTGCTCTGCGACCTTGACGGCGTGCTCCGCCACTTCGACCATGCCGTTCAGGCTGAGATCGAGGCCCGATACGCGCTGCCGCTGATGCGAACCGCCTTCGACCCCGCCGTCATCGGGCCGGCCACACTCGGCCTGATCAGCGAGGAGGAGTGGGCGGAGTCCGTCGTCGTGGCCCTGGGCGGAGACGAACGGGCAAGGCGCGCGGTCGCCGAGTTCATCGCCGTACCGTTCACCGTGGACGAGGACGTCAGAGCGCTGCTGGCGAGGGCGCAGGAGCGAGTGCCGGTGGTGCTGGTGACCAACGCCACGGACACCTTGGACGAGCATCTGGACCGAGTCGGACTCACCCACTTCGCCGACGCCGTGGTCAGCAGCGCCCGGGTCGGGGTGGCCAAACCGGACCGGCGCATCTACGAGATCGCCGCAGAGGTCGCCGGCGCCGCGCCGGAGCGGTGCCTGTTCGTGGACGACCGCCTGGAGAACGTGGAGGCGGCCAGATCGCTGGGCATGACCGGTGTCCACTACCGAGCGGTGGCGGATCTCGCCGCGGTCCTGATGTAGCGGTGGCTGGTCGCATGCGGAGCGCGCGTCCACGGCTCTGTGTGAGCTGGATCACTCGCCGTATCTGTCACGCTCCCCCGCGCCGGCCCGTCCAGACGCATGAAGGCTTCCCGACCAAGCCAGAGGATCACCATGCTTCCCCCTGTCAACAACACACCTCAGACGACGGTCACCCAGCCGGTGCGCAAGCGGCGCCGGCACCGCCGGCTGGCGGCTGCGGTAGCGGTGCTGGTGGCCGCGATGCTGTTCGGCGCGTACGGCTGGCAGCCGGCCGAGGACGGCCGCGCGTTCCGCTCGCCGTACCTGGCCCAGGTCGGTTCACGCTACGCCGACACCCCGATCGCCCGCTTCCACTACGTCCGGGCGGGATCCGGCACGCCGGTGATCCTGCTCTCGCCCGGTGGCACCTCTGTCATCGGTTGGAAGGACCAGCTCGACGCGCTGGCCCGTGACCACACCGTGTACGTGGTCGACCTTCCCGGCCAGGGCTACACCCAGCTGAAGGACTCAGATTTCGCCTTCGACCTGGGCGCCATGGTCTCCGCCGTCGGCGCGTTCATGGACGGCCTCGGTGTACGGCAGGCCGCTCTGGCGGGCAACTCCTGGAGCGGCGGCTGGGCTCTGGCCTTCGCCCAGCGCCACCCCGATCGCGTCACCAAGCTCGCCCTGCTGGACGCCACCGGGCTGGACCTGCCGGGCACCCTGATGTGGGAATCCCTGAAGATCCCCGTCATCGGCGAGCTGGCCGTCAAGCTGTCCACCGGCAAGTCCACCGTCCGCGGCCTGGCCGAGGGCATGATGGTCAACAAGCAGCGCCTGACCGCGCAGTTGCTGGACGAGTGGTGGGCGCCGATGACCTTTCACGACAACATCCGCGCCACCTACCTGCTGGAACGCCGTCTGGACTGGGCGCAGACCGAACGTGCCCTCCCTGCCACCAAGACTCCGACCCTGGTGTTGTGGGGCAAGCAGGACACCATCCAGCCTGTCGAGCGCGCCCATCGCTTCGCCGAGCTGCTCCCCGACGAGCAGCTCGTGATCCTGGACGGCTGCGGCCACGCCCCCCAGCTGGACTGCCCGGAACCGGTCAACCGCCACCTCCAGAGCTTCTTCACCGACTCACGATGACCATTGCCCACGCGACCAAAGCCCCCGGGGCATGATGCTCAGCCCCCTGCCTAACCTGCCGGTGGGAGCCACGCAAAGATTCAGTCGCGATGACTGATTCGGCCGGAGCCGCCGGGCCGTACGGTCGTGATCAGTTGTCTGATCATGGGAGGAACGCTGTGCGGGGCATTGTGCTGGAGCCTGTCGGGACGGTCGTCGGTGGGCGCGTCGAGGCGTTCGACGACGACTGGGACACCGAACAGGCGGTGATCCGTGTCGACGGGACTCGTTTCGGGCCGGAATCCCTCGCGGGGTTGGACGCCTTCTCGCACCTGGAGGTGGTGTTCCAGTTCCATCGCGTGGAGCCCGCCTCGATCAACACCTCCGCCCGCCACCCTCGGGGAAACCCGGACTGGCCCAAGGTCGGCATCTTTGCGCAGCGTGGCAGGAATCGCCCGAACCTGTTGGGCGTTTCCCGCTGCCGGCTGCTCGCCGTCGATGGTCTCGACGTCCACGTGCGCGGCCTGGACGCCATCGACGGCACCCCCATCCTGGACATCAAGCCGTACATGGCCGAGTTCGGCCCACAGGGCCCGACGGTGCAACCGGAGTGGGCGACCGAGCTGATGCGCGCCTACTACTGACCCGGGAGGAACCCTCACGGGGGCCTCCACCGGAATCGGCCGCCGGCCGGGCGGCCCGCCCTTGACCGTCGGGCGGCAGCCTGGCCCTACGAGTTCGGCTTCCAGTCCTGGACGAGGAGCCCGAGCAGCACCTCGTCCAGGAACTCGCCCATCACCCAGGCCGAGGAGCGCAGCACGCCCTCGCGTACGAAACCGTTGCGCTCGGCGGAGCGCAGCATCGCGGCGTTGTCCGACAGCGTCTCGATCTGCAGTCGCTGCAGGCCGCGCACGACGAAACCGTAGTGGCACAGCACCGCGACCACGTCGGTGCCGTAGCCCATGCCGCGGGCCGACGGCAGCAGCCCCAGCCCGATGTGCGCGGACCGGTGGTGGTTGTCGATGCCCCACAGCGTCGCGGTGCCGACCAGCGTGCCGCCGTCCAGCTCCACGACCGAGAACGGGACGTGCCCCTCCTCCTTGTCGTCCACCACGAGCCGCGGATCCTTCGAGCCGGGTGTGATCGGCCGCCACGGCCGGCCTTCGGCCCGCGAGGCGTTGACCACGTCGTCGTAGAGCTCGGCCAGCAGGATCGGAATGTCGTCCTCGTGCCGGGCCCTGAGCCCAACCTTGTTACCTCTTAGCATGCAAGCTTCCTATCCGACCGCACTGGCCGGCGGCAAACAGGGCCATTGCGGCGGAATGGTAGGTCAGCCCTGTGGCATGCGGTACGTGCTGCGGACCAGGTCAGCGGTGAGGCGCCTCACCACCCGGCGAGGGTTCGCAGGGCGTTCCATCGTCTGCTTCGGCGCGGACTGTCATCATTGCCTCGTGCCCTGTCCGGAGCTCGACTTCGTAGTGCCCGTCAGCGGTGCGCCTCGTCAGGACGCTACACGTCTCCTTACGACCGGTGGTCAGGTGTAGCAGTTTGATCTTCTGGTGGATTCTGAGCAGCCGTGCGAGACGTTCCGGCATGAGCTTCTCCGAGTCGACCGGCAGAGCGTATGCGTTCCGCACCATGGTGATCTTGTCAGGGGTGTTGTCTTGCCAGGTAGGAGCCCCAGCTGCTCCGCAGCCGTCTCGCGCCGGTCCGGTTGTGACGTGTCGTCAGGTCAGCTGGATCCGCACAGCCTGTTGAGCTCCGCGGCGTCTGTATTGACATCCGCGATCACCTGGTTGGGATCGCCGCCGGTCATGCCGGTCAAGCGGAAGTTCAGTTCCTGGAATTCGGCGGCCAGCCGACTGATCTTCGCCCCCACCGCTCCTTGCGCGTCGAGGCCTGCGCCCATCAGATCGCGGTACGTCTGCTGAGCCGCGGCTGCCTGGCTGCTGCGGATGGTCCCGGCGTTCCGGCGGTATGCGGTCAGCGCCGCCGCCGCCTCGTCACAGCCACCGGGACGGACCGCTGCCAGCGGTGCGGAGGAAACCGGAACCGCCCGCGTGGAGCTGGGCATGGGTGGCTGGGGCGTGCTGGACTCAGGCGATGGACTCGGGGTCGGCGGTGCGGGCCGGGTGGTGTCCGGATCTGGTGACGATGACTGCGTGGCCGGGGTGGGGACTATCGCGTCGGGCTGGGGCTGCCTAGGCGGGGTCGGCGGCGCCAGGTAGGCGATCAGCGCGACCACGGCGGCAACCGCACCCGCCATAGCGCTCACAGCCGGCCAGTCCAGGCGCAAGCCCGCTCCTCCGCCCGCCGCCGGTGGCTGCGCTGATCCGTTCTTCCTCATGCCCTCATCGTGGCCGAGCCGCCGAGCTCGGTCCAGAATGCCTCCTGCTGATCTTCTTGAAGAGAACTCGCCTATGAAGGCGGGAGGGTGAAACGGCTTCGGCGGCCGGAAGAGGTCGATGGGAAGGACGGCGACGCCCCGTAACCGGTGCGTACCCGATGGGGCGGTGATCAAGGGGGTAGCGGGCACACACGGATCTCTTGCGTGCACACGACGTCGGGACGATGCCGCTCCAGAAACGCCAGCACCCGCCCCAACCGCATCCGCAGCGAATTCACGTTCCACGTCACGACCAGCACGCCGCCCCCCGTGCCCGACCACCGCCGGCGGTGGAGTGGTCTCGCCCCCTGCTGACTCACACCGCGTGAGCCACTCCAAGGGTTTCGCCTCAGCTCTCGCTGGTTCTTCCCGCCGCCAGTCGAGGCACGCCACCACTTCGAGGACCGGTCGCCGATGACTCGTCGTAGCGCAGGCGGGAGGCGGCCACATAGGCACGGTGCTGCTCGGCCCACGAGATGAGTCCGGAGACCTGGGCCGAGAGCGTCTGCCCGACCGGGGTCAGTGCGTAGTCCACCCGCGGCGGGGAGGTGGGGGCGACGGTGCGTTCCACCAGGCCGTCGCGCTCCAGGCTGCGCAGGGTGAGGGTGAGCATCCGCTGGGATATGCCGTCGATGGCGCGCTGGAGTTCGGAGTAGCGCTTGGGGCCGCCGCCGAGCAGGTTCATCACCAGGACGCTCCACTTGTCGCCGACGCGGTCGAGGATGTCGCGCAGTTGGCAGGTCGGGTGGCCCTCGCCGATGGTTTCACGCACATCGGTGTGCCTTGCGCGGGTCAAAGTGCCTTCTTCCGCCATGACGGCATTGTGGACCAGACTCTGGGAGCGCACAAGAAGTAACCAGCGCACAGAAAGTGCTGTTGTGATGAGCATCGACCTGACCGATCCCCCGCCCCGCTCAGGACCGCGCCCGCGGACCACGGGCCTGGAGATCCCGCATGACCAGCTCGACCAGTTCTCTCCGCCGCACATCAGGACCGCCCTGGTGGCGGACGCGCAGGCGCTGGCGGGCGTGTTCACCGGTCCCAGCCAGGTGTCCGAGCCCGCCTCGCTGGCGCTGCGGCTACGCGAGCCCGTAGGGCCGTGGGAGGCGTTCCTGCACCCCAGCCGCGACGAGTTCGGGCACATCCACCGCTCGGGTTTCCTCCACCTCACCGTGCCCAGGCCGCTGATGGCGCCGCTGGAGCGGACGGGGTGGATCGAGCCGCATCCGATCAGCCGCCGCCCCGAGTGGCCCGACACGATCGTCATGCTGTACGCCCCCCGCGACGAGGCCGAACTGGCCGTCGCCCGCGCCGTCCTGCGTGCCTCATGGCGGCAGGCCACCACACCATCTACCACGGAAGTGAAGTGATCATCATGCGTGCCATGGCTTTCACCGACTTCGGAGCCGACCTGGCGGCCACCGACCTGCCCGTGCCGGAGCCGGGCCCGGACGAGGTGCTGGTCCGGGTGCTGGCCTCCTCGGTCAACGGCTTCGACCTGGGCGTGCTGGGCGGCTACCTCAAGGGCTCGTACGACTACGAGTTCCCCGTCGTGCTCGGCAAGGACTTCGCGGGCACCGTGACGGCCGTCGGCGCGGACGTGACCGGATGGACGCCGGGCGAGGACGTGTTCGGCGTGGTCATGCGCCCGACCCTGGGCCAGGGCGGCTTCGCCGAGTATGTGGCGGTGAGCGCGGGGTACGGCCTGGCCAAGATCCCCGGCGGGCTCGGCCACACCCGCGCGGCCGCGCTGGGCCTGGCCGGGACCGCCGCGCTGAACGCCGTCGACGCCGTCGCGCCGGCACCGGGGGAGACCGTGCTGATCTCGGGCGCGACCGGCGGCGTGGGCTCCTTCGCCGTCCAGCTGGCCGCCGCGCGCGGCGCCAGGGTGATCGCCACCGCCCGGCCCGGAGCCGAAACCGCGTTCGTCACCGGCCTGGGCGCCACCTGGGCCGTGGACCACACCGACCTGTCAGGGGACGTACGCGCGATCGCGCCCGGCGGGGTGGACGCCGCGCTGCACCTGGCGGGCGACGGCCCGGCCGTGGCCGCCCTGCTGGCCGACGGCGGGAGGCTGGCCTCCACGCTGCACTACACCGTCGACGAGCCCGGCCGGGATATCAAGGCCACGGCGGTGATGGCCGACCCGAACCCGGACACCCTGGCCCGGCTCGCGGCCGACGCGGCCGAAGGACGCCTGCGGGTCCCGGTGGCCCGCTCGTACCCGCTGGCGGAGGCGGCACGCGCGCTCGCCGACTTCACCACCGGAACCGTCGGCAAGCTCGCCATCACGATCTAAGGAGACGCCGTGACCGGCGCCCATCGCTCCCGCACCGGCATGCCGCGTCAAGACGTTTCATCCGACGATGGCCTGGGCGAGGGTGATTCCGACGAACACCGCGCCCAGCCCGGCGATGACCGAGGCGATGACGTTGGTGGCGGCGAGGAAGGCCGCGCCGCTCCCGGCCAGCCGCAACGTCTCGTAGGAGAACGTCGAGTACGTGGTCAGCGCTCCGCAGAAGCCGGTGCCCAGCAACAGCTGCGCGCCGGCGCCCATCGCTCCGGACAGTGCCGCCCCGGCCAGTGCGCCCAGGATCAGCGAGCCGACCACGTTGACGGTGAAGGTGCCCCAAGGGAAGACGGTATCGTGGCGGGCTTGCACGGCGCGGTCGGTCAGATAGCGCAGCAGCGCGCCGGTCGCGCCGCCGAGCAACACCAGCAGCCAGTTCACGGCGCCTCCTGCCGGCCGCGGTAGTGGACGACCTCGACCTCGTCCAGGACGGCCAGGCCCTCGATGAGCAGGTCGTCCAGCTGGGGCAGGAAGGCGCGGACCTTCTCGGCGGTGTCGACGATCACGACGGCCACCGGCAGGTCGCCGGCCATCGACAGCAGCCGGGTGGTGTGCACGACCGAGGAGGCGCCGAAGCCCTCGACTCCGTGAAAGACCGACGCCCCGGCCAGCCCCGCGGCGTGGGCTCGATGCACGATCTCGGTGAACATGGGGCGGTGATGCCAGGTGTCGGTGTCGTCGACGAAGACCGTCAACCGCAGAGCCCGTCCGATCAGATTCAAGGCGTCCCCCTTGTCCTCTTCATCGCCAGGAGGCGGCGGGTGGCCAAGGCGCCGGCCGTCACCGCGGCCAGGGCCGCCACCGGTGTCGCCGCCAGGTAGACCAGCGCGAGAGCGGGCCTGCCCTGTGCGACCAGGTGCTCGATGTCCACGCAGTAGGTGGAGAAGGTGGTGTATCCGCCCAGCACGCCGGTGCCGAAGAACGGGCGCACCCAGACGGGGGTCGCCTCGGTCATCGTCACCATGAGGATCCCGATCAGCAGGCAGCCGGAGGCGTTGACGCCCAGCGTGGTCCACGGGAAGGAGCCGGTCGCGGTCGGCCACAGCAGCGCCGCGCCGTAGCGGGCGCCTGCTCCGATCGCGCCGCCCGCGGCGATCACCGCCGGCACACCGTAGCGCGCGCCGCGCGGCCGGCGACGCCTGCGCGCATCGGCGAGATCGACCGTGGGGTCGACGGGTTCAGTCACGGCCCTGTACCTCATCTGATCCGAACGCCTGCCTCTCCCCACGCGTGGCCTGTGCCCGCGCGAGCGGGCGTGAGCTGTCACGTAGGGACCGTTGGCGGCAGCGAAATCACCGCGGTTCGGGTACGGCGGGCCCCACCGCCGCGGGCACCCACCTGTAGGCGGCGCCCTCACGTCCTGCCAGCCTAACGCCGGTACACCTCGACGGTCCTTCAGGGGGGTCGGCGTGGCGTGGCCGAGCTGGGCATCGACCCCGCGGCGGCCGTCAGGCCGGCAGCCCTCTCCGAATGGGCGCCTTGACTGATTTGAGAGTTGTCTATTTAGATGGAGGTCTCATCGGTTTGAGGAGGCTCCCATGAGTCAAGCGAACGACCTGCGCGAACAGGTGAGAGCCCGCTATGCGTCCGCGGCCCTGGCCGTCATCGGCAACACCTCAACAGGTTGTTGCGGCGACGGCTGCGGCTGCGAACCGGGCGGTGGCCAGGTGTTCGGCAGTGGCCGTTACGGCTCCGACGAGCGGCGGGAACTGCCCACCGACGCGGTGACCGCCAGCCTGGGCTGCGGCAACCCCGTCGCGGTCGCCGACCTGCGGGAGGGCGAGACGGTTCTCGACCTCGGCTCCGGCGGCGGCATCGACGTGCTGCTCTCCGCCCGCCGGGTCGGCCTGAGCGGCACGGTATACGGCCTGGACATGACCGACGAGATGCTCCGCCTGGCCGAGGCCAACGCGGCCAAGGCCGGGGCGACCAACGTCGAGTTCCTCAAGGGCACCATCGAGGCGATCCCGCTGCCAGATGAGACCGCGGACGTGGTCATCTCCAACTGTGTGATCAACCTCTCCACCGACAAGCCGTCGGTGTTCGCGGAGACGTTCCGTGTGCTCAAGCCCGGTGGCCGGCTCGGCGTCTCCGACGTGGTCGCGCAGGATCACCTCTCCGCCGCCGACCGGGCCGAACGCGGTGACCATGCCGGATGCATCGCGGGGGCGCTGTCCATGGCCGAGTACCGCGACGGGCTCGCCGCCGCCGGCTTCACCGGCATCGAGATCACGCTCACCCACCAGGTGGCCGACGACATGCACGCGGCCATCATCCGTGCCGTCAAACCGCGGGATACCCACAGCACGTAGGGCCGGAACGGCAGTCCGAGCTCCTGGCTGAACAGATGCGACAGCCTGCTCTGCGACAGGTGTACGGTTCGCGCCACGTCGCCGAGCCGTACCCGCGCATGCAGCAGGCCGGGGATGATCTCGGTGGCTTCGATCAGCGCCGGGTGTTCTGGGGCAATGGGGGGCGGAAGGGTCACGGGTGGCGAACATTGACAGACGTGATTACGGCTTGCCAAGATCAGCATTTCGTGGCGGGTTGATTCCCGCCCCCCATAGAAGAGGGCTCATGAAGAAACTTGCGGTTGCGGGGCTCGCGCTCGCCGCGTCGTTCTCCGTGCTCACTGTCAGTCCGGCCCAGGCGTCGCTGGCCGACAGAAACCTCATCACGCTCTGGCAGCACGACGACTACCAGGGCACACGTAAGGACTACACGTGTGTCACCCTGGGGCACGAGAACCTGGGCACCCTCGAGAACCAGGCGAGCTCGATGGCGAACGCGTCCTACGTGGGCGTCGACCTCTACAGCGGTGACAACTTCACCGGCGTCCGTTACTATGCGGCGCCGCGCAGCAACGACAGCGACTTCACCAACAACGGGTTCGACAACACCGTCGAGTCCCTCCGGTTCAGGAAGATTCCCTGCGACGTTCCGTGATCGCCGGACGATGGGCGTGGGGCTGCCTGATGCTGGCGCTGGCCTGCAGCGCCGCGTGCGCGGCTCCCGCCCCCTCGGCCGCCTCGAAGGCGAACGGGCCGCCTGTCATCGACCCGTCCGCCGAAGCGAAGGCGCTTCGCCTGCCGTTCGACGCCTACAAGCGGACCGAGACGGACATCGAACGGGTGGAGCGGGCCGTGGACGTCCTCGCCGGCCGGTGCCTCCAGCAGAAGGGGTACAGCCGGCCGGCCCTCCCCGGGGTGGCCGTGATCGAAGCACCCCACCGCCGTCGCTACGGCGTCATGGAACCCCTGGTCGCCCAGCAGGTGGGTTATCGCGCCCCGATCACCTCCGCCGAGCGGGAGCAGAATCGGGCGGAGGAGGCCCGTGGCGGCTACCGCGACGCGGCGGAGAGATCGGCGGCGCACGGCTGCCTCGATGACGGCATGGGCCGCGTCTACGTCGAGGGCGCCGACTCGCCCCTCGCGGTGCGCCTGGAGCGGGAGATCTTCGAGAGGACCCGGACGAAGGACCCCCACGTCCGGTCGGCGTTCGACGCGTGGCGGTCGTGCATGCGCGTCCGCGGCCAGAGGGAGTACGCCGACCCGTTGGCCGCCGCCGCCGACGACCGGTGGAAGGACCCGGCTGCGGTGGAAGCCGAAAGAGCCGCCGCGGTCGCCGACGTGGCCTGCAAGGAGGAGACGGACCTCGTCGAGGTCTGGCACCGGGCGGAGGAGAAGCTCCAGACCGCCGCCCTGGAGCAGCACGCCGCCGCTTTCGACCAGATCCGCCAGGCGCTGGAGAAGGAGCGCGCCGAGGCCGCCCGCATCGTCCAGCCCGGGTGATCATCTCGTGCGACCTGGGTGACCGCGCACTCCTGATCAGGTCGCCGCGCCCCGCGGGTCGTTCACGACCTCGCCTGGCGGGTCGCCAACCGGTGGGCGGTGAGGGCCCGTACGTCCACCTCGTCCAGCGAGGTGACGACGAGGTCGGCGTGCGCGGCGGCCAGCAGGTGCCGGTCGCCGGCGCGCGCGACGCCCAGCGCGGCCATTCGGCCCGCCCTGGCGGCCTGGATCCCGCTGACGGCGTCCTCGACCACGAAGCAGTGCTCGGGCGCGACCTTGAGCTCGGCCGCCGCGGCCAGGAAGATCTCCGGGTCCGGCTTGCCCCGTGCCAGGTCGCGCCCGGACAGGTCGGCGTCGAAGAGGTCGAGCAGGGTCAGCCCCGGGTGGACGAAGTCGTAGGTCAGCCCCTCCTTCTCGGTGAAGGTGTCGAGGCGGATGTGCTTGAGGAACAGGTCGGCGTTCTTCGACGACGAGGCCGCCGCCTCCGGGATGCCGAGATCGCGTACGGCGAGGACGAACCGCAGCGCGTCGGGATAGGCCGTGAACTGCCGGGCCTCGACGAGCCGGACGATGAGCGCCTGTTTGCGTGCGGCGTAGACGTCCACGCGGGCCTCCGCGTCCGGGATCCTGAAGTGGTGGAGGGCCGCCAGCGCGCCGGCCATGCGGGGTTTGCCGGAGAGGACACGCTGGTAGACCTGCGGGGTGAAGGCGTCCTCCGACCAGGCGCTCCGCTCGCGGATGTCGGCCCACTCCCCGTCCATCAGCTCACGCAGCGCGTCCCGCCAGGCCTGCTCGTGCGGCGAGTCGACGAGGACGCCGTCCACATCGAAGATCGCTCCCTCGAACCCGCCGGTCGCCACGGCGGCTCATCTCCCGTCGCCGGAGGGCCGCGGGTGCGCCGAGGACGCCTGGCCGGGAACCTGGAACACGTAGGCGCGGCCCGGGGTCAGTTCGCGCAGGTCACCGCTGATGCACACCCGCAACGGCCCCCGGAACCCCTCGGCCTGGACGAGGACGGTCAGCTCGTCCCCCTTGACGCTCAGCCGCAGTGAGTTGCCCCGGAACCGCATGCACAGGCCCACCCCGTCGAGCCGGTCGAGCAGCCGCGGCTGCAGGTGCAGCACACCTTCGTCGTCGATGCTGCTGCCCACGTAGCTCCGCTGCAGCAGGTCGAGGGTGCCCGACATGACGCCCATGTGGATGCCCTCCTTGGTGGTGCCCCCCTGCACGTCGTTCACGTCGCTCTCCAGCGCCACCATGAACCGGTCCCAGGAGCTCGGCGGGTCGAGGCCGGCCAGCACCCCGGCGAAGGTGACGAAGCTGAGCGTCGAGCCGTGGGAGGTGCGGCGGTCGTAGTACTCGATGGTGCGCCGGGCGAGGTCACGGTCGTACGCGTAACCGAGCCGCTTGAAGATCATCTGGAGGTCGCCGTGGCCGAACAGGAAGAACAGCATCACCGCGTCGGCCTGTTTGGACACCTTGAAGGCGTTCGGGTCCCTGCCCTCGGCCTTGAGGATGCGGTCGAGGCGCTGGATGTTGGGGTAGGTGGCCCGGTAGTGGTCCCAGTCGAGCTCCTCCAGGTCGGCGTAGCCCTCGAACTGGCTGATGACGCCGTCGTGGAACGGGACGTACATCCGGCGGCTCATGTCCTCCCAGACGCGCAGCTCCTCGTCCGTGACCTCCAGGATCCTGCGCAGCATGGCGGCGCGGCTGGCCGGAAGCAGCTTCAGCACCTCCGGCACGGTCGCGCTGATCCAGGCCACCATGACGTTGGTGTAGGCGTTGTTGCGCAGCCCGGCCTCCTCCGCGCCGGGGTAGCGCTCGTGGAACTCGTCCGGGCCCATCACCCCGTGGATCTCGTACCGCTGCCTGCCGGGGTTGAAGTGGGCGATCGACGCCCAGAACCGGGCGATCTCCAGCAGCAACTCGGCGCCGTAGTCGCGCAGGAACTCCAGGTCGTCGGTCGCCTGGTAGTACCGCCACACGTTGTAGAAGATCGCGGCGTTGACGTGGCGCTGGTTGTGGCTGAGGTCGGGATCCCACTGCCCGGACAGCGGGTTGAGGTGGACCTGCTGCGTCTCCTCCGTGCCGTCGCTGCCGCTCTGCCACGGGAACATCGCCCCCCGGTAGCCCGCCTCGCACGCGGCGGCCCGCGCCTCCGTCAGCCGCCGGTACCGGTACAGCAGCAGCGCCCGGGTGATCTCCGGCAGGCGCAGGTTGAGGAACGGATAGACGTACATCTCATCCCAGAAGACGTGCCCGCGGTAGGCCTCCCCGTTCAGGCCGCGGGCCGGCACACCGGCGTCGTGGCGGGCGGTGTGGCGGGAGCACACCTGCAGCACGTGGGCGACGTGCAGGCGCAGCAGCAACTGGGCGCGCGGCTCGCGGGGGAGCTGGATGTCGCAGCCCTCCCACAGCTCGGTCCACGCCGACTGGTGCTCGTCCAGCGCCTCGTCGAAGCGCGGGTAGCGGAGCACGTGCCGGCCGGCGGCGGTCAGGGGCTCGGTGATCGCGTTGTCGCGCGAGGTGAACAGGGAGACCATCTTCTCCAGCCGGGCGGGCTCGCCCTCCTCGACGTCGAACGTGAGGATCTGCTGGATGTAGTCCTCCATCTGGTACAGGTCGCGCTCCACGTCGGCGGCCCTGCCGCCCAGGAACACCCGCGTCCGCGCGGCCTCGGCGACGTAGATGTTCGACTGGCGCGTCTGCACCTTGAGCGCGATGATGTCGTGTCCGAACGTCCGCGGCGACACGGGGTCGAGGTGACGCCCCTCCAGCTCGCGGTAGCGGGCGACCATCCGGTTGGCGACGCGGCCGTCGAGCGCGGTCACGATCTCGACGTGGCCCGACCAGTTCTCGGGGATCAGAGTCCACTCGATCCCGGCCTGGTGGCTGTGGGCCATGCTGACGAACCGGCGGCTGATCAGGGTCGTCACCCGCCCGGCGCGGTCGCGGAAGCGCAGGTCGCGCCGCACCAGCGCGAACCGGATGTCGTACGAGTGCCGGTAGTCGAGCAGTTCGACGCTGCCGAATCGGACGGCGGCCTCGCCCCCGATCCGCAGCTTCAACACCAGCCAGTTCGGCAGGTTGACCAGGTCCTCGTTCAGCACCGGACTTCCGCCGAAGAGCGAGGTCTCCCGGTTGTAGCCGCCGTGGGCGTAGGTGCCCGGGTAGTGGACGGAGCCCATGTCCTCCCACTCGGCCGTGCCCCGGGTGCAGAAGTAGCCGTTGCCCGTCGAGGTCAGCGCCTCCCGCAGCGCCTCGGCTGCCGGGTCGTAGTCGTCGTAGGTGAGTGTGAAGCCCTGCATGGCGCCCCCCCGAGCGCGTCCGGCGCGGCTAGTACGCCAAGGTGGCCAGGAAGCGCTCCACCTCCTCCGGGGAGGCCAGCGAGAACTCCGCCGCCGTCGGCCGGTCGGCCACCTCGGCGTCGTCCGGGCGGCCGACGATGATGCCGATCCCGCGGCCGCGCAGCGCGCGGAACGCGTCCTCGTCGGTGAGGTCGTCACCCAGGTACAGCGGGACGAACCGGTCGGGGTCGAGCTTGAGTACGTCGAGCAGGTAGAGCACGGCCCTGCCCTTGTTCCAGTCGACGTTCGGCTGGATCTCGTACACCATCTTGCCCGGCAGGATCTTGAGGTCGTCGGGATGCTCGGCCTGCAGCGACCGCACCACGTCGGCGACCCGTTCGCGGTCCTCCGGGGCCGCGAGCCGGTAGTGCGCGGCGACCGACGACCGCTTCGGCTCCACGATCACCCCGTCGAGCGCCTGCGTCTCGGCCCGGAGCCGTTCGGTCACCTCGGCGATCAGGTGCGCCGATCCCGGCGCCGGATCGTGCGCGATCACGCCCTCCTCGGGGCTCCAGATGTCGAAGCCGTGGCTGCCCGCCACCACGAGGTCGTCGACGCCCATCAACCGCTGCACGACCGTCCGGTCCCGGCCGCTGACGACGCACACCGGGCACCGGGAGGCGAGGGCGCGGACGGTGTCGCGCATCCCGTCGGAGATCACGGCGTCCTCGGGCCGGTCGACGATGGGGGTCAGCACGCCGTCGTAGTCGAGGAACACGGCGGGGTGACGCCCCGCGGTCCGGGCCGCCAGCCGCCCGTCGTCGTGCAGCGCGTCAGGCAGGTCTCGAACGGTCGCCGTCGCACCCATCCGAGGTCACCTCCCCGATCGCGACCGTACCCCTCCTCTTCAGGGTGACCCCGCGACGCGGCCCCGTGCAAGCGGTCGCCCCGCCGGCGCGGATGGGACCTTCGGGCCCCGTCGCCGGGACCAGTGGCCCTCACGCCGCGCGTCCGGCGATCGAAGACTCGGAGGGCGGCTCCGAAAGGGGCCGCCGTGGTCGCCAAGGAGGAGCGCGAGATGAGTCTTGTACGAAGGACGGCGGTGGCGCTGTTGGGTGCCGCCGGTGCCGCGATGCTGGTCGCGGGACCGGTCATGGTGGTCAGGGGTGGGAAGGGGCGTGCCGAGATCCGGTCCGAGTTGCGCGGGCAGTCGATCACCTTCCCGGACAAGGGGCCGGCCGCCGACGCGGGCCGGGCCGTGCTGACGGGGCCCGAGGCCCGCCGGTACGCGCAGGTGATCGAGGGCAACGTGCGAGCGGCGACGGGCGGCCGGACCTACGCCGAGGTCAGCGCCGACCTGATGGCGGCCGGAGGCGCCGACGAGAAGCTGGCCGCGCTGCGGCAGACGGCGTTCACCGGGCAGATGCTGCGCGCCTCGCTGCTGAACGCCTACCAGGCATGGGAGGTGACGACGCTGGTCGTCGGTCTGGGGGCGGTGCTGACGGGGTCGGGCGCGGCGCTGACGGCCACGGCCTGGCTGCTCGCCGGCGGGGAGGGGCGCCGTCCGTGAACCACGCGGCGGGGGGAGGCGGTCGGCGCGCGGATGGACGTCGTGCGGCGGCGGGTGGGCTATGTCGTCGCGGGGGAGGCGGGACTCAGCCGGAAGCCCGTGACGATCTCGGGGCTGATGCGGACCACCTGGTCCATCTCTCCCGACACCCACGGGCGAAGCCGCGCCTTGTAGTGCGCGGCCTCCTCCGGATCGTCCACCAGCCGGGCGACTCCGGTGACGATCACGCTCCAGCCGAGGTGCCGGTCGGAGTCCAGCTCGTCGGCCTCGAACGCCACCACGGCACCCGACGGCGCCACCTCCGCGCTGAGGACGGTGCCCGGGTTGGACCGGATGACGATCTGCCCGTCGGCGACGAGGTGGTTCACCGGCCGGATCGCGGGCAGCGCGTGGCGGGTGAACACGACGCGGCCGATCGGCACCCCGGCCAGGAGGCGAAGGGCCTCGGCCGTCGACAGCTCTTCCAGGTTGCGGGACGTCACCTCGACGGTCCACCCATGTCGCTCGAAATCATCCCCCCATGATGATGGCCGGTGCTATGTCCGGAACAGGGACCAAAGTCCTTTCCGTCGTGGACGAGAGGCAGGCCGGGGCGTCTCCTCAGCCGGGGCGCAGGCCGGTCGAGCCGAGGCCGCTGCGGGCGAAGAAGTCCTCGACCGCGATGAGGTGGTTGTCGATCGTGCCGCGGGCGTAGCCGCCGCCCTCCAGGTGCAGGCGGTACGCGCGTGCCGTCCGCACGGCCGCGGTCATCTCGGCCAGCGGCGCGTCCCCGGCCGTCGTTCCGGCAGTCCAGGCGAGGAAGCGCCTGGCGCGGGAGAGGTACGTGGCCCTGCTGGAGCAGGCCAGCCGGGAACCGGCCAGCGCCGCGGCGTACGCGGACAGCATCCGGTCGTAGGGGGCCGGGAGCGGGGGCGGGCCGGTCCGTGCGGTCACGAGGTACTCCCTTTCAGCGAGGGCCGAGTCGCCGCGGGGCGGGGCAGGGTGAGGGGGTTCCGGGGCAGAGACGCTAGGGGAGTGGTGGGACGGGGCGACACCCGCTCAGGTCCCCGGCAGCCGGGACCTTCGGCCCTTGCCCGGACCACACGGGTGGGCACGGGCGAAAGGCATGCCCGCCAGGGTGGCCAAGGGTCCCGTGCCCGGCGGATGCTGGGAGGAGGGGACCAGCGAGGGGGAGTCATGCAGGCCAAGCAGTGGACCGTACAGATCTACATCAGCGAGGACGACGGTGACGAGCGCACGCAGGCGCGTGCCGTCCTGTACGCCCGGGACAGCAAGTGGCACGAGAGCGTGGGCGTCGCCAGGCGCAACCCCGGTGACCGCCCGGTGCCGGAGATCGGCGACGAGCTGGCGGCCGGGCGGGCGCTGATGGACCTGGCCGACAAGCTGATCGGCGACGCCGTGGACGACGTCGCCCGGCTGGGCGGGCCCATCGACGCGCGGTGACGCGGCACGGTCCAGGTGTTGACGCAAAGGGGAGGAAGGGATACGTTCCGGTAGATTTCACGGTCGTCCAAGGGAAATCCGGTGAGATGCCGGTGCGGACGCGCCACTGTATCCGGGACGAAGATCCCGGGAGCCAGGTCGCTTGGCGATCGTGACCTCACTGGCTGGGACGCGTCATCCCCGAGGAGGCTCGCATGAGTGGTCTGTCCACTCCGTCCACCCTTCCCCTGCCCCGCCTGCGGCCGTGGCTGCTGCTGGGCGTACCGGTGCTGCTGCTCGTCGCCTACCTGGTGCTGATGGACAACGGCGCCGTCTCCCAGGCGGGCACCTACCTGCACGAACTCATGCACGACGGGCGGCATCTGCTCGGCGTGCCGTGCCACTAGGGGCGCCGGTGGTGCGCACCCTGCTGGTCAGGGGCCTGTTGCTCGGGCTCGTGGCCGGTCTGATCGCGGGCGCCTTCGCCTTCGCCGTCGGTGAACCGCGGGTCGAGAGCGCCATCGCCCTGGAGGAGGCCGCCGCCGCTCCGGCGGGCCACGCGGACCATGACCATGACCATGACCACGGCGCCGTCGTGAGCAGGCCGGTGCAGAAGGCCGGGCTGTTCCTCGCGACCGGGCTCTACGGGCTGGCCGTGGGCGGGATCTTCGCCCTGGTGTACGCGGGACTGCGCGGGCGCGTCGGGCCCAGGTCCGAGGGCGGGCTGGGGCTGGCCGCCGCAGGTGTCGCGTTCGTGGCGGTCATTCTCGTACCGTTCATGAAATATCCGGCCAACCCGCCGGCGGTGGGCGACCCGGAGACGATCACCGGCCGGACGCTGCTGTACGTGGTCATGGTGCTGGTCGGGCTGGCGGCGACGGCCATCGCCGTGGCGACGGCGCGGCAGGTCGGTGCCGGTCCGTGGGCGCGCTGGGCCGCGGCCGTGGCGGCGTTCCTCGTGCCGGTGGTGGCCGCCTGGCTGCTGCTGCCGACGGTGGACGAGGTGCCGGAGGGTTTCCCCGCGACGTTGCTGTGGGAGTTCAGGCTGGCGTCGCTGGGCACGCAGCTCGTCTTCTGGGCGGCCTTCGGCGCGCTGTTCGGCTGGGCCTGCGACCGGGCGGCCCGCGTGCCGAAGGCCGCTCCCGTGGCCGCGGCCTGACCGGGGTGCTGTTCGTCAGGCAGGCGAGCACACCCGGCATGCGCGGGGCCCGCTTCCCCGCCCCGGGGGAGGCGGCCGACCCGGCGAGCCTCGCCCGGGCCGCCGCGCTGGCGGAGACGGTCGCCGGCCGGCCCGCGTTCGCGGCGCCGGCGGTGGCCGCCGGGCAGACCGCCTCGGCCATGGGCCTGGTGGCCTCTGTGGTGCCGGAGCTGGCCGAGCCCGGCTTCGGGCGGTGGGGCGGCCTGCCGTACGGACGGGTCGCGCGGGAGGAGCCGGACGGTCTGGCGAGCTGGCTCGCCGACCCGCGCGCGGCCCCGCACGGCGGCGAGAGTCTGGCCGCGCAGGCGGCGCGCGTCGCCGCCTGGCTCGGCTCCGCGCCTCCGGAGGAGGTCGTGGTCGTCTGCGACGCCGGAGCGATCAGAGCGGCGCTGGGTCACGCGCTCGGCCTGGACCCGCTCTCCGCCGCGAGGTTCGACGTCGCACCGCTGTCCATCACCGCGCTGTCCCCGACCCGGGGCGGCTGGCGGGTCGCCCATGTCAACCGGAAGGTCGCCGCGTGATCGCCACCTACCCGTTCAGCGCCGTCGTCGGGCTCGACGACCTGAAGCTGGCGCTGGTGCTCAACGCCGTCTCCCCGCGTGTGGGCGGCGTGCTCGTCCGGGGGGAGAAGGGCACCGCCAAGTCCACGATCGTCCGGGCTCTGGCCGCCCAGTTGCCCCCGGTGGAGGCGGTGACCGGGTGCCGGTTCGCCTGCGATCCGGCCGCGCCCGACCCCGCCTGCCCCGACGGCCCGCACGAACCCGGCGAGCAGCGGCTGCGCCGCCCCGCCGCGCTGGTGGAGCTGCCGGTCGGCGCCTCGGAGGACCGGCTCGTCGGTGCCCTCGACGTGGAACGGGCGCTGACGGAGGGCGTCAAGGCGTTCCAGCCGGGGCTGCTGGCCGCCGCCCATCGCGGCGTGCTGTACGTGGACGAGGTCAACCTGCTCCACGACCACCTCGTGGACCTGCTGCTCGACGCCGCCGCCCTGGGCACCTGCTACGTCGAGCGGGAGACCGTGTCGGTCCGGCACGCGGCCCGCTTCCTGCTGGTGGGCACCATGAACCCCGAGGAGGGGGAGCTGCGCCCGCAGCTCCTCGACAGGTTCGGGCTGACCGTGGAGGTGCGCGCCTCCCGCGACCCGGGCGAACGGGCCGAGGTGGTCAGGCGGCGGCTCGCCTTCGAGGCCGGACCGGAGGAGTTCGCCGGCCGGTGGGCCGCCGAGGAGTCGGCGCTGGCCGGGCGGATCGCGCGGGCCCGTGACCGGCTGCCGGGCGTGCGGCTGCCGGACGCCCGGCTCAGGCAGATCGCCACGGTGTGCGCGGCGTTCGAGGTGGACGGGCTGCGTGCCGACCTGGTCACGGCGAGCGCGGCCATGGCGCATGCGGCCTGGCAGGGCCGGCAGGTGGTGACGACCGACGACGTGCGGGCGGCGGCCCGGCTGTCGCTGCCCCACCGGCGCCGGCGCGATCCGTTCGACGCGCCGGGCCTCGACGAGGAGCTGCTGGAGCGGCTGCTGGAGGAGACGTCCGGTCCCGACGATCCCGACGATCCCGACGGTCCAAACGGTCCAAACGGTCCGGACGGGCCCGGGGATGGCGGTCCCGTGGGTGGTGGACCCGACGGTCTCGGTCCTGGTGACGGCGGGTCGTCCGGGGAGAGCGCGGGGCTCGGTTCGGAGACGTCGCGGGAGGACGCCGGTTCGCGTCCACAGGGTGTGGACGGCCAGGCGGCCGGGACGGCGGAGGCCGGTCCACAGGCTGTGGACGGGCCGGCGGGCTCTCGGCCGGCGGCCCCCGCAGGGCGGCCGGCGGGGGCCGCCGAGCCGTACCGGGTGCCGTTGCTGCAGGTGCCGGGCCTGGGCGAGGGTGCGGCGGGACGCCGGTCGCGGGCGCGGAGCGCGCACGGCCGCGTCACCGGCGCGCGGCGGCCCCGCGGGCGCCTGCACGGCCTGCATCTCACCGCGACGATCCTCGCCGCCGCGCCGCACCAGAGGACGCGGGGCCGCACCGGGCCCGGCCTGCTGCTCCGCGCGGACGACCTGCGCGAGGTGGTGCGCGAGGGCAGGGAGGGCAATCTCGTGCTGTTCGTGGTGGACGCCAGCGGGTCGATGGCCGCCCGCAGGCGGATGACCGCGGTGAAGACGGCGGTGCTGAGCCTGCTGCTGGACGCCTACCAGCGCCGCGACAAGGTGGGCCTGGTCACCTTCCGGGGCACCGCTGCTGAGGTGGTGCTGCCGCCCACCTCGTCGGTGGAGGCGGGCGCGGCCCGGCTGCGCTCGCTGCCGACCGGGGGCCGCACCCCGCTGGCCGCCGGGCTGGCCAAGGCGGCGGACGTGCTGCGGGTGGAGCGGGTGCGCGACCCGGCCCGCCGCCCGCTGCTCGTCCTGGTGACCGACGGCCGCGCCACCGCCGGCGGCGACGTGGAGCGGGCGGCCGGGCTGCTCGACGGCACGGCGAGCGTCGTCGTGGACTGCGAGAGCGGTCCCGTACGGCTCGGCCTGGCCGTCCGGCTGGCCGCCCGGCTGCGCGCACGGCTCCTCCCGCTCGACGCCCTGTCGGACCTGGGCTCGGCGGTCCGCGACTACCGGAAGGCGGTCTGACATGCCGCAGGGAAAGCCGGCCGTCGTGCCGGACGACGGGCTCACCACCCGGCAGCGCCGCGCCAGGCCGCTGCTGATGGTCCACACCGGGCCGGGCAAGGGCAAGTCGACGGCGGCGTTCGGCATGGCGCTGCGCGCCTGGAACCAGGGCTGGCCGGTCGGGGTGTTCCAGTTCGTCAAGTCGGCCAGGTGGCGGGTCGGGGAGGAACGGGCGCTCAAGATCCTCGGCGCCTCCGGCGAGGGCGGGCCGGTCGCCTGGCACAAGATGGGGGAGGGCTGGTCGTGGATCCAGCGCCCCGGCGCCCAGGAGGACCACGCGGCCGACGCCCGCGAAGGGTGGGAGCAGATCAAACGCGACCTGGCGGCCGAGACCTACCGGTTCTACGTCCTGGACGAGTTCACGTACCCGCTGAAGTGGGGCTGGCTCGACCTCGACGACGTGCTGGACACGCTGACCGGCAGGCCGGGCGCCCAGCACGTCGTGATCACCGGCAGGGACGCGCCGGAGCGGCTGGTGGAGGCGGCCGACCTGGTGACGGAGATGGGCAAGGTGCGCCACCCCATGGACTCCGGCCAGAAGGGGCAGAAGGGCATCGAGTGGTGATCCCGCGGCTCGTGGTCGCCGCCCCCTCCTCCGGGAGCGGGAAGACGACCGTGGCGACCGGCCTGATGGCGGCGCTGCGCGCCCGGGGGCTCCAGGTGTCGCCGCACAAGGTGGGGCCCGACTACATCGACCCCGGCTACCACGCGCTGGCGACCGGCCGGCCGGGCCGCAACCTGGACCCGTGGCTGGTCGGCGAGGAGCGGGTGGCCCCGCTGTTCCTGCACGGGGCGGCGGGGTGCGACGTGGCGGTGGTCGAGGGCGTGATGGGCCTGTTCGACGGCAGGGGGGAGACGGACCTCGCCTCGACCGCGCACGTCGCCCGGCTGCTCGCCGCCCCGGTCGTGCTGGTCGTGGACGCGGCCGGGCAGAGCAGGTCGGTGGCGGCGCTGGTGCACGGGTTCGCGACGTTCGACCCGCGGGTGCGGGTGGGCGGCGTGGTGCTCAACCGGGTCGGGTCCGACCGGCACGAGGAGCTGTGCCGGGCCGCGCTGGCGGCGGCGGGCGTCCCGGTGCTGGGGGCGATCCGGCGCGACGACGCCGTCTGCACGCCGTCCCGCCACCTGGGGCTGGTGCCGGCGGCCGAGCGGGAGGCCGAGGCGCTGGCCGCGGTGGACCGGCTGGCCGCGCTCGTGGCGCGGGAGTGCGACCTCGACGCCGTGCTGCGGCTGGCGCGCACCGCCCCGCCGCTGGACGCGACCCCCTGGGACCCCGTACGGGCCCTCGCGGAGACCGGCGAACCGGACGGCGGGACGCCGCTCGCGGTGGACGCGGTGGACGCGGCGGGGGACCCGGGCCGGTCGGCGGCGGGGCCGGCCGGGGCGCGGCCGGTGGTGGCGGTGGCCGGTGGGGCGGCGTTCACGTTCGGGTACGCCGAGCACGTCGAGCTGCTGCGCGCCGCCGGAGCCGACATCGCCGTCCTCGACCCGCTCCGCGACGAGAGGCTGCCCGACGGCACCGGCGCGCTGGTGATCGGCGGCGGCTTCCCCGAGGTGTACGCCGCCGAACTGGCCGCCAACGAATCCCTGCGCGAGCAGGTCGCCGCGTTCGCCGGCCCCGTCGTCGCCGAGTGTGCCGGCCTGCTCTACCTCTGCCGCGAGCTGGACGGCCGGCGGATGTGCGGCCGGCTGCCCGGCGTGGCCCGGATGACGGACCGGCTGACGCTCGGCTACCGGGAGGCCACGGCGACCCGGGCGTCGCTGCTGACCAGGCCGGGCGAGCGCTTCACCGGGCACGAGTTCCACCGGACGACCCTGGTCACGGACGCCGAGCCGCTGCTGCGGTGGGAGGGCGGCGGCGACGGGTTCGGCGACGCCCTCCTCACGGCCACCTACCTGCACCTGCACTGGGCGGGGCGGCCGGCGTCGGCTCAGCGGCTGGTGTCGTCCTCCAGATCCCCTTCGGTCCTGAGGTAGACCTCTTGCAGACCGCGCAACAGCTCAGGGTCCGGGTGCTCCCACATGCCGCGCTCGGCGGCCTCCAGGAGGCGCTCGGCGATGCCGTGCAGGGCCCACGGGTTCGACCTGGCCATGAACGCCTGGTTCTCCGGGTCCAGCACGTACGCGGCGGTCAGCCTGTCGTACATCCAGTCGGCCATCACCCCGGTCGTGGCGTCGTAGCCGAACAGGTAGTCCACGGTCGCGGCCAGCTCGAACGCGCCCTTGTAGCCGTGCCGGCGCATCGCGGCCAGCCAGTTGGGGTTCACCACCCGGGCCCGGAAGATCCGGGCGGTCTCCTCCGACAGGGTCCGGGTGCGCACGGCGTCGGGGCGGGTGCTGTCGCCGACGTACGCGGCCGGCGCCCGGCCGGTGAGGGCGCGGACCGTGGCGACCATGCCGCCGTGGTACTGGAAGTAGTCGTCGGAGTCGGCGATGTCGTGCTCGCGGGTGTCGACGTTCTTGGCCGCCACGGCGATCCTGCGGTAGGCGCTCTCCATGTCCTGGCGGGCGGGGACGCCGTCGAGGTCACGGCCGTAGGCGAAGCCGCCCCACACCGCGTACACCTCGGCCAGGTCGGCGTCGTCGCGCCAGTTGCGGCTGTCGATGAGCGGCAGCAGCCCGGCCCCGTACGCGCCGGGCGCCGAGCCGAAGATCCGCATGGTGGCCCGGCGGGTGTCGCCGTGCGCCTCGGCGTCGGCGGCGACGTGGGCGCGCACGTAGTTGTCCTCGTGCGGCTCGTCCAGCCCGGCGACCAGCCGGACGGCGTCGTCCAGCATGCCGACCACGTGCGGGAACGCGTCCCGGAAGAAGCCGCTGATGCGGACCGTCACGTCGATGCGGGGCCGGCCCAGCTCGGCGAGCGGCACCGGCTCCAGGCCGGCCACCCGGCGGGACGCCTCGTCCCAGGCGGGGCGGACGCCGAGCAGCGCGAGCACCTCGGCCACGTCGTCGCCGGCGGTCCGCATCGCGCTGGTGCCCCAGACGGACAGCCCCACCGAGCGCGGCCACTCGCCCGTGTCGGCCCGGTAGCGCTCCAGCAGCGAGTCGGCCATGGCCTGCCCGGTCTCCCAGGCGAGCCGGCTCGGCACGGCCCGCGGGTCGACCGAGTAGAAGTTGCGGCCGGTCGGCAGCACGTTGACCAGGCCGCGCAGCGGCGAACCGCTGGGCCCGGCGGGGACGTAGCCGCCGTCGAGGGCGTGCAGGACGTGGTCGAGCTCGTCGGTGGTGCGGGCCAGCCGGGGCACGATCTCGGTGGCGGCGAACACGAGGATGCGCGCCACCGGCTCGTGCCGCTCCCCGGGCACCAGCCGCGCGACCTCGGGGGCGGCTTCGGGGGACCAGCCGCGCTCCTCCATGGACTCGACCAGGGCACGGGCGGTCGCCTCGGCGCGGTCCACCTCACCCAGCCCGGCGGTGCCGTCCTCGGCCAGGCCCAGGGCCTCGCGCAGGCCGGGCAGCGTCTCGCGGCCCGACCACAGCTGCCTGGCCCGCAGCATGGCGAGCACCAGGTTCACCCTGTCGCCACCGGTCGGCGCCCGGCCGAGCACGTGCAGGCCGTCGCGGATCTGCGCGTCCTTCACCTCGCACAACCAGCCGTCCACGTGCAGCAGGAAGTCGTCGAACTCCGTGTCGTGCGGCCGGTCCGTCAGGCCGAGGTCGTGGTCGAGCCGGGCCGCCTGGATCAGCGTCCAGATCTGCGCCCTGATGGCGGGCAGCTTGGCCGGGTCCATGGCGGCGATCGAGGCGTGCTCGTCGAGGAGCTGCTCCAGCCGGGCGATGTCGCCGTACGTCTCGGCGCGGGCCATGGGCGGCACCATGTGGTCCACGAGCACGGCGTGCGCGCGCCGCTTGGCCTGGGTGCCCTCGCCGGGGTCGTTCACCAGGAACGGGTAGACGAGCGGCAGGTCGCCGATGGCCGCGTCGGTGGCGCAGGAGGCGGACATGCCCGCCGACTTGCCCGGCAGCCATTCGAGGTTGCCGTGCTTGCCCACGTGGACCATGGCGTGCGCGCCGAACTCCGCCGACAGCCACCGGTAGGCGGCCAGGTAGTGGTGGCTGGGCGGCAGGTCGGGGTCGTGGTAGACGGCGATCGGGTTCTCGCCGAAGCCGCGGGGCGGCTGCACCATCACCACGACGTTGCCCGCCCGCAGCGCGGCCAGCACGATGTCGCCGTCGTGGGTGAAAAGCTCGCCGGGCGGCGGCCCCCAGTGCCGCTCCATGCCCGCGCGCAGGTCCTCGGGCAGCGTCCGGTACCACTGCTCGTACGAGCTTGCGGGGATGCGCACCGGGTTGCCGGCGAGGTGCTCCTCGGTCAGCCAGTCGGGGTCCTGGCCGCCGGCGGCGATCAGGGCGTGGATCAGCGCGTCACCGTCCTGCTCGGGCACGCCCGGGAAGCCGTCGCCCAGGTCGTAGCCGGCCTCGGCGAGCCGGGCGAGCAGCCTGACCGCGCTGGCGGGGGTGTCCAGGCCGACCGCGTTGCCGATCCGGGAGTGCTTGGTCGGGTAGGCCGACAGCATCACCACGAGCCGCCGCTCGGCCGGCGGGGTGTGCCTGAGCAGACCGTGCCGCACGGCGATGCCCGCCACCCGGGCGGCCCGCTCGGCGTCGGCCACGTAGACGGTCAGCCCGTCCTCGTCGATCTCCTTGAACGAGAACGGCACCGTGATGATCCGGCCGTCGAACTCGGGGATCGCCACCTGCGAGGCGGCGTCGAGCGGCGACAAACCGTCGTCGTTCTCCTCCCACGCCTGCCTGCTGCCGGTCAGGCAGAGCCCCTGCAGGATGGGCACGTCCAGCTCGGCGAGCGCGCCCACGTCCCACGCCTCGTCGTCGCCGCCGGCGCCGGCGGTGGCGGGACGGGTGCCGCCCGCCGCCAGCACCGTCACGACCAGCGCGTCGGCGGCCCGCAACGTCTCGAACAGCTCCGGCTCGGCCGTGCGCAGCGACGAGCAGAAGACGGGCAGCGCCCGGCCGCCCGCGTCCTCGACGGCCCGGCAGAGCGTCTCGACGAACCCGGTGTTGCCCGCCATGTGGTGGGCGCGGTAGTAGAGCACGCCGACGACGGGCCCGTCCGCGCGGCGCGCGGTGCGCTCCAGGAGGCCCCAGGGCGGCGCGGGCGCGGGCGGCGCGAAGCCGTGTCCGGTGAGCAGGACCGTGTCGGACAGGAACGCGTGCAGCTCGGCCAGGTTCGCCGGCCCGCCGTGGGCGAGGTAGGCGTGCGCCTCGGCGCAGGTGCCGGCGCTGACCGTGGACAGCTCCATCAGCTCGGCGTCGGGCGCCTGCTCGCCGCCGAGCACCACCACCGGGCGGGGGCCGGCCAGCAGGTGGTCCAGCCCCTCCTCCCAGGCGCGGCGCCCGCCCAGCAGGCGGACCACGACCAGGTCGGCGCCGTCGAGCAGCGGGGGCAGGTCCTCGGCCGTCAGCCGGGCGGGGTTGCCCAGCCGGTAGGGGGCGCCGCCGGCGCGGGCGCTGAGCAGGTCGGTGTCGGAGGTGGAGAGCAGCAGGACGGTGGTACGGCTGTCGCCAGGCACGCGGGAGTCCTCCCTCGGGGTCCTCGCCCCGGTCGCGGGTGTCGCGACGGCAGGAGTCTCCTGGCTCCCGGATCGACGCTCACCCCGGCCTTCCCGCCCGTCGCCGGGCAGTGGCCTCGTGGTGGGGTTCGCTCCCCGGTCACAGTGGCGGGACCGCGCCGGTTTCGCACCGGCTTCCTCCCTTTGCCATCGCCTGACGCAAGCGTACGGCAGCGAGATCTGGAGTGACCATGCACCTTTCCGAAGCCGGTCCCTTCCGGCGCATGCGGCCGGACTCCTGTCCGGGGGCGCTCCAGACGCACGAGGCGGCTGACGGCGCGCTGGCCAGGATCCGGTTGCCCGGCGGGGCGGTGACCGCCGGCCAGTTGCGCGAGCTGGCCGCGTGCGCGGCGGAGCTGGGCTCCGGGGTGATCGAGCTGACCTCCCGGGCGAACGTCCAGGTGCGCGGGCTCCGCCCCGCCCCCGCCTCGGACGCCGGTGCTGCCCTCGCTGCCCGGATGGCCGGCGCGGGGCTGCTGCCCTCGGCCTCGCACGAGCGGGTGCGCAACATCGTCGCCTCGCCGCTGAACGGGCGCGGGCCCGGGGGCGTGGTGGAGACGCAGCCGCTGGTGGCGGCGCTGGACCGGGCCCTGTGCGAGCGGGCGCGGCTGGCCGGGCTGCCGGGGCGCTTCCTGTTCGCGCTGGACGACGGCACGGGGGACGTGGCCGGGCTGGGCGCCGACGTCACGTACACGCCCGACGGCCTCCTCCTGGCGGACGCCCGGCTCTCCCGCACCTCGGGCGACCCGGTCGCGCTCATGCTCGCCGCCGCCGAGGCGTTCCTGGACGAACGGCGGCCGCCCGAGGGCCACGCTCAGGCCGGCTCGGTGTGGCGGATCGGCGAGCTGCCGGACGGGCCCGCCCGGGTGGCGGCCCGGCTGGGCGGCACCGTGACCCCCGTACCCCGGCGGTCGCCGCGCGGGCAGCGCGCCGGGCTCGTCGAGCAGCGGGACGGCCGGGTGGCGCTGGAGGCGGTGGTCCCCCTCGGCCGGCTCACCGCCGTCCAGGCGCAGGCCCTCGCCGCCCAGGCGCAGGCCGCCGGCATGGTGCGGCTCACCCCCTGGCGGACCGTCGTGCTGCCCGGCCTCGACCCCGACCGGGCCGGGCGGGTCGCCCACCGGCTGGCGGAGGCGGGCCTGGTCACCGACCCGGACTCGCCCTGGGTGGGCGTGACGGCCTGCACCGGCCGCCCCGGCTGCGCGAAGTCACTGGCCGACGTCCAGGCGGACGCGTCCCGGTGGGTGGCGGGCCGAGTGACCGCAGCCGGGACACCGGTCCACTGGTCGGGCTGCGAACGGCGGTGCGGCCTGCCGAAGGGCCCCGTCGTCCAGCTCGTCGCCACCGGCCACGGCTACCACCACGGTTACCAGGAGAGGACACAGTGACCATCGACACGCACACGGGCGACCCGTGGGACGGGTACGTCCGCGACGGCGCCGAGATCTACCGGCGGTCGTTCGCCACCATCAGGGCCGAGGCCGACCTGTCCGGCCTGCCGGCCGACGTCGCGGGCGTCGCGGTGCGGATGATCCACGCCTGCGGGATGACCGACCTGGTCGACGACCTGGCCTTCTCGCCGGGCGTGGTCGCCGGGGCGCGGCGGGCGCTCCGGGCGGGCGCGCCGGTGCTGTGCGACGCCACGATGGTCGCCTCCGGTGTCACCCGGAGCAGGCTGCCCGCCGGCAACGACGTGGTCTGCACGCTCGGCGCCCCCGGCGTGCCCGACCTCGCCCGACGGCTCGGCACCACGCGCAGCGCCGCCGCCCTGGACCTGTGGCGCGACCGGCTCGACGGCGCCGTGGTGGCGATCGGCAACGCGCCGACCGCGCTGTTCCGCCTGCTCGAACTCGTCGTCCAGGGAGCGGGCCGGCCGGCGGCGGTGCTGGGGATCCCGGTGGGGTTCATCGGCGCGGCCGAGTCCAAGCGGGCACTGGCCGGCAGCGGCCTTGCGTTCCTGGTGGTGCACGGCCGCAGGGGCGGCAGTGCGATGGCGGCGGCGGCGGTCAACGCCATCGCGAGCGAGGTGGAGTGATCATGGGTGAGGGACGGCTGTACGGGGTGGGGCTGGGGCCGGGTGACCCCGAGCTGGTCACGGTCAAGGCCGCCCGGCTCATCGGCGAGGCAGACGTCATCGCCTACCACGCCGCCAGGCACGGCCGCAGCATCGCCCGGTCGATCGCCCTGCCGTACCTGCGGGACGGGCAGATCGAGGAGCTGCTGCTGTACCCGCTGACCACGGAGACCACCGACCATCCCGGCGGCTACCAGGGGGCGCTGGACGACTTCTACGCCGGCTGCGCCGGGCGGCTGGCCGCCCACCTCGACAGGGGCCGGACCGTGGTGGTGCTGGCGGAGGGCGACCCGCTCTTCTACGGGTCGTACATGCACATGCACAAGCGGCTCGCCCACCGCTACCCGACCGAGGTGGTGCCGGGCGTGACGTCGGTCAGCGCGGCCTCGGCCGTGCTGGGACGGCCGCTGGTGGAGCGGGACGAGGTGCTCACCGTGCTGCCGGGGACGCTGCCCGGCGACGTGCTCGCCGACCGGTTGCGCGACACCGACTCGGCGGCCGTGCTCAAGCTGGGCCGGACGTTCGGGAAGGTGCGCGACGCGCTCGCCGAGGCGGGGCGGCTGGACGACGCCTGGTACGTGGAGCGGGCCACCATGGGGGCCGAACGGGTCGCCCCGCTCAAGGACGTCGATCCCGAGGGGGTGCCGTACTTCTCGCTGGCCCTGCTGGCCAGCCCGGCCGAGCGGACGTTCGTGCCGCCGCCCGTGACGGCCCCCGCCTCCGGTGAGGTGAGCGGCGAGGTGAGCGTGGTGGGGCTGGGTCCCGCCGGGCGGCCGTGGCTGACGCCCGAGGCGCAGGAGGCGCTGGCGGCGGCCACCGACCTGGTCGGGTACGGCCCGTACGTGGACCGGGTGCCGCCGAACCCGCGCCAGACGCGGCACCGCACCGACAACCGGGTCGAGGCGGAACGGGCCAGGCACGCACTGGAGCTGGCCAGGGCCGGCGCCCGCGTCGCGGTGGTGTCGTCCGGCGACCCGGGGGTGTTCGCGATGGCCAGTGCCGTGCTGGAGGCGGCCGAGGACTTCCCCGGCGTCCCGGTGCGGGTGGTGCCGGGGCTGACGGCCGCGCAGGCGGTGGCGAGCCGGGCGGGCGCGCCCCTCGGCCATGACTACTGCGTGCTGTCGCTGTCGGACCTGCTCAAGCCGTGGGACGTGGTGGCCGCCCGGCTGACCGCCGCCGCCCGGGCCGACCTCGTGCTGGCGATCTACAACCCGGCCTCGCGCAGCCGAACCTGGCAGGTGGCCGCCGCCCGCGACCTGCTGCTGGAGCACCGCGACCCGGCCACACCCGTGGTGATCGGCCGGAACGTCGGCGGCGACGGCGAGAGCGTCACCGTCACCACCCTCGGCGAACTCGACCCAGGCCAGGTGGACATGCGCTGCCTGCTGATCATCGGCTCCTCGACCACCCGGGTGACCGGCGGGGGCGTCGTCTACACCCCGCGCCGCTACCCCTAGCCGGAGGGCCGGGCCGGAGCGGGAGGCGGGCCGCCTCCTCGCGGGCCCCGGCGATCGGCGCGGCGACCGGCGAGGAGCTACCCGGCGTGCCCCCGCGCCCACCGGGCGGCCTCCGCCACGGTCTCCACCAGCCGGACGCCGGGCGGGGGCTGCGGGCGGTCCACCATGATCACTGCGAGACCCAGCTCGCGGGCCGCGACGAGCTTCGCGGTGGTCATCGCGCCGCCGCTGTCCTTGGTGACCAGCACGTCGAGCCGGTGCTCGCGGACGAGCGCCCGCTCACCCTCCACCGTGTACGGCCCGCGGTCGAGCAGCACGTGCGCGTTCGCGGGCACCGGCGGCTCCGGCGGGTCCACCGACCTGGCCAGGAACCACACCCCGGGCACCCCAGCGAACGCCGGCAGGCTCCGCCGCCCCGTCGTCAGGAACACCCGCATGGGCGCCGCCAGCCGCTCGGCCGCCTCCCGGAGCGAGCCGACCCGCTGCCAGGCGTCGCCAGGCCCCTCCCGCCAGCCGGGCCGCCGCAGCACCAGCAGCGGCACTCCGGTGGCCCGCGCCGCCTCGGCGGCCGAGGCGGTCATCCGGGCGGCGAACGGGTGGGTCGCGTCGACCAGCGCGGCCACGCCCTCGGCCGCCAGCCACGCCGCCAGTCCCTCGGGGCCGCCGAAGCCGCCCTCGCGCACCTCGCCGACCGGCAGCCGCGGGTTCGTCACCCGCCCGGCCAGCGACGACACCACCGGCACCCCGGCCGCGTCCAGCTCGGCGGCCAGCGCCCGCGCCTCCGCCGTCCCGCCGAGGATCAGGACCCGCACGCGCGCTCCCGCGCCGCGCTGTAGAGGTGGCTGTCGGGGAACTCCGACGCCGACAGCACCCGCCCCACGACGATGACCGCCGTCCGCCGGACACCCGCCTCGTGGACCCGTTCGGCGATGTCGGCCAGCGTGCCGCGCAGGATCAGCTCGTCCGCCCGGCCGGCCCGCGCCACCACCGCCACCGGGCAGCCGGCCCCGTAGGCGGGCAGCAGCTCCGCCACGACCGCGTCGATCCGCTGCACGGCCAGGTGCAGCACCATCGTGGCCCGGCTCGCCGACAGGGTCGCCAGGTCCTCGCCCTCGGGCATCGGGGTGGCCCTGGCCGAGGTGCGGGTGAGGATCACCGTCTGGCCGACGCCGGGCACGGTCAGCTCGCGGCCCAGCGAGGCCGCCGCCGCCGCGAACGCGGGCACCCCGGGCACCACCTCGTACGGCACGCCGAGCGCGTCGAGGCGGCGCATCTGCTCGGCCATGGCGCTGAACACCGATGGGTCACCCGAGTGCAGCCGCGCCACGTCGAGCCCGGCCCGGTGCGCCCCGGCCAGCTCGGCGACGATCTCGTCCAGGGTGAGGTTCGCCGTGTCGACCAGCCGGGCGCCCGCCGGGCAGGAGTCGAGCAGCTCGGGCGGCACCAGCGATCCCGCGTACAGGCAGACCGGCGACGACTCCAGCACCCGCAGCCCGCGCACGGTGATCAGGTCGGCCGCGCCGGGACCCGCCCCGACGAAGAAGACGGTCACGCCTCGTCCCTTCCGGCCGCGCACCCGGTCACGGCCCGTCCCTCCCGGTGATCGGCCACACGGTCCTCCTTGGTGATCGACCACACCGTCACGGGCATCATCGCCCGCCAGCCGGTGAAGCCGCCCACCGGCGATCCCCGCTGCACCGACAGGCGCACCAGGTCGCCGCCGAGGCGCCCGTACCAGCCCGCGACCACCGCCTCCGACTCCACGGTGACGGCGTTGACCACGAGCCGGCCGCCCGGCCGCAGCGCGTCCCAGCAACGTTCCAGCAGGCCGGGCACGGTCGCCCCGCCGCCGACGAACACCGCGCCTGGCTCGGGCAGCCCGTCCAGCGCCGCCGGGGCCCGCCCCTCGACCACCCGCAGAGACGGCACCCCCAGCGCGTCGGCGTTGCGCCGGATCGCGGCGGCCCGGTCGGCCCTGCTCTCCACGGCGACGGCCCGGCAGGAGGGGTCGCAGCGCAGCCACTCGATCGCGATGCTGCCCGCCCCCGCGCCCACGTCCCACAGCAGCTCGCCGGGCAGCGGCGCCAGCCGCGACAGGCTGACGGCCCGCACCTCCCGCTTGGTGAGCTGCCCGTCGTGCTCGTACGCCGTGTCCGGCAGTCCCGGCACCAGCGGCAGCGGCTCGGCGTGCGGCCCGGCGACGCACTCGACGGCGATCACGTTCAGCGCCGACGGGGCGGACGCCGTCCACTCCTCGGCGGTGCCGTGCAGCGCGGCCTCGGCGGGCGCGCCCAGGTCGGACAGCACGCTCAGCCGGCTCGGCCCGTACCCGCGGCCGGTGAGCAGCCCGGCGACCACGGCCGGGGAGTCGCGGCCGGAGCCGAGCACGAGGACGCGCCGGCCCGGCAGGACGGCCGCGTTCAGCGCGGCCGGTGGCCGGCCCACCAGGCTGACCACCGCGACCTCCTCCGCCGGCCAGCCGAGCCGCGCGCACGCCAGCGCGAGCGACGACACGTGCGGCAGCACCCGCACCCGTCCGGCGCCCAGCAGCCGCACGAGCGTGGAGCCGATGCCGTGGAACATCGGGTCGCCGCTGGCCAGCACGCACACCTCGCGGCCCGCGTACGTCTCCATCAGCCCCGGCAGCGCGGGCAGCAGCGGCGACGGCCAGGCCACCCGCTCGGCCCGTGACGGGCGCACCAGGTCAAGCTGCCTGCGCCCGCCCATCAGCACGCCGGCGGCCGAGATCGCGTCACGGGCGGGGGCGGTGAGCCCGTCCCAGCCGTCGGCGCCGATCCCGACGACCGTGATCACGCGTTGCCCAGGACGCGCGTCACCCGGATCTCCAGGACCACCCGCGCGGGGTTCGGCCGGGGCTCGCGGTAGCGCCCGGCGTAGCGGCGCTCGGCGTCGGCGACCTGGTCGGGCTCGGCGCGCACCACGGCCCGGCCCTCCAACGTCGACCACCTGCGCCCGTCCACCTGGCAGAGCGCCACCTTCGCCCCCTCGGGCCCCGCGGCGGCGACCAGCCGGGCCTTCCGCGAGGTGCCGGAGGTGATCACGCGGGCGATGCCGGCGGCCAGGTCCAGGGTGGCGCCGACCGGCACCACGTGCGGGGCCCCGTCGGGCCGGGCGGTGGACAGCGTGCACAGGTGCCGCTCCCGCCAGAACTCGGCAAAACCGTCACCGCGCTCAACCAGGTTCACATGCCTCCTCGGGGACTCGCGAGGCAATATCGTATGCTCTGGCACACTCTTACGAGTGAAGCGGCTCCTCGTGATCGGCATCGGCGCCGGCGACCCCGACCATCTCACCCTGCAGGGGGCCAAGGCCATCGCCGCGGCCGACGTGTTCTTCCTCGTGGACAAGGGCGAGGCCAAGCAGGAGCTGGTACGCCTGCGGCAGGACCTCATCGAGGCCCACGGGCGCGGGCCGTACCGGATCGTCGAGGCGCGTGACCCCGAGCGCGACCGGACCACGCCCGCCTACGCCGAGGCCGTCGAGGACTGGCGCTCGCGACGGTCGCAGGTGTACGAGCGGCTCATCCGCGACGAGCTGGAGGACGGCCGGACCGGCGCGTTCCTCGTGTGGGGCGACCCCGGCGTGTACGACAGCACGCTCGCCATCCTGGAGGAGGTGCTGGAGCGCGGGCACGTCACCTTCGACCACGAGGTGATCCCCGGCATCAGCAGCGTGTCGGCCCTGACCGCGCGGCACCGCGTCGGCCTCACCCGGGTCGCGCGGCCGGTCCACCTCACCACCGGCCGCCGCCTGGCCGAGGAGGGCGCCACCGCCGACGACGTCGTCGTCATGCTGGACGCCCACTGCTCGTTCGCCGGGGCCGGCGCCGACTTCCACATCTACTGGGGCGCCTACCTGGGCACTCCCGACGAGATCCTGGTGTCCGGTCCGGTGCCCGAGGTCGCCGGCCGCATCCGCGAGCTGCGCGCCGAGGCGCGGGCCCGCAAGGGCTGGATCATGGACACTTACCTGCTGCGCCGGCTCACGCCACCTGCTTGACGATCTCGTCGATCAGCTTGCGCTGGTTGGCGATGATCTTGCCGGCCAGCTCGGCGGTGGGCCCGTGGATGCCCTTGCCCTGGACCGTCTCCGCCATCTGCACGCCGCTGTCGAGGTGCTTGGCCAGCAGGGTCAGCCACATGCGGTCGAACTCGCCGCCCGAGCGCCGTTTCAGCTCCGCGATCTGCGTCGGGCCGAGCATGCCCGGCATGTCGTGCCCCGCCGTGTCCTCCGGCGGCGGGTTCACGTTCCAGGAGCGCAGCCAGGACGACATCAGCGTGATGTCGGCCTGCTCGTCCTCGATCATCTTCGCGCTGAGCCGCCGCACGTAGGCGTCGGAGGTACGGCCGTCGGACAGCTCGGCCAGCTCGATCGTCTGCCGGTGGTGCGGGATCATCTGCAGGGAGAACTGGACGTCCTCCTCCAGGTAGCCGGTCGTCCCGCCCGCGCCCGCCGCCGCCGTCGTCGCGGAGGGGGTGGACTCGCCGGACGCGGTGGCGCAGCCCGTGGCCAGCGGGACGCACAGCGCGGCGGCGGCCACCGCGACCCGCACCGTTCTCGATCGCCAGGAAGCTCCCAGCAGCATGTCGGCCCCTTTCACCCGAGGACCGGCTCTCGCAGGACCGGCCGCTCCCAGGGAGATACGCGCCGGTTCGCCGCGCGGTTCGGCCTCGCGGGCGGAATGTGCCGCATCGGGGACGAGTTCGTCGGCGGCGCTCGCCTAGGCTGGCTCCTCGTGGACGGGCTCCTGGGAACGATCGGCACCGCGTGCGTGCTCTTCGTGGGGACGGACGTCGACGACCTCGTCATCCTGACCATGCTGTTCCTGTCGGCCCGCGCCGGTGGCAGGCCGCGTCCGGGGCAGATCGTGGCCGGCCAGTACGCCGGGATCGCCGCCCTCGTGGCCGTCTCCGCCGTCGCCGCGCTGGGGCTGGCCGTGGTGCCCGACCCGTGGGTGGGGCTGCTCGGGCTGGTGCCGTTCGCGCTGGGGATGCGCGGTCTGGTGGCGGCGTGGCGGGACGGTGACGCGGCCGACGGGCCGGTGGCGGGGGTGGCCGGCGGGACGCTCGCGGTCGCGGGTGTCACGGTCGCCAACGGCGCGGACAACCTGTCGGTCTACCCACCCCTGTTCCGCACGATGGGCCCGGCGGACACGGCGGTGACCGTCGCCGTGTTCGCCGTCCTCGTGGGGGTGTGGTGCGCGGTGGCGGCCTGGCTGGGCTCGCACCGGAGGGTGATCCGGGTGGTCGAGCGGTCCGGGCACTGGCTGGTGCCGGTCGTCTTCATGGTGCTCGGCGCGGTGATCGTGCTGGAGTCGGGCGTCGTCGCCCGGCTCACCCCGGGCTGAGCGCCGACGGGGCCGGCAGGGGGACGGCGGGAACGGCTCGCCGGACGGCGGATCAGACGAAGCGCCGGTAGGTGATCGTCTTCCCGCCGGCCACCGACGCCACCGAGGCCTCCGTCACGCTGGATCCGGGACGCGGCGCGTGGATCACCTGCCCGTCGCCCTTGTAGATGCCGACGTGGGTGGCCGGATCGCCGAAGAAGACGATGTCGCCGGGCTGCGGGTCCGTGACCGGCTGGCCGCTCTTCTGGTAGCCGGCGGCGGTCGTGTCGCCGATCTTGATGCCCGCCTGGTTCAGCGTGTAGTAGACCAGGCCGCTGCAGTCGAAGGCCGACGGCCCGTTGGCGCCCCAGACGTACGGCTTGCCGATGTGCTGACGGGCGGCCGCGACGATGTCGGCCCCCGTGCCGTTGCCCTGCACGTACGGGACGGCCTGCGCGCCGCCGCCCCCACCGGAGCCGGCGGGACCGGAGTAGCCGCTGGAGCCGGCCGGCGCGGCGGTGACGCCGGTGCGGTTGCCGCCGCCGTCGGTGCTCGCCAGGGTGGTCTTCGACCAGTCGGGAACGGGCGTCGGCCGCCAGTCGCGGCCGTCCTGCGGCGGCGTCAGGGCCACGAAGGTCCGCTGCCTGCCGTCGAGCTGCGACCTGATCGTCGTCCTGGCGTTGCCGACCGCCGTGTTCGCCGACTTGAGAAAGGCCTTGGCGTCGGAGACCGCCTGGCGCACCAGGGGCGCGACGGCGTCGTCGAACTGCTTCTGGGTCGCCTGGGGGTTGTTCAGGCGGAAGGCGTTGGCCTGGCCGAGGACGCCGCCGCACAGCTCGCGTACCCGGGACTCGGCCGTCTCCAGCGCCGTGGCCGCCGCGTCGAGAGCGGTGGCGGAGTTGTTCAGCGCGTCACGCAGCCCGTCGCCGGCCGTGTAGTAGGTCTCCATGTGCCCCACGAAGGCGTCGGCGGAGCCGCCCTCCCAGGCGGTGTCGATGGTCTTGACGGCTCCGCGCAGGGTGCCGGTGTGCTCGCCGATGCTCTTCGCCGTGCCGCGCCACCGCTTGGCCACGTCGCGGATGGTGGCCGGATCGCCGTTGACGCTCTTCAGGATGCCGGCCAGCTCGCCGCCGCCGGGTAACGTCTCGAGGTCCTCGCTCACACCCATCAGACGTACGCTGTGTCCGCTCGGTACACGTAGGTCCACACCTTGTCCAGGGCGGACCCGACGCTGGAGAGCTTGCTCTGCGCCGCGCCCAGCTCGTCGCCGACCTCGGTCTCCATCTCGTCGAGGAGTCCGGCCAGTGCTGAGGAGTCGTCGAGCTTGCCGAAGATCGACGAGTCCGCGGTGCCGGCCGGATAACCGCCCGCGAGCTCCTTGTAGCGCTTCGACAGCCTGTTGGCGGCGGCCTCGCCGTCTTCTAGTGCCTGGTACTGGAGAGAGAGCCCTGCCATCACACCCGTCCACCGAAGTCGTCGTTGCGCTCCCGCGGACGAAGATCCGCGCGGGCGCGCAAGCGTCACGATACTCGAAAGCCGGGCGCTCTCGCCGATGTGATCGCAAAGCGGTGAATTTCTCCGGCGTGCGACCCCGCGCGGAGCGCCGTCAGGAGCGGCGGGCCTTCGCGCGGGCCGGACGCGAGCCCCGGCGGAACGTCATGAAACCGAACGTCACCACCGTCGCGGCCACGGCGAGAGCCCCGAGCGCGAGAATTGCCTTGATCATGGTGCACATCCCACTGCCATACGAAGAGTGACTGTCTGTCACTCTGTGCAGTGTCCCCGGCGCGGGTCGGCCGAAAACGTGGCGGGTCAGCGCACCGCCGACTGGATCAGTCCCATCCGGACCTCCGCGGACAACCTGGCCCGCCTGGTGGCGAGGTCCTCGTCCAGTTCGCGGAGCACCTCGCCGACGCGGGCGGTGCCCGCGAAGGCGGCCTGCGGGTCGGCGGCCGAGGTGATCGCGGCGACGGCGTCGGCGTACGCGCGGGTCAGCGTCTCAAGGGCGTCCTCCAGCCCGTCCGCGCGGCCTGACCCGAGCGCGTGCGGCGGAGTGTCGGAGGGATCGGCGGCAACCATGTACGTGGTCCCCTTCAGTGGTGATCGGGGGGCGACATCTGGCCTTCTACCCATCACCGGCCTCTTCGATCCTCCGCCCGGTCCCTCCCCGTCCGCGTGTCACCGGCCGTGCTCGCGGGCCTGCTCTCCACCGGTGGCGGGTGCCCGCCCGGGTGCCGGTCCGACGCCGATCTCCCGCCTTGCCGGACCGCGCTCCGGGGCCGCGCCCTGGCGCTCAAGCCGCCGGTACTCGCTCGGGCTCACCCCCTGGACCCGTTTGAAGGCGGCGCTGAAGCCGAACGCGTCCGCGTAGCCGACCCGGCGCGCCACCGCCGCCACCGTCTCGGCCGAGTCGGCCAGCATGTCGGCGGCCAGCGCCATCCGCCAGTCCGTCAGGTAGGCCAGCGGCGGCTCGCCCACCAGCTCGGCGAACCGCTTGGCCAGCGTCGTGCGCGACACCCCGGACCGGGCGGCCAGCGAGGCGAGCGTCCACGGCCGGTCGGGGGCGTCGTGCATGGCGCGGAGCACCGGACCGACCGCGTCGTCACCCAGCGCGTGGTACCAGCTCGGACGCACCGCCTCCGGCTGGTCGAACCATTCGCGCAGCGTGCACACCAGCAACCAGTCGAGCAGCCGGTCGAGGACGATCTGCCGGCCCGGTCGCGCTCCGGCGAGCTGAGCCTCCAGGTAGTCGCGCATCGACGTGCAGTCGTGGTGGTCCGGCACGACGATCAGCGGCGGCAGGACGCGGAGCAGCCGCCGCGGCACCTGTCCCCGCACGTGGTAGGCCCCGACCAGCAGCACGGTGGGGCTCGCCAGGTCCACGTCGTGGTCGCCGGGCACCCGCCCGCCGCGCACCTCCCGCACCGGCGCGCCCGCTCTCAGGGGCCCGGTCGTCAGGGGCCCCGTCGTCAGGGGCTGGGTCCTCACGGGCTGGGTCGGCGGGGCCTCGGTGGAGAAGACGAACGGCTCGGGCCCCCGCACGATCGCCGACTCGCCCAGCGCCAGCCGCCGGGGCTCCCCACCGGCCTCCCCGGCGATCCAGCCCGCGCCGCGCAGCGGCACGCACAGCGTCAGGGACGCCCCGTCAGTGAACCGCAGCGCCCACGGCGGCGTCAGCACCGACCGGTCGAAGATCGCCCCGTCGGCCCGCACACCACTCAACAGATCGTCGAACGGGTCCATGCCCCCACGATAGGGGTGCCACCTTTACCGACGCCCTGGCGGACAAGCCGGACGAACCCACCCGACCGGCACCGGGCGCTCCAGAACCCGGACGATCGGACATGCGGTGCGAACGGACGGCCATGGCCGCCGGGCGGCCGCGGCGGTTGGCTCAAGGACATGACGACACACATGACGACACATGAGAACGAGATCCTGGTCCTCGGGGCGACGGGCAAGACGGGACGCCGGCTGGTGCCGCTGCTGCGGGCGGCCGGCGAGACGGTGCGGGCCGCCTCCCGCTCCGGCGAGGTGCGCTTCGACTGGACCCGACCGGACACCTGGCGGGCGGCCGTGGCAGGTGCCTCGGCGGTGTACCTGGTGGCGCCCGACGACCCCACGCCGGTCCACGACTTCGTCAAGCAGGCGGTGGAGGCGGGCGTGGGCCGGTTCGTGGCCCTGTCGGGACGCGGGATGGAGCACGTCCACGGCGGCTTCGGCGAGGGCATGGCGGCCGCCGAGGAAGCCGTGCGCGGCTCGGGGGCGGAGTGGACGATCATCCGGGCGAACAACTTCAACCAGAACTTCGACGAGGACCTGTGGCACGAGCCGCTGCGGGCCGGCCGGTTGGCCCTGCCCATCGGTGCCGTCCCGGAGCCGTTCGTGGACGTCGAGGACGTGGCCGAGGTGGCCATGGTCCTGCTCACCCGCGACGGGCACGCCGGGGAGGTGTACGAGCTGTCCGGCCCGCGAGGGCTGACCTTCGGCGAGGCGGTGGAGACGATCGCGCGGGCCGCGGGCCGCGCCATCCGCTACGAGGAGCTGACGCCGGAGGCGTACCGCGCCGAACTCCTCGCCGCCGGATATCCGGCCGCCGTGGCCGACGCGCTCAACACCCTGTTCGCCCTGCACCGTGACGGCCACACCGCCGAACCGGTCGACGGCGTCCGCCGGGTGCTCGGCCGGGACCCGATGGCCTTCGAGACCTACGTGGCCCGCGCCGCCGACGCGGGCGCCTGGTCCTGACCCCACCGGTGCCCGGACAGGGCGACCGCGAGCCCGGCCATCAGGACGAGGGGGCCGGCGACGAGGAGCGGTGAACGCGCACATGCGATAAGGTGCGTGGGTCAGGCCGCGCTCCGCTTCCGGAGGCGGCCACGCTGCTTCGTGGAGCCATTCCGCACCTAGGAGCAGCCTTGACCACGTCACTTCCCCGCCAGCTCGCCCGCACCCGGCGCTTCACCCTGGGCGCGCCCGGCGCGTTCACGCTCTCGCCGGACGGCGCGACCGTGTTCTTCCTGCGCAGCCGCGCCGGCGACGACCCCGTCTCCTGCCTGTGGTCGCTCGACCTCGCCACCGGCCGCGAACGCCTGCTCGCCGACCCGCTCACCCTCCTGGCCGGGGTGGAGGAGGAGCTGTCGCCCGAGGAGCGGACCCGCCGCCTGCGCGCGGGCGAGCTGTCCTCCGGCATCGTCGGCTACGCCGCCGACAGCGCCTGCGAGCTGCTCGCGTTCACGCTTTCCGGCCGCCTGTGGACGGTACGGCCCGCCGACGGCGCCGTGCGGTGCGTCCCGGCGGCCGAGCCGGTGCTCGACCCGCGCCCCGACCCGACGGGACGGCGCATCGCCTACGTCAGCGCCGGTGCGCTGCGCGTGGTGACCGCCGACGGCGGCGTGGACGCGGTGCTGGCCGCTCCTGACGGCCCCGAGGTCACGTTCGGGCTCGCCGAGCACGTCGCCGCCGAGTCGATGGGCCGCCACCGCGGCTACTGGTGGGCCCCCGACGGCCGGCGGCTGCTGGTCGCCCGGGTGGACACGGCCCCGGTCCTGCGCTGGCACCTGGCCGACCCGTCCGACCCGGCCCGCCCGCCGGTGAGCTTCCCCTATCCCGCGGCCGGCACCCCCAACGCCGAGGTCGGCCTGTGGATCGTCGCGCCCGGCGTCCCGCCCGTCCGGGTGGACTGGGACGCGGCGTCCTTCGAGTACCTCACCAGCGCCGGCTGGGACGCCGCCGGCCCGTACGCCGCCGTGCAGAGCCGCGACCAGCGGCGCCTCGTCGTCCTCGGCGTCGACCCCGCCACCGGCGCCACCCGCGTGCTGGCCGAGCAGCGCGACGACGCCTGGGTCGAGCTGGTCCCCGGCCTGCCCGCCCGGGACGCGGCGGGCAGGCTGCTGACCAGCGCCGACCTGGACGACACGCGACGCCTCCTGGTGGACGGCGAGCCCGTCACACCCACCGGCCTCCAGCTCCACGCGGTCGTGGCGGTGGACGGTGAGACGGTCCTGTTCACGGCCTCGGACGAGCCGACGCAGACCCACCTGTGGGCCTACGACCCGGCCGGCGGCCCGCGGCGGGTGAGCGACGAGCCCGGCGTCCACACCGGCACCCGCCGGGGCGGCACCACGATCCTCCAGTCCCGCACGCTGACCCGCCCCGGCACGAAGGTCCGCGCCGGTTCGCTGGAGATCACCTCCTGCACCGAGCGGCCCGTCCTCGACCCGCGGATGGAGCTGCTCACCCTCGGCCCCCGCGAGCTGCGCGCCGCGCTGTTCCTGCCGTCCTGGCACACTCCCGCCCACGGGCCGCTGCCCGTCCTCATGGACCCGTACGGCGGTCCCGCCCTGCGCAAGGTGACCAGTGAGCAGGCGTGGTGGACGTACGCCTCGCAGTGGTTCGCCGAGGAGGGCTTCGCCGTACTCGCGGTGGACGGCCGGGGCACACCCGGCCGCGGCCCCGCCTGGGAACGCGCGGTCCACCTCGACCTCGCGGGCCCGGTGCTGGCCGACCAGGTGGACGGCCTGTGGGAGGCCGCCGCGCGCCACCCGGTCCTCGACCTGACCAGGGTGGGCATCCGCGGCTGGTCGTTCGGCGGCTACCTGGCCGCGCTCGCCGTGCTGCGCCGCCCGGACGTCTTCCACGCCGCCGTGGCGGGCGCGCCGGTCACCGACCAGCGCCTGTACGACACGCACTGGCGGGAGCGCCACCTCGGCCACCCCGACGAGCACCCCGAGGCGTACGAGCGCTGCTCACCGATCCGGGAGGCCGCGTCGCTGACCCGCCCGCTGCTGCTCATCCACGGCCTGGCCGACGACAACGTGGTTCCGGCGCACACGCTGAGGTTCTCGCAGGCGCTCCTGGAGGCGGGCCGGCCGCACGAGGTGCTGCCGCTGTCCCGCACCACGCACCTGCCGTCGCAGGAGGCGGTGGCCGAGAACCTCCTGCTGCACCAGCTCGCCTTCCTACGCCGCGCCCTGGACCTGTCCCCGCGCACCGGGTGAACGCCGACAAGATCGTCTGTTTGCCCCCGATTCCGTCGGAGCGATGGGATACATTACCGACTCATTGATCAGCCGTTCGCGTAGTGCCGCCCCTCCATTCCGGCGTCCCGCGAGCCGTCCGGCCGGGGAGGTCGAGAGTCGTGAGCGCGGACGCACCCGCGTGGGAGCAGCACAGCACGGCACGGGTCGTGTCGCCCGTCCAGCCGCGCAAGCTGGCGAAGGTGCCCTTCGTCGAGCTGGCGGACGGGCGGCTGCAGGGCGTCGTGTCGAGCGGTTCGGACATCGAACGGGTCTACGTCTCGTCCGTGACCGCCGGCACCCACACCTATGACTGCAGCACCAACAACAACCGCCCGTGCGGCGGCCTGTACGGCGCGCCGTGCAAGCACCTGCGCCTGCTCGTGGACGAGGCGGTCACCCAGTACGGCCTCGACCGGGTCGCCGGCTACCTGCGCGCCGAGGTCGGCGACGACGGTGACCTGATCGGCGCCCTCGGCGGCGGGGTGGAGCGCACGTCGGCGGCCATGGTGTTCAGCAGGTTCCTGCGCCACCTGGCCTACCTGGAGCTGCCCGGCACCACGGCCCCGCTGCCCGAGCTCCACTGGTTCCCGGCGGGAGAGGCGCGCTGATGCTCGGAGTGCAACTGGCCGCCCTGCTCGACGGCGAGACGCCGGGCGTCACCGAGACGCTCGACGTGGTGACGGGATTCGACGACGCGCTCACCCACGGGCTCGCCCGGCTCGGCGAGGAGCGGGCCGCCGCGCCGGCCGCCCTGGCCGGCGCCGTGTCGGCCTCGCCCCTCGGCGAGCGGGCGGGCGAGGCCGCGGCCAAGATCATCGCCGGGTCCGTCGCCGGCGACCACCTGACCGCGCTGGCCGGGGCGCGCACCGCCCTGCTGGGCGCCGTGCACGACGCCCTGCTCGCCCGGCTCGACACCGCGCTCGGCCGCTCCAGAGCGGCCTGGGAGGCGCCGGCCGCTCCGGCGCCCGCCGCAGACCATCTGCTCGCCGCCGCCCGCTCCTGGCTGCACGAGCTGGCCATCACCGGCTGGCGCGGCGTCGACCACGACCTCGCCTCCGCCTCCGGCCAGACCGTCGAGGCGTTGCTCGCCGAGCCCCGCCTGCGCCGCGTCGCGGTCCTGCTCGACGGGCTGGCCGCCGAGCTGGCCGCGTGCTGCCCGATCGCCACCGCGCCCCGGGTGCCCGCCCGCCGCTGGGCCGACCTGTGGGCCCGCGCCCTCATGCTGGCGCAGGGCCTGCCCGCCGAGCCCGAGCCCGAGGCGGTGTCCGGCCGGCTGTTCGTCCTCGGCGTGGACGTGCACGAGCACGGCACCGCCGTCCAGGTGCAGGTGCACGGCCTGCTTGAGCCGACCGGCGGCGCGCCCGCCCGGCTGGTGCGCGCCGGCGTCGCCGCCGCCAAGGTCGACACCATCACCGGCCCGGCCGTGTGGCGGCTGCTCCAGGCACACCCCGTGCTGCTCGGCGCGCTGGCCGAGCGCCGCTGCCTCGACCTGGCCGGCATGCCGTTGCTCGCGAGCGGCGACCTGCTCTGGCACGACGACCGGGCCACGGCCGGGGAGCCCGCCGACCCGTTCGCCGTCGCCCGGGTCCAGCTCGCCGCGGCCCTCGCCCCCGCCGTGCAGCCGCTCGACCGCCACCCCGTGCGCATCGCCGAGCCCGTCCTGCTGGAGGGCTACACGGTCAACGGCGACGAGCTGGTGCTCGACGGCCACGCGCTCGCCGTCGACCTGGACCGCCTGCCGCGGTGCGGCCCGCTCACGCCCGAGCTGGTGGCCGCCTCCACGGCCTGCGTCGGCCTGGTGCGCTGGGACGCCGGCCGCTGGTCGGTGCAGCCGCTCGCCGTCCAGGCGACCGTCAAGCGCAAGCCCGTCACCGCCCACACCGGCGACTGGGCGCTCGGCCCCACCGACCCCAAGGTCGTCAAGGCCGAGGCCAGGGCCGGCGACGTGGTGGCCGTGCTGCGCGAGCGAGCGGGACGGCTGCTGCGCAAATGACCGACGACACCCGCACCGACTCCGGCCTCTCCGCCGACGCCAACCGCCGCCAGGTCCTCTACTGGCGCCTGATGGCGCGGCTGTTCAGCGCCGACGAGCAGCCCACCCTGGAGGCGGCCAGCGTCGCCGTCGTCGACGACCTGGGGCTGCCGCCCGCGCTGCTCGACCCCGGCGTGTCCGTCGACAACCTCGTCCAGCGCTTCCCCGAGCTGGGCGCCGAGCTGAAGGGCCTGCTCGCCGAGAGCGAGACCGGCGACGAGAGCGGCGACAAGGCCGGGGGCGAGAGCGGCGACGAGGCCGGGGGCGAGAGCGGGCACGCGCCCGCCGAGGTCGGCGCCGACGAGGTGCGCCGGGCGGCCCTGGTGTCCAAGCTCCTGCTGAACGTCTTCTCCACCGGCACCGGTAACGTCACCGCGACCGACCTGGCCCGCTGGCAGCAGGACGCCGGCTGGTTCGAGGAGGCCCTCGGCTGCGAGCGCGGCACGCTGCGCGCCCGTCCCGGCGACAGCGACCTGGGCGGCGTCCTGGCCGGCCTCGAAGGCGACCTCGTCCGCCGCATGCGGCTGCGCGAGGTGCTGGCCGACCCCGCCCTGGCCAAGCAGCTCACCCCGAGCATGTCGCTCATCGAGCAGCTCCTGCGCGACAAGTCCAACCTGTCGGGCATCGCGCTGGCCAACGCCAAGGCGCTGATCCGCCGGTTCGTCGACGAGGTCGCCGAGGTGCTGCGCACCCAGGTCGAGAAGACCAGCGTCGGCAAGCTCGACCGGTCGGTGCCGCCCAAGCGCGTCTTCCGCAACCTCGACATCGAACGCACCATCTGGAAGAACCTCACCAACTGGAACCCCGACGACCAGCGCCTCTACGTCGACCGCCTGTTCTACCGGCACACCGCGCGCAAGACCACCCCGCAGCGGCTCATCGTGGTCGTCGACCAGTCGGGCTCGATGGTGGACGCGATGGTCAACTGCACCATCCTCGCCTCGATCTTCGCCGGCCTGCCCAAGGTCGACGTGCACCTGGTCGCGTACGACACCCGGGCGCTCGACCTGACCCCGTGGGTGAGCGACCCGTTCGAGGTCCTGCTGCGCACGACGCTCGGCGGCGGCACCAACGGCACCGTCGCGATGGCGCTGGCCCGGCCCAAGATCGCCGAACCACGCAACACCGTGCTGGTGTGGATCTCCGACTTCTACGACAACCGTGACCTGCTCGCCGACTTCGAGGCGGTGCACCGGTCGGGAGTGAAGTTCATCCCGGTCGGCTCGGTCAACAGCTCCGGCAACGCCAGCGTGGACCCCTGGTTCCGGCAGAAGCTGAAGGACCTGGGCACCCCCGTGATCTCCGGCCACATCCGCAAACTCGTGTTCGAGCTGAAGAGCTTCCTCGCCTAACCACTTCCAGGAGACCCCGCTGATGACCGAGATGCTGCGTGCCCCCGCAGAGGTGAAGTACGCCGACGAACTCGACTGGCTGGAGTCGATCGACGACGGCCCCAAGCCGTTCTCGTGGCGGCTCAGCCCCCGCATGGTGCGACTGTTCATCCTCGGGTCCGAGCGCGCCGACGGGCTCGACCGGGAGATCCCGCAGAAGTGGTTCGGTGACCGCAGCTTCGTCGAGCGCAGCATCGTCACCCTCGCCTCCGACCGTGGCCTGCTGCTGATCGGCGACCCCGGCACCGGCAAGAGCTGGCTCGCAGAGCTGCTCGCCGCCGCCATCTGCCGCAACTCCACCCTCGTCGTCCAGGGCACGGCCGGCACCACCGAGGACCACATCAAGTACTCGTGGAACGTCTCCATGGTCATCGCCAAGGGGCAGTCGCGCGCGTCGATGATCCCCTCGCCCATCATGACCGCGATGGAAGGCGGCGTGATCGGCCGGTTCGAGGAGCTGACCCGCTCCACCAGCGACGTGCAGGACGCCCTCATCTCCATCCTGTCGGAGAAGTACGTCTCCATCCCCGAGCTCGACGACGACAACATCGTCTTCGCCCAGCCCGGCTTCTCCATCATCGCCACCGCCAACAGCCGCGACCGCGGCGTCAACGACCTGTCCTCGGCCCTGAAGCGGCGCTTCAACTTCGTCCGCATCCCCGTGGTGACGAACAAGCGCAGCGAGGCGGAGATCGTCCGCTTCCGCACCACCGAGCTGCTGCGCCGCCACCGCATCGAGCTGGACGTGCCGCCGACCCTGCTCGACATCCTGCTGCAGAGCTTCGCCGACCTGCGGGCCGCGTCCGCCTCGGCCTCCAGCGACGACGAGCGGCTGGAGTCGGCGCTGTCCACCGCCGAGCAGATCGGCGTGCTGGAGGACGCCATCCTGCACAGCCAGTTCTTCGGCGACCGCGCGCTGAGCGCCCACACCCTCGGCGGCTCGCTGGTCGGCTCGCTGGCCCGGCGCACCCCCGAGGACCTGGCCATCCTCAACAAGTACTGGCACGGCGTCGTCGAGCCGCGCAGCAAGAAGGACGGCGGCGAGTGGCCCGACTTCCTCGAAGGCGGCCGCCAGGCGATCTCCACGCTGTCATGAGCCCGTTCGGCGCCCTGCGCGAACAGCTCCTCGGCGCGGCGGCGAGCTTCGCCGACGCCCCGGCCGCGGTGCCGGAGATCCTCACCGGCCTGGTCGACGACGTCGACCGGGCGCTGCGCGAGGAGCTGGAGATCTTCCCGGTCTGCCACCACTCGCCCGCCTCCGCCCTCGCCATGGCCCGGCGGCTGCGCGAGAAGCAGCCGAAGGTCATCTACCTGGAGCTGTGCGAGGACCTCGGGCCGCTGCTCGGCGAACTGCGCAACTGCCGCCTGCCGGTGGCGCTGCAGGCGTTCGCGACCGACCTCGACGGCTTCCCCGCCGGGTGGGGGCCGCTCAGCGTGGTGGCGCCCATCACCGAGGCTTCGGCCGAGTACCAGGCCATCGCGTACGCCCTGGAGACCCCGGGCGTCGAGCTGGTGCTGGTGGACCGCTCGTCCGACCACGTCTTCCAGGCGCAGCCCCGCGAGGAGGAGAGCGCCTACGCCGCCGGCGAGGAGGCCGGCCTGCACGGCGACGCCGTCGGCATCGAGATCGGCGACCTGCGCCCCCGCTTCGCCGAGCTGGAGGAGCACCTGCTCCACCACGGCAAGGTCCGCCACTGGTCCGAATGGTGGGACCAGTACGTCGAGCAGCCGCTCGCGGACGCCGACTACGACACCTACCGCCAGGTCATGGTGCTGATCGGCAGCCTCTTCCGCCGCCTGACCCCCGAGAAGGGCGACCGGCTGGCCCGCGACGAGGAACGCGAGCGCCACATGTGGACCCGCATGCGCGAGCACCTCGCCGCCACCGAGGCCGACCCCGCCCACTGCCTGTACGTGTGCGGCGCCTTCCACGCCGCCAGCCGGGTCGAGGAGTTCGGCCTGTCGGGCAGGGCCGGCTACGAGATCACCCCCAGGACGGCCACGCGCTGGCTGTACGGCCTCATCCCGTCCAGCCACTCGGCCATCGAGGCGCAGTTCGGGCTCGCCTCCGGCTCGGTGTCCATCGCCGGCGCCACCTGGGCCAAGGCCGTCTCGCGCGGCGGCGTGCGACCGTACCGGCTGGACGGCCAGCAGGGCGCCCGCACGAAGAGGGCCAAGGCCGCGCCGCCCGCCCCGGCGGCGGAGCCCGTCACCGACAAGCTGTCGGGCTTCCTGTCCAGACCGCCCGAGCTGGACGGCGTCGACGAGGCCGAACTCCTCGGCTGGTGCGTGGACATCGTCCGGCTGGCGCGCCGCAACGGCTACCTGGCCAGCACGGCCGACGCCATCGCCGTGTACGAGACGTCCATCCTGCTCGCCGGGATGCGCAACCGGGTCCGGCCCACGCCGTACGACTTCCAGGACGCGGCCGTCACCTGCATCGAGAAGGACAGCGTCCCCGGCCGACGCGACGTGCGCCACCTGTGCGAGATCCTGCTCGGCGGCGACCGGATCGGCCAGGTCGGCTACGACGCGCTGCCGCCGCTGGCCCGCGACGTCTACGACCGGCTGGAGCCGCTCGGCCTCGACCTGGGCAAGCGCACCGTCCAGCGGGCCCTGCTGAACCTCGACGCCGAGCCCCACCTCGAACCCTGCTCCCACCTGCTGTGGATGCTGCGCTACCTGCTGCCCGACGGTGCCGTGCGCCCCATCATGGGCTCGCGGCGGCTCGGCGAACGCTCCATCCAGGAGAGCTGGGATCTGACGATCGGCCAGCACCAGCGGGCCGTCATCGAGCTGGGCTACGAGGGCGTCACCGTCGAGCAGGTGCTGGAGCAGCGCCTGCGCCGCGCCGTCTGGGACCCCAAGGCGACCGCCGCCACCGCGCTGTCGGCCGTCGAGGACTCCATCCTGTTCCTCGGCAGCCGCCGCTTCACCGACGAGCTGGGCGCGCGGGCCGTGGAGCTGCTGTCCGCCGAGCGGACCGTGGACGACGCCCCCGAGGTGCTGCGCCGCATCCGGCGGCTGCTCGCCCACTACCGCGCCACCGAGCCGGAGCTGCCCGCCTGGTGCGCGGCGTTCGTGACCGGCGGCTACGCCCACTACTGCACCCTGCTGCCGTCCGCGTTCGTCGCCGACGACACCGGGGTCCGGCAGGTGGGCGCCATGCTCGGGTTCCTGTTCACGATGGAGGGCCTGGCGCTGTCGCTCGGCTGCGACCGCGCCCAGCTCGAACTGGCCGTCCAGCAGTCGCACCCCGAGGCGCCCGCCAAGGTGGCGCTGCTGTGGGCGGCCAGGTCGCAGCTCGGCCTGCTGCCGCTCGCCGACCTGCGGGCCCGCTGCGACGAGCTGCTCGCCAACCCGCTCGTCATCCCGTCGTTCCCGCTCTACATCACGGGCTTCGTGCAGGCGCTGGAGTCGGTGCCGTCGCTCGGGCCGTTCGTGGTGGAGGTCATCTCCAAGGCGTTCGCGCGGCTGCCCGACTCCGTGCTGCTGCCCTGGCTGCCCAAGCTCATCACCACCCTCCGCAGGGAGGCGGCCGAGCTGGTGCCGGTCCTGGTGCGCGAGGCGGGCCGCACGTTCCCCGCCGCGCTCGGCGAGCTGGACACCTGGGCCGCGCCGTGGACGGCCACCCGGCCCACGCCTGCGGCGGTCCCGGTGGGGGCCGCCCCTGCCGGGCCGGCGAACACGCTCCTGGCCGCCCACCCGGCCGCCTGCGACGCCGTCGCCGCGCTCCTCGGCTGCGACGGCGCCTGGGCCACCGCGGAGGCGGCGCCCGCCTCCGGCGCGGCCGGCGACCTCCTGTCCCGCCACCCCGCCACGGCTGCCGCCGTCGCGACCCTGCTCGGCGCCTGACGGCCGCGCCGTCCGGCCGTGCCTCGACGGGCGCGGCCGGCCGGCGGCGTCCGCGAGCCGCGACGTTATCCGGGCCCGACCTGCGGGAAGGGCCCGGGGAGACCTGCCTGGAGGATGGCGACACGACGGCGAGACGGCGAGCGGATGCAAACATTCCTGCCCTTCCCCGACTTCACGCGATGCGCCGAGGTTCTCGACCCGCTGCGCCTCGGCAAGCAGCGGGTCGAGGCCCTGCAGATCCTGCGCGCCCTCACCGTCCCGGGCTACGGCTGGCGCCACCACCCGGCCGTCCGCATGTGGGCCGGCTACGAGGAGGCCCTGGCTCGTTACGGCCTCGACGTGTGCCACCACTGGTGCTCCATCGGCCGCACCGACACCTGCGCCGAGACCATCGCCCGCGACCTGGCCGCCCGCTGCGACCGGCACACCATCCGCACCCAGCCCGCCCTGGAGACGGCCGGCGAACTACCCCCGTGGCTCGGCGACGACGCCCTGCACCGCAGCCACCGCTCCGCCCTCCTCCGTAAGGCCCCCGACTTCTACGGCCCCCGCTTCACCCCTCTCTTCGGCCCCGAACCCGACGACCTGCCCTACGTCTGGCCCCCTTCCGACCGCCCCCCGGCCTGCCTTCCCGGCCGCCGGTTCGGGTGAGGCCGCTCCGGTGGCGGACCGCCCCGGCGGGCGGCCCGCCACCGGCGGCTCAGCCGAGCAGCCGGTCGCCGACCCAGCCGTCGGCCGCGCATCCGGGCGGAACGGCGAAGACCGCCGAGCCGATCGGCGTGATCCACTCGTTGAGCAGGTCACCCTCCGCGAGCCGGCGCTGCACCGGGACGAACTGCCGGTCGATGTCCGCCTGGTAGGAGGCGAAGAGCAACCCCGAGTCTGACGTCCCGTCGGCCGTCAGCCCGTCGTCGTAGTTGTACGGCCGGCGCAGGATGCGCTGCCCCGGATCGTCCACCCGCGCCCGCCTGATGTGGGCGTACTCCGGGATGACGGGGAAGCCCAGCCTGTTCAGGCGGGCGAAGTCGGGCTCGTCGTGCTCGGCCCGCCCGGTCAGCGGGGCTCCGGTGTCCAGGCGGCGGCCGATCGTGAACTCCCTGGCCGGCCGGTCGGCGGCGTCCCAGGTCTCCAGGTTCATCCGGATGCGGCGCAGCACCACGGTGGTGCCGCCGCGCATCCCCTCGGGACCCTGGCCGATCCACACCGCCCGGTCGAGGTCCGCCGGGTTGACCGTGCCGTCGAGCTGGCCCATCAAGTTGCGCTGGGTCTCACCGGTGCCGCCCACGCCCGCCCGCCGCCGGAACCCGCGCTGGGTCCAGCGGATCCCGGCGAAGGAGCGCGCGTCCTTGACCGTCATCCGCAGCGCGTGGGCCACGGTGATCGGGTCGTCGGCGCAGATCTGCACCAGCAGGTCGCCGCCGCTCCACCGTTTCTCCAGCTTGTCGACGGTGAACGACGGCAGCGGCGCCACCGGGGAGTCCACCTTGGCGGCCTTGAACAGCCCGGGGCCGAAGCCGAACGTCACGGTCAGCCGGGCGGGGTCGGTGGCCAGCTCGGGTTCGGTGTCGGCGAGCGCCGGCCGCCCCTGGGTGAGGCGGCGGGCGTCGTCGGTGAGCAACCGCATCAGCCGGACGATCGCCTCCCGGTCGCTGCCCGGCTTCAGGTCGAGCCCCAGGAAGACGGCGTGGGCCTGCGGTCGCGTGGCGATGCCCGCCTGGTGGACGCCGTCGAACGGCTCCACGGCGGGGTTCTCGGCCGTGGCGGAGGCGCGGTCGTTCACGACCGCACCCTTCACCAGGCCGGTGATCGGCAGGGCGGCCGCGGCGCCGCCGCCGACCAGCAAGGCCCGTCTGCTGATCCCGGAGGCCATCAGTGACCGGCACCAGGCTGGTAGTCCTCCTTCGCCCCGGCGAAGTCCTTGCCCACCGCCGTGAACTCCAGCGGCGCGCCGTCCTTGACCGTCAGCGTGAACGGGATGCGGGCTCCCGGCTTCACTTCTTCGGTGACGCCCATCAGCATGATGTGGTCGCCGCCGGGCTTCAGCTCGTGGGTGCTCCGGGCCGGCACGACGAAGCCGCCCTCCTTGGGCCTCATGACCATCTTGCCGCCCGAGTCGACGACCTCGTGCAGCTCGATCGTCGGCGACAGCGGCGAGGTCCCGGCCACGACGGCGATGTCGGCGTCGGTGTTGTTGACCAGGGTGCCGAACGCGGCCGTCATCCCCTTCTTCACGGTCTTCACCCACGGGTCGGTGATGGTGAGCGCCGCCCCGGCGGCGGAGGCGGAGGCGGAGGCTGTGGCGGCCGGCGCGGAGGAGGCCGGCGCGGCGGCGTTCTGGGCGGGCTGCGCGCCGCACGCGCCCACGGCGAGAACGGCGGCCAGGGTCAGGACATGGCGAGAGAACACGGGGTTGCCTTTCCACCCGGGTACGGGCAGGCCAAGGCCACCCGTCCGGGCACAGTCGTCGAATTCAGGAAATGTCAGCCGAAATCGACGAACACAGGCGGGCCCCGCCTGCTGACCACGTGCCGCAGCACGGCCGACCGCAGCGCGGGCGGCTCAGCCGTACAGGCAGGAAGGAAAGGAGTCCACGAGGCGACAGGCCGGAACAGCGCCAGCAGCCGCACGGCCAGCCGCCGCAGCACCGCCCAGAACAGCGCCTCACCCCGGGCCAGCCACAACGCCGTCAGCCCGGTCGCCCATGCGTGCGCCACCAGCATGCCCAGCCCCGGCACCAGCCCCGAGTGGCCGTGCCCCGCCACCTCGACCGGCGAGGTGACATGCGCCAGCGAGAACGCCACGTGCATGACCACCTGCAGTCCGCCCAGCAGCGGCAGGATGGCGCCGAACGCCCGCTCGCGCCCCGACAGCGGATACGCCACCGCGAACGCCGCCACCAGCCCCCCGGCCATGGCGTTCGCGGACACCGTGCCTCCGCCGAACAGGTGCGCCCCCACGCCCAGCGCGAGACACACCACGGCGAACACCGAGGTGCGTAGCAGGCGGAACGGCACGGACGCGGACACAGTGCCGCCATCATCCCACGCTTTACGCCACCCCTCCTTCCGGACCCCTGAATCCCAGCCGGAGGGCACGGTGGTGCTGGATCGGCCTGACCCGGGCGTCAGCGCAGAGGGCGGAAGAAGGCGCGGATGTCGCCGGCGAGCAGGTCGGGCGTCTCCATGGCGGCGAAGTGGCCGCCCCGGTCGTACTCCGACCAGTGCGCGATCAGGCCGGCCGGGTCCATGATCGAGCGGATCGTGGTGTCCGCGGCGAAGACGGCCACCCCGGTCGGCGGGCCCTGCCGCTGTCCGGCGTCGGCGGGCCGCTGCTCCTGCTCCTGCTGGGCGGCGAAGGCGCGCCAGGCCCGCATGCCCTCGTAGACCGCGTGCGCGGTGGACGCCCCGGAGCCGGTGAACCAGAAGATGCTGACGTTGGTCAGGAGCTGGTCGAGGTCGACCGCGTCCTCCGGCAGCGCGGCGGCCGGGTCGGTCCACTCCTGGAACTTCTCCACGATCCAGGCGAGCTGTCCGGCCGGCGAGTCGTTCAGCCCGTACGCGAGGGTCTGCGGCCGGGTCGCCTGCATCACCAGGTAGCCGACGCCGTCCTCGCGCAGCGCGTTGAACTTCTCGGCCCGCGCCCGGTCGGCGTCCGTCAGCCCGTCCAGCTCGATCGCCGGGCCGAACGGGTGTGCCGCCACGGTGCCGCTCAGGTGGGTGCCGAGCACCCGCCCCGGGTCCACCATCGGCAGCATGCCCGTCACGCCCGAGCCGACGTCGGTGCCGTGGGCCGCGTACCTCTCGTAGCCGAGCCGGCGCATCAGCTCCGCCCAGGCACGCGCCACGCCGAACAGGTTGAAGCCGTCGGGGCCGATCGGGTTCGAGAAGCCGTAGCCGGGCAGCGAGGGAATCACCAGGTGGAAGGCGTCTGCGGGGTCACCGCCGTGAGCGCCGGGATCGGTCAGCGGGCCCACGAGCTTCAGGTACTCCACCGGCGAGCTGGGCCAGCCGTGGGTGAGGAGCAGCGGCACCGCGCCGGGTTCGGGGGAGCGCACGTGGAAGAAGTGGATCGGCTGCCCGTCGATGACCGTCGTGAACTGCGGCACCTCGTTCAGCGCCGCCTCCCGCGCTCGCCAGTCGAAGCCGGTGGCCCAGTAGTCGGCCAGTTTCCTGAGGTAGCCGGTGGGGACGCCACGGCTCCAGTCGTTCACACCCGGCTGGGCGGGCCAGCGGGTGCCGGTCAGGCGGGCTCTCAGGTCGTCCAGGTCGGCTTGGGGGATGTCGATGCGGAAGGGGTGGATGTCGCCGTTGTTCGCCATGTCCCCCAAGGTAGGGAGTATTGCGGAAAACTTGGTTCCGCGATTGCCGGTGATCGTGTGACGAGCGCGGCCAGGTGGCCTGTGCTCACCGCACTCATGCGCAGGCGGGCGCGGGGGCCCTGGCGGGCTTGGTCAGGGCGAGGACGGCCAGCACACCCAGGGCGCAGACCATGGGGACGGCGAGGCCCGCCTGGGCGGCTGCCGGCCAGCCGGCGCTGAGCGAGCCGAGCAGCACCGTCCCCGTCACCGTGCCGCCCAGCACGCCCCCGGTCTCCTGCACCGTCCCCAGCACGCCCGCCGCCGCCCCCGCCCGCGCCGGGCGGACGCGGGCCAGGACGGCGGAGACCAGCGGCGACATCACCAGCCCCATCCCGGCGCCCGTCACGAGCAACGCCCCCGCCACCCGGTACGGCACCGCGCCCGCACCCCCGACGGCGTGGTGCAGCGACGCGAGCCCCAGCACCAGCGTCACCGCCCCGGCCAGCGGCAACCGGTGCCCGAGCCGCCCCGCCAGCGACGCGGTGCGCAGGGAGGCGGCGAAGAACCCGGCATTCAGCGCCGTGCACACCAGCCCGGCCGCCAGCGGCCCCAGCCGCAGCCCCTCCTGCAGGTAGAGCGCGAGCACGAACGACACGCCCGCCGAGCCGCCGAACAGCAGCGCCACGGCCGCGAGCCCCGACGCGAACCCCTTCGCCGCGAAGACGTCGAGGTCGAGCAACGGCTGCCGCCCGCTCGCGGCCAGCCACCGCTGCCGGCGGGCGAAGGCGGCGAGCAGCGGCACCGAGGCGGCCAGGCACGGCCACGTCCACGCCGGCCACCCCTGCTCACGCCCCTGGACCAGCGGAAGCACGACCGCCACCAGCCCGGCCGCGACCAGACCCGCCCCCAGCACGTCCAGCCCACCGCTCCGGGCCCCGGCGGCAGCACCGGTCCTGGCCGCCCCGGCGGCACCGGCAGCGGGCGCCGGGACCAGCCACGGTGTCAGGACCAGGGCGGCCAGGCCGAGAGGCACGTTCACCAGGAAGCAGGCCCGCCAGCCCAGCCCCATCGGGTCCGCCGCGACCAGCAGCCCGCCGATCGCCTGCCCGCCCACCCCCGCCAGCCCCACCGCCGTCCCGTACCAGCCGAACGCCCTCGGCCGGTCCGCGCCCCGGTACAGCGCGCCGAGCAGCGTGAGCACCTGCGGCGCGAGCAGCGCCGCGGCCACCCCCTGCGCGGCCCGCGCCACCACCAGCGCCCCGGGCGAAGGGGCGGACCCGCACGCCGCCGAGGCCAGCGTGAACACCGCGAGCCCCGCGAGGAAGACCCGGCGCGGCCCGTACAGGTCACCGAGCCGCCCCGCGACCACGAGCCCGGCCGCGTACGCCAGCCCGTACGCCGCGATCACGAGCTGCGCCTGCGAGCCGCTCGCCGCGAGCCCCGCCCGGATGGACGGGATCGCCAGGTTGGCCACGAAGAAGTCCAGCGTGGTCATGAAGACGGCGACCAGCACGACGGGCAGCGCCCACCAGCGGCTCGGTGACATGGGGGTCCTCCAGGGAGGGGGGGGGGACGGGGTGCGATGGAGGAACACCGAACCGGCCCGGCCGGTTGACCTCCCCCCGAGAACCCTGGAACCGGAGGCTTACGATTCGCTGCGGATGAGCTATGGATCGCCGATATCGCAGGCATAATGGCCCGCAATGCCGATAATTCAGGATCTGTCGACGTATGCCGCGGCGATCGCTCCGGTCATCAACGCGGTCCACGTGAACGTGCACGCCTCGGCCCGCCAGGCGGTCGCCGCCCACGCCGAATCCACCGGCCTGACCCCAGGACTCCTGCTCGACCTGCGGTACGTGCTGCCGCTCCGCCCGCTCACCCGCCGCGAGCTGTCCGCCGTCTACCGGTACGGCACCGCCGCCGAGCTGGACACCGAGATCCGCGAACACCTCGGCCAGGGCGCCCTGGCCGAGGCCGGCGACGGCACGCTGCGGATCACGGCCAGGGGGCTGGCGTTCGTCGACGGCCTGTACGCCGCGCACGCCGACGCCACCCGGCGCGTCTGGGCCGCCCACGACCTGCAACCCCTCGCCGACCTCGCCGGCCGGGTCCTCGACCGGGCCGGACGCGACCCCGGAGGCGCCCTGGAGGTGATGGCGCCGCCGTACGAGCCGGCGGGGACCCCCGTGGGGGTGCTGCTGTTCAACCGGGTGGCCGCGCTCCGCTATCACCGGGCGGACGCGCACGCCGCGGCCTGGCAGGCGGCCGGCCTGACCGCGGGCACGGTCGTCGACCTGCAGCCCGGCCCGGTCCGCGACGCCATCGAGGACGACACCAACCACCGGGCCGCCCGGGCGTACGGCCGGCTCACCGACCACGAACGCGAGACGCTGTTCGAGGGTCTCCTCACGCTCGTCTGAAGATCCGCCCGAAGGACTTGCCGTGGCCCGCGGCGGCCAGCAGAGTGGTGACCCTGTGTGTCACCCCCCTCGGGGATCCCAAAGTTCGCAAATTGCCACCTTCAGGTAACCAGCGGCAAGGAGCACTATGGTCGAGTACCCCTGTGAGGAGGGTGCCGTGGATCGTGACCTGCCCGGCGGAGCGCGGCTGATCGTCGGGGTCGATGAGACCCCCGCCTCGCGCTGGGCGCTGGCCTGGGCCATCGGAGCCGCCAGGCTGCACCGCATGCCCCTCGTCGCCGTGCACGTGAGCAGGGCGCCGGTCCACCCGTTCCCCGAGGCGCTGCCCGTGCAGAACGCCCTGCGGACCGGCGAGGAGGCGCGCTGCAACGACATCATCGCCGGCGTGTTCGAGGACGTGGCGGGCGGGATGCCCGACGACCTGACCACGGTCGTGGTGGGCAAGGTCGGCGACCCCGGCTACCACCTCGTCGACCTGGCCCGCGAGGGCGACCTCCTCGTGCTCGGCCGCAGCAGGCGCGGAGTGCTCAGCCGCCTCCTGCTGCCCTCCACCAGCATGTACTGCGCGCGCCACGCCAAGGCCACGCTCGTCATCGTGCAGCAGCCCTCACCGCCCGAGGACCCCGAACATTCAGGCGAGCGCGCCAGACGCTTCTGGGGCCGCAGGCACCCCCAGCCGTAGCGACCGCAGCAGCAGCCGCAGGCCGGCGGGGACGGCCTCCCGCTGGATCGCCCCGTAGCCGATGATCAGTCCGGCTCCGGCCGGCGCTCGGTCGTAGTACGCGTCGAGCGGCTCCACCGCCAGGCCGGGCGCGGGCCGTACGGACACTCCCGGAGCCAGCCGCGCGCAGAGGTGCAGGCCCGCGAGCGAGGGGACCGGGCGCAGGCGGTCGTCGCCCGAGAGCGCCTCGGCGATCAGGTCGCGCCTGGCGGCGTACGCGCGGGTCGCCTTCCTGATGTGCCGCGAGAGCAGCCCCTCGTCGATGAACCGGGCCAGGGCCGCCTGCGTCGGCAGCACCCCGTGCCAGTCGGTGAGCTGCTTCACGGCGCGCAGCGCGGGCACGAGCGACGCCGGCGCCACCAGGAACCCCAGGCGCAACGCCGGCAGCAGCGTCTTCGAGAACGACCCGACGTAGACCACCCGCCCCGCCCGGTCCAGGCTCTGCAGCGGTTCCAGCGGGCGGTCCCCGAAGCGGAACTCGCTGTCGTAGTCGTCCTCGATGACCACCGCCTGCCGCCGTTCGGCCCAGGCCAGCAGCGCCGTCCGCCGCGCCGGCGACATCGGCGTGCCCAGCGGGAACTGGTGGGACGGCGTGACGTACACCAGCCGGGCCGCGTTCGGCAGGGCCGAGACGTCGATGCCCTCGCCGTCCACCGGCACCCCGGCGACCCGCGCCCCGAGCGAGCGGAACAGCAGTCGCGCCGGCGGGTAGCCGGGCTCCTCGACCGCCACGCAGGCGCCCGGCTCGATCAGCACCCGCCCCACCAGATCGAGTGCCTGCTGCGCGCCGCTGGTGATGAGCACGTCGCCGGCGCCCGCCCGCACCGAACGGCTCACGCCGACGTGCCGTGCGATCGCCTCGCGCAGGCCCTCGTGCCCCGCCGGGTCGCCGTACCCGCCCGTCACCGCGCTCGTCCGCAGCTCGCGTGCCACGAGCCGGCGCCACGCCTCCATCGGGAACAGCCGCGGATCCGGCACGCCCACCCGGAAGTCGTACGTCGCCGGGGCCGCCGGCGGCTGTGCCGGCGGCAGGGAACGCCACAGGGCGCGCGGCTGCACCACCCCGCGCGGCGCCGCCCGGCCCCGCACCGGCTCCGCCGACACGAACGTCCCCGCGCCCGCCCGGCCCACCAGGAACCCGTCGGCCACCAGCCGGTCGTAGGCCACGGCGACCGTGTTGCGCGAGATCTCCAGCCGCCGCGCCAGCTCCCGGGTCGGCGGCAGCCGCTCACCCGACCGGAGCCGCCCGTCGAGGATCGCCTCCAGGAGCTGCCGGTAGACCTGTGCGGCCAGGTCGCCGCGCCCGGACAGGGTCACGTGGACGTCCATGCTTGGCCCAATCATTTCGCCGGAAATTGGAGCTTACAACGGGACAAGACCGTTCCTAGATTGGGCGCCATGACTGAACGACTGAAGCTCGGCGCCTTCGCCGCGGACGCATACCGAGCCATGGCCGGCCTGGACGGCTTCGTCGCCGCCGGCACACTGCCCGCGCCCCTCCTCGAACTCGTCCGGCTGCGCGCCAGTCAGATCAACGGCTGCGTCTACTGCGTGGACATGCACAGCTCCGACGCCAAGCAGGCCGGCGAGAGCGACGCCAGGCTGCACGCCGTGTCCGTGTGGCGCGAGGCGCCCTTCTTCACCGACCGGGAACGCGCCGCCCTCGCCTTCACCGAGGCCGCCACCCGGCTCTCCACCCACGACGTCACCGGCGAGATCTGGCGGGAGGCGGCCGAGCACTTCGACGAACAGCAGCTCGCCGAGCTCATCGTGGCCGTCGCCACCATCAACGCCTGGAACCGGATGTGCGTCGCCACCCGGATGATCCCCGCGTCGTACAAGGCCTGACCCTTGACCGGCGGCTCACCCGGCGACGCCCCCGCGCCCGCCCCGGCCCCCACCGATGGCGGCGCTCCCGCGCCCGCCCCGGCCCCCACCGATGGCGGCGCTCCCGCGCCCGCCGGGTCACCCGCGGTCGCGACGCGGGCGGAACGGACGCTCACCCTCGCCCAGCTCGCGAACTCCGTCGGCGACGGCGCCTATCTCGTCACCTCGGCCCTCTACTTCGTCCACGTCGTCGGGCTGTCGGCCGCGCGGATCGGCTTCGGGCTGACGCTCGGCTGGGCCGTGGGCGCGCTCGCGGGCGTGCCGCTGGGCCACCTCGCCGACCGGCGCGGCCCGCGCGGCGTCGCCGTGCTGCTCGCCGTCGCCACGGCCACGGCGGTCGGGTCGTTCGCGTTCGTCCGCTCGTTCGAGATGTTCGTGGTGGTGGCCTGCCTGTACGGCGCCGCGCAGACCGGCCTGTCGGCCGCCCGTCAGGCCCTGCTCGCCGCCCTCGTCGAACCCGCCCGCCGGACCCGGGTCCGGGCCGCCCTGCAGGCCACGCTGAACGGCGGCCTCGCCGCGGGCGCCGGGCTGGGCGGGCTCGCGCTGCACGTCGGCACCCGGGAGGCGTACCTGGCGGTGTTCGCACTGGACGTGGTCGGCTTCCTCCTCGCCGGCCTCGTCCTGCTCAGGCTGCCGGCCGTGACCCCCGCGCCGGTCGCCTCGGGCCCCCGCCTCGCCGTGCTGCGCGACCGGCCGTACGCGCTGGTGACGCTGATCAACACGGTGCTGCTCTGCTACATGCCGCTGCTGAGCGTGGTCGTGCCGCTCTGGATCACGTTGCGCACGCCGGCCCCGGCCTGGCTGGTCTCCGTGCTGTTCCTGGTGAACACGGCCGGGGTTCTGGCGTTCCAGGTGCGCGTCGCCCGGCGGGTGCGCGGCCTGGCGGACGCCGCCCGCTCGGTACGGCGGGCGGGGGCCCTCATGTTGCTGGCCTGCGCGGTGTTCGCGCTGTCGGCGGCCGGCGTGCCCGCCTGGCTCGCCGGCGCCGTCATCGTGGCCGCGGTGGTGCCGCAGGTGCTGGCCGAGATGCTGCTGGCCGCGGGGTCCTGGGAGATCTCCTTCGGCCTCGCGCCGGAGGGCCGGCAGGGGCAGTATCAGGGATTCTTCGGCAGCGGAACCGCCGTGGCCAGGGCGCTGGGCCCGGCGTTGCTCACCACGGTGATCATCGGCTGGGGCGCGGCCGGCTGGCTGGTGGTCGGCGTGGTGTTCCTGGCGGCCGGGGCCGCCATGGCCCCCGCGGTCCGCTGGGCCCGCCCTACCTGACCACCTCGTACCCGGCCTCCTCGACCGCCGCCACGACGTCGGCCTCCTGGACCGGGCCGTCGCCCGACACGGTGAGCAACCCCGTGGCGAGGTCCACCTCCACCGAGGTCACCCCGGCCACCTCGGAGACCTCTTCCTTGACGGAACTCACACAGTGGCCGCAGGTCATGCCTTTGACGGTGTATGTTGCGGTGCTCATGAAGCTCTCCTTCCAGGTCACGCCCAGAACGCCAGGCTACACCGTACCCACCTAGGGTATAGAGGACTTTTTCGGGTCCGCCGGGCGTGATCTGATGGACGGTAAGCCCCGAGACGCGACGGGCATACCACCTCTCACCTGCGACTACCTGGCCATGCTTTGCACATTCCGTACATCTGACTCGTGCGCAACACAAGGACCGCAGCCATCCCTTGCTAGGCTGCAAGTCAACCGTTGGGTCTCACCCCGGCAGGTGAGACCGTCGAGAAGTGGGGTCACACCGTGAAGAAGCTGCTTGTTCTGGCGCTGGTCGCCCTCGGGGGGTTGCTGATCTGGCGCAAGGTGCAGGCTGATCGCGCCGAGCTCGATCTCTGGACCGAGGCCACCGGCAGCGACAACTGACCGCCTGGCGAGGCGATGAGTGACGTCGTCCCCATCAAGCTGGCGTGCCTGGACCTGGCCGGCACAACAGTCGGTGACATCGCCATGGTCGAGCGCGCGTTCGCTGAGGCGATCGCCACGCAGGGCATAGTCCCCGGGACCGGAGCGTACGCGCGTGCGATGGTTCACGTGCACCGGTCCCGGGGGTGCCCCAAGATCGATGTCTTCCGGGGGATCTTCCCCGACAACGAGGTCCAGGCCCAAGCGGCGAACCTCACGTTCGAACGCTCCTACGAGGGCGCCCTCGAACGAGCCGGCCTCGTCGCCATGCCCGGAGTCATCGAGGTCCTCGACAAGCTCCGCGGCTCCGGCCTCCATCTCGCCCTCATCACCGGCTTCAGCCGCACCACCCTGAGCCGCGTCCTGAGCGTCCTCGGCTGGGACGACAAGATCGACCTCGCCATCTCCCCCGAAGACGCGGGCGGCCGCGGCCGCCCCTGGCCCGACATGGTCCTGCACGCCGTCCTCCGCCTCGGCATCGAAGACGTCCGCCAGGTGGCCGTGATCGGCGACTCGGAAAGCGACATGCTCTGCGGCCGCCGCTCGGGCGCCTCCGTCGTGGCCGGCGTCCTGACCGGCGTCCACAGCCGCGAACGCCTCCTCAAGGGCGGCGCCACCCACATCCTCGACTCGATCGCCGACTTCCCCAGCCTCATCCTCAGCGACGACATGGCCCCGCACCACACAACCGCTCCGGCCCGGTAAGCTATCTTCGATCGAGGGGCCTTAGCTCAGCTGGCAGAGCGCCTGCTTTGCAAGCAGGATGTCAGCGGTTCGAATCCGCTAGGCTCCACCTGCGAAAACGCCCCGTTCCGGATCTTGGAACGGGGCGTTCGTGCCATTAACGTGCCATTAGCTCTTGGCGATCTTCTGTTGTTCGGCTGCTACGCGGGCGCTGAGTGCGTCGGCGATGCGCTGGTCGGCGTCGCGTGTCGCGTGCTGGTAGATGAGCGCGGCCCGGTCGCTGTCGTGCCCCATCCGAGCCTTGAGGTCAGCCAGGCTTGCGCCTGACTGGGCGGCGAGGGTGTTGCCGGTGTGCCGGAGATCGTGAAAGTGCAGGCCCTGCAACCCCATCTCCTTGAGCGCTTCCGCCCACTTGGCCTCACGCCGGAAGTTCCCGCCCCGCAGGAACGCTCCGCGCTTGCCGAGGAAGACGAAGGCGTCGTCGGCCTGGTCGACGTAGGTGGCGAGGTGTTCGGTCAGGGCCGGGATGATGGCCGATGGGATGCTGATCGTGCGCCTGCCGGCGCGGGACTTGGGCGGGCTCAGCCGCATCTCGCCGCCGTCGAGTTCGATGAGCTGTTCGCGGATCTGTACCGTCCGGGCGTCGAGGTCGAGGCTGCTACGGCGGAGCGCGATCACCTCGCCCCAGCGCAGGCTCGCGAAGGTGGCCAGTAGGACGAGAGCCTTGAAGCGTCTGTCGGCCATCCGGTCGGCGAGCTCGAAGACCTGGGCCACGGTGAGGACCGGCCGCTCGGGGGTGTGCTCGTTGTCGGCACCCTTGATTCGGCACGGGTTCCGTGCGATCAGCTTGTCCTCTTCGACGGCCGTCATCAGCACGGCGCGCAGCAGGCGGTACGCCTTGGCCGCAGTCGAGACCGAGACGCCGTTGCCGAGCAGATCCGAGCGCCAGGTGCGGATCATCTGGGCCGACAGCTTCCCGACCGCCACGCCGCCGAGCGTCGGGACGATGTGGCGTTCGAGCAGCCACGTGTACAGCTCCACCGTCTTGGGACGCAGGCCGGGACGTTCCTTGATCCAGGCACGGGCGTAGTCGGCGAGCTGGATCTTGCCACGATCCGGGTCCGTCCACTCTCCCGAGATCATCTGGGCCTCGATGAGCGTGAGCGCCCGGTCGGCGTCCGTCTTCGTGGGGTACGTCGTCGCGCCGGTGTGCAGCCGTCCGTCCGGGCCGGGATAGCGGATCTGGAACCGACCGGAGGGAAGCTTGCGGATGTTGCCGAAACGCCGGTGGCCGTCCTTGTTCGGCATCAGGCGGCCCTTCCCAGGTCGGGCTTGTGCATGGGGGTGACTGTTCCGGCGATGACGTACGCGATCACGGCGGACTCCCGGATGCGCACCGGCCGGCCGAGCTTGACGAACTCGATGCGCCGTTCCGCGATGAGCCGCCGGACGAATCTGGGGGAGGTGTTGAGGAGTTCCGCCGCCTCCTCCACGGTCAGAAGCTTGTCCATCTACGCTGCCTCCTCCCCAGTTGCCGAAAGATCTTGGCCGTTGGCTCTGGCTTCCAGCTCCCGCAGGTGCGCGCGCCACCGCTGACGTTCCGCGACGCTTCGCAGCAGCCGGACACCGACTGGAGCCAGGTCCGGATCCCCCGGCTTGACCGGCCGCCAGACGTAGCGATGCGGATCGGTCGGCTCGTCGGCCTGCCCGAGCGCTTCCAACACCCAGGTGCGGCGGTCCTGCTTGTGCTCGGCCAGCGTCTTGTTCGACCACTTTCGGGACACGAGGACTCGACGGCCCGCGTATCCGAGGTGTTCGGGCTTGTGGGCCTTGGAGCGACACCGGCCGGGAGCCATGCCCGCCTTGGCGCCCTTGGGCTGCACGCCGTATCGGAGCCAGTTCGGGCAGGTCGGCGAGCACGGTTCGTAGCGCAGGGCCTCGACGAAGCGCGCGGCATGCTCGCGCTGAGCACGGCTGTCGATGGATTCGCCGAGGCTCTTGGTCAGGTACTTGGATAGGTAACGGATGCACTGGTCAGCGTCCGGCGTCCCGGCGAGCACGCCCTTGACGTCCACCTGGTCACCGAAGCGGACGACGTGCAGAGGTTCGGCGTCGTCGTCCTGGTCCAGCTCGTCGAGGGCCTGGTCCCACGCGGGCAGGACTTCGCCCGTGTCAGGATCGAGGTAGCCGACCCCTTCCTCCCAGACAGGCAGGTGCTCGCCCTCGAAGCGCACCTGATCGCAGGAGGGCCACCACACCTGGTGATAGGTCGCCGCCGCGATCTGCTTCACCTCCGCACGAGGCAGGGTGCCCCTGATGGCCATGTGCAGATGGGGAGCCAGCCGCTTCTGAGGTTCCACGCTGGCGAAGTACTGGACGTCATAGCCCGCCACCCGGCGAAGGTTCTGCACGAACCGATCGACCAGCTTGGAGAAGTGGAGCGCATCGCGGGCCGCCCGCCCATAGTCGTAGCTCTCGGGATCGACGGGCACCCCGTCACGCACCTTGCCGTAAGAGGGCAGGGTAAGCGTCACGAACAGCGACGGCCGGTAGACCTTCCCGTCCGAGGACTCGAAGGTCCGCCCGAGCGTCGTGTTGGACACCTTCCGCTTGGGCAGGTCCGGAGCGTCCTGCCGCCGCCGGGTCGAGCGCACCCGCTTGGGAACCGTCCGGCCGAGCACGTGGCCCCGCATCCCCGCGGCGTTGATCTCCTCATCGAGACCGACGAGAACCGCGTCCCACTCGGAGGTGTCCTCGCCGGCACTTGCCGCCGCATCGCGCCGAGCCTGCATGTCCGCACGGAACTCGACGAGCCACCGCTGTTCCTCGGTGGCCGGGTCGGGAGTGATGACAGGTTCTTCGGCCAGGTGCCAGCCTTCCCGGCACTGCGCCATCCGGAGCTGACGGTTGCGCTTGGCGCAGGACGGACACTTGCTCTCCAGCGTCGCGCCGCACGGGACATCGACGATCTCTTCCTTGCCGGTGACGATGTCGAGCCGCCGGAGCGCAACGGGCCGGACACAGACGCCGTTGAGCTTGGCGACCTCTTCGGCGACTTCACGGGCAAGCGGCTGAGCCATCCGGAGCGCCCGAGGCGTGGAGCGGTGAGAGCTCCGGATTTCCGCTGTCTGGCTTGGACTGTTCAACGGACCTCCTTTCCGATCTCGGGGACGACGAGCGCGGAGCTTCCGCACTCGGTGCACTCGACCAGGGAGCGGACCGGGTCGAGACGCAGGACGTTGAGGGCACTGCAGTCCGCGCAGCGCAGGCCGTCGAGGAAGTGGGCGAGCGTCACGCGACCTCCCCGGCGAACTCGGCGACCATGCCGCGGATGTCGTCATCGGAGACATAGGCCGCACGGACCCGGATCGGATCGGGCGAGGTCTCCAGCCGGACGTAGCCGACGCCAGCGCCCAGCTCCGGCCGGGGAGAGATCTGGTCAGCCAGCGCCCCACGGTCCCGCGCACCCTCACCGAGGACCATGTCCACCTGTTCGGACTCATCGAGCCGAAGCGCGATCTTGTCCGGGAACAGGTTCCGGATGTTCATGACCTCCTTGCGCGGGTCCTGGAGCGCCGCCATGACGCCCACCCCGACAGCCCGCCCCTGAGTGGTGAGCGTCGCCAGGGCAGCAGAGATACGCCGCCGCAGCTCCTTGTCCGACTGGTAGGCGGTCAGGAACGCCACCTCATCGACGAGCACCAGGACGAAGGGATCGTCGACGGTTGGCGTGTGGGCTCGCTGGTGGCCGGCGAATCGAGCGGCGCGCGCCTGCATGACCTTGACCGCGTCGTCCAACAGGTCGGCACAGTCGGCCGGATCGGCGGCGTACCGAGCCCCGAAGAGAGCACGGCCGAAGGACAGCTCCATCAGCTTCGGATCGAGCGCCCAGATCTCGACCAGCCCCGCGCGGACAGCCGGGAGGAGCCCGCGGATGGTGGACCAGATGATCGAGCCCTTGCCGGCCCCGGTGGCGCCCGCGACCAGGACGTGAGTGCCGTGCACCTTGAGCAGCCACGGCCGCCCGTCCTCCTGCTTACCGACCTCGATGGGGCCGACCGTGGGCGTCTCGGGAACCGGCACAGCAGGCAGCGGCGTGGCGAGCGGATCACACCGAGGGAAGGTCAGCCGCAACCGCCCGCCCTTGAGGACCGACACGCGGCAGGAGCTCGCGCCGAACCCCTGGGCGAGATTGTCGCTCCGGTCGGCCCAGTCCTTGACGGCCTGCCCGTTGAGCATGCGAACGGTGACCTGGTCGGCCCACGAGGTGCAGGTGACCTTGCCCAGCTTGGGCAGGTAGTCGCGGCCATGGACGTGTCTTCCGAGACCGGAGATGACCATCACCGGTTGCCAGAGGCGCCGATACACCCACACCAGCCGCCACCAGGCCAGCAGCCGCCATCCGACCCATCGAGCGAAGCTTGCCCGGTCGATCACGCCCCAGGCGACCAGCCCGACGAGCACGGGCGTGACGAGGAGGAGGGCGACGCGCCACCCGTACAGGTAGGACAGCACGCCAGGGATGGCCGCAACCAGCAGGGCGACCGGATGCCGCCACACGGAACGGACCAGACTCGCGACGGCTCGCCACCCGAAGATGACGAGCGTGGCGATCGCCGGCGTCTTGAGCACGGCCGGCCTGAACACGACCGCCGTATCCGGCGTGGTCGAGACGATGCGATGCGGCTCTTCGCCGGGCATCTTCTTGAACATTAGGCTGGAGTCCTTCCAAGCATGTGGAGTGTGTGGAAGACCGAGGGGCCGCCGGAAGTTGCCGCTTCCTGCGGCCCCGCTTGCACGTCAGGCCGCCGTGTCGGGGGCGCCCTTGGCCGACTGTTCGGTGTGCAGCCGCTCGCAGTCGGCGAGGTAGCGAGCAGCGGCCTCGAAGAGCCGCCGCGCGATGTGGAGATCGGCATCGGTGACGAGGCCCGCCCCGGTGGTCGAGATCGCCACGTCCGCCTCAGCCGACGAGATCTCCAGATACGGCCGCGGCTTGTCGAGCACACCGGCGCGCACGCGCAGGTCCGCCGTGTGGAAGCTGACAGCGAGACGAGGCGCGGAGTCCGGCATCACCGAGAGCGTCACGTAGGTGTACGGACCGAGATTCCTCATGCGGCCGTCATCCCGCGCCGATGAATCCGCTCCACGCACCGCGCGAAGTGCTGCGCCTCCTTGGCGAGCTGCCGCGCGAACTCCACCTCAGCCGCCGTGACCCGATCCGACGCGGCCGTGGTGACCTGCACCTGAACCAGCCCGAACGCCAGCGCCAGCACCGGAGTCCGAAGCTGGTAGGCGTGGTTCTCGGCGACCGCACCGGCCCCGGTGTTGAGCGTGATCACGCCCGTCGCCCGAGCCTGCCCCCGCCGCCCCATCACGCCGCATCCTTTGTGGCGCTGGGCTTGCCGACCGGCCGAGGAGCCCGCATCTCGCGAACCCGGATCGAGTACGCCAGCCGCCCGTTCCCGTTCACGTACGGCGTGACGGTCATCTGGTCGAACTCGACCGGCGTGAACGGCAACCCCGGCATGGGTGTCGGCGGAACCGGCTGTACGGGGGACAGGATCTTCACCGCCACGGTCTTCTGAGCGGCCTTGAGCGTCGGGTCGGCGTCCATGACCGTGACCTGCCAGACCAGCTCACCGGCCAGCTTGTCCCGCGCCTGCACGAACCGCCCGTTGGTCGAGGCGTCGAAGTCCTTGACCGGCTCGACTTCCCCGACGATGTAGCAGCCGTGCGGGAAGACCATTTCGAACGTCACAGGGATCGGTCCCTGGAGTGCCATCGTCCACCACCTCCTTCGTCTATCCCCCTAGACAGTTGCGACCACTTCGCTTCAAGGGCTGTCTAGGGGGCTATGCAGAGGACGATAGCCAGAGTCTGCCCCAACTGTCTAGGGGGGTAAACATCAATGCCGAACGAGTCTTGCTGCCGGTCGGGCTCAGGGGCAGCAGTAGAGCGCCGTGGCGTCGTCGAAGGCCTTGCCACGAGGCCAGCGCGAGCCCTGCGGGTCCGAGTGCTCCGCTGCGCGCACTTCCTGGATGACCTGGTCAGGGCCGGACTTGTCGAGCGTGTCCAGCACTTGGCGCCACGTGCGCAGGTGGAACCGGTCGGCGAGGCGGGACACCCCGTCGCTCAGAAGCACAGCGGCCCGGATCTGATCTACGGGCATGCTGCCGGTGAGGGCCTGGTCGGCTGCCAGGGGATCGGCGGCAGCCACCCAGAAGCCGCCGTCACGGTTGCGGTAGGAGCGCAGGGTCTCGACGTAGCGCCGGTGGGCCGAGACGTGTTCGTCGGTGCCGGAGTCGAGAGCGTCCATTTCGGCCCGATGGAGTGCGCCCACTTGGGCCTCGCGATCATCACAGATGACCACGGGTTCTGACGCGCCGGCCACGTCCAGGAGGAGAACGGAGTCGGCTAGGACGAGCCATTCGAGGGCGTCGTTGGTGCGCCGAAGCATGATCACTGTTGCTGAGGGGGAGCCGGGGTGAGCCAGGTCGCAGCTTGCGTCATGGAGTGACGAGACCGTCTTGATCCCTTCGGCCAGCAGCTCGGTCAAGCTGCCGGCGCGCTGGACCATAGTGGCCAGGAGGGTTGAGCCGAGGGTGCGGGAGTACCAAGCCACGCCGTGCGAGCAGCCCGAATCTGAGCCGGCGGGAGTGCCTGCCCCGTCGAGGAGGACGGCTGCGTCAGTGGTCGCGGCGACGAAGTCCTCGTTCGGCCGGCCTGGTGCCGCTTCGGTGGCGAAGGTGACCCGCACGTCTCAGTCCTCCTCGTGTCGGTACAGCGGGCTGGCTAGTTCCGCCTTGACCGGTTCCCCGGTAGCCGGGTCGTATTCGACGCCCACGACGGTCGAGAAGCGCTTGTCGCCTACCTGCCCCCACAGCGTTGCGATCTCGGTCTGAAGGAGGTGCACCACGCCGAGCGTGCCCTGCGGGTGGATGCCAGTGAACACCAGCAGGTTGCCGTTACCGTCTGGCCGCCCGAGCCGTCCGAGGTAGGCGTAATCCACAGGGCGAGCCGGTTCGCTGTCCGATCCGGAGCGGTACACGGCGCCGGTACGGCGGTCGCGCAGCGTCCAAACGTCGTCCTTGACCCACTCCAGGACCGGATCCGACTCGTACAGCGCACCCATGACAGGGGAGAGCTTGGGGCCGCAGATCACGATGAGGTTGGGCCGGTTGACGTCGATCTCACCGCCGAGCGGTACGTGCTCCAGCTCCATCGCCAGATCGAAGCCGCGGGCGAGGTCCTCCAGCCGCTTGGCCGCCGTGACGTCCTCCATCGCGACCACGGGCCGCGCGTTGTTGGCCTCGCGCTTGAGCGGCGTGAACAAGGTGATCGCGCCCGTACCGAGGAACGCCCCTTCGGGTGCAGGACCGGTGTGCCGGATCTGATGGATACGTCCCCGCGTAAGGCCGGCCTCCTTGGCGATCTGGGCGTACGACAGTCCTTGGGCATGGAGCTCTTGGATCACGCGCCGTCGCAGCCGGGAAAGCTCGGTGACCTCCTGCTGGGCAGCGTTGAGACGCTCCGTGGCGACCCGCAGCAGTTGGAACGGGTCTTCTATCGCGGCAATGCGCTCAACGTCACTCGGCGCCATTGATCCCCCTCTGATCACTGAAGGCGAGTCTAGGCCCCTAGACGGAATGCCGTCTATCCCCCTTGACAGTACGCTTTGGACCCGTTCGCCGGTTTTTGAGCTGACCGCACGAATCGCTGACCGCCGATTGGGGACACCTCGTGGACTCACCGAGCCATGCCCGAAAGTAGCGCGAACCACGTGGCGCGAGCTTCGCCGACCCGCACGCGGTGAGTCTCGGCGGGCTGCTGCCCCTGGGTGAAACGCCGGATAAAGGCCAGTCCGCCAGACTCGCACAGTTCGTAGTGGACGCTCCGGCAGTGGCAGGTCCACGCGACCACGCGACACCGCTCGTCCTTGCCGGCGGGGTACCAGTCGAGCCGCACGCATGACGACTGCGGCAATGGAAGGTGCGGCGACAGGCAGGAACCCATCAGGCCGACACCGTCCGCGAGCTGGTGCGCAGCACAGCCCACACCGTCCGACCGTGTTCATCGCCCCACACGCCCCAGTCGACCGCCAAGTTGGCGACGAGTAGGAGGCCGCGCCCACCTTCGCCTTCAGGGTACGGCCGGAAGAGTCTGGGCGACGAAGGCCCGCCCTCATCAAGGACGCCGACCCAGAGACGATCTGTATGAGCTTGGACGCTCACCAGGAAGCGCCCGCCGAAGCGCCCGCTCGCGGAGTGACGTATCGCGTTGGTGGCCAACTCGCTGACGATGAGCTCCACGTCATCGACCGCGGGCCAGCCCCGCAGGAGTGCGGTCACGAAGCGTCGAGCCTCTGTGATGGAGGGGGCGGAGCCGAGGAAGTAGCGAGAGAAGCGCCAAGCCGACATGGCAAGCTCCGTCGTCTAGGGGGCTATACATCGGATGGCGTCAGCGTATGAGTGAGACTAGAACTAGCTCAAGCTATTCGACGCATAAATGCGTCACTTCTCCAGGCGGCCCGCCAGCTCTCGATAGTCGTCAGCCACCGACCCCAGCAGCCGGCGGAGTGCATCGCCGTACACCGCAACAGCCGCGAACGCCTCGAACGTCTCCATATGCGTGGCCAGTTCCTCGGCGTCAGTGAGCGTGACGTCACCCGTCAAGCTCTCAACCACGCTCGCCGACCCGTCATAGATCGTGAACCCATGCAGAGGAAACGCCGGCACCTGTACCGACCATGGCACAACACCGAGAGTCACATGCGAGAGCGTGGCGACCATGGAGAGGCGGTCTAGCTGAGCCAACATCAACGACGGCGGCCCCGGCCAGGTGCGAACCGCACCCTCGGTCAACAGGAACGAGAACTCTCGCACAGGATCGAACAAGACCGTCTGAGCCTCCACCCGCACCGCCGCAGCCTTCGCCGCGTCGACCTCGTCGATATCGCGGCCCACGGCAAGTGCCAGGCGGGCGTATTCGGCTGTCTGTAAGAGAGCCGGAATCATGGCTGACTGGAACGACACCACTCGATGCCCCGCGCGCACCCGAGCCGCATTGGCCGCCTCCCTGCCGGCAAGGCCGCCCTTCAGCCGAGACACCTCATAACGAAGCCGTGTGAGAAGAACATCCAGGTCGGCGCGACCATCCTCATCCAAGCCCAGGGCAGAGACCAGCCGCTCAACGGTCTCAGGCGTGGGGAGGAGCTGACCCGTCTCGATCCGAGAAATCGTAGGTTGCGCTACCTGGGCTCGCTGCGCGAGATCCTTCCCGGTCAGACCCGCGTCCTTGCGAAACCGCCGCAGCAGCTCGCCAAGCGTCCTCAGCCGATCCCGTCGCTCGTTCACACCGAGCGTTCTACCATCAGATATGCAGAGGCGATGGCACACCGATAGATAAGCACATCTTCTACAGGCTGAAGGCCGTACCGCAGCCGTCTGCAAGTCGGGGGGGTGCCAGACGGCACTGCGGCGGTCGATCGCCCCCAACTGCTGTGCACGCTAACCAGGCTGCTAAACAGGGCCCTGTAGGCGAACGAAGACCCCGCGCGAGAATTGGGAACGCTCCTACTGCGGACGGCTAAATCCTCGTATAAGCTCCGTCACTCGCTGTTCGGATTGCTGAAATATTATGCCTCAGTACTTGCTAGCGCGAATCGCAAGGCTTTAATTCCTATCCCACTGCTTCTTTGCTAGGCCGAGAACGGCCGATGGTTCGATATTGGCGATGCTTGGCAAGAGAGCGGTAGACCGGATTCTTGTCAAGCCCCACGCGATCAGACGGCTAGCTCTTTCCGTATCGGCATGAGTGGCGATCACCGCAACAGCTTCGGAGAGGGCGTCCTCGTAAGGGATGGACCGTGTAAGTCTATCGGCATGATCAAAAAGACCCGCAGCCGTCAACGCAGTGACCAGTCCGACTAGCGCCTCCGCCTGCTCGTCCGGGTCTGTGATGGAGCGGGCGAGGGTCTCGGCCTCTTGTGCGAAACGTTCGGCATGGTCGAACCGCTCTGCGGCGGCCGAAGCTTCGATCAGGTGAGTCAATGCTTGGGTGCGGGAGACTGGGTCGGTGATGGTGTGGGTGATAGTTTCGGCCTCCTGTGCAATTTCTTTGGCTTGGCTAGGCTGGCCGATGGTGGACAAAGTGACGGCCAGGTCGATGAGGGCTCGGGCTCGGGAGTACGGGCTGGTGATGGTGTGGGTGATAGTTTCGGCCTCCTGTGCAATTTCTTTGGCTTGGCTAGGCTGGCCGATGGTGGACAAAGTGACGGCCAGGTCGATGAGGGCTCGGGCTCGGGAATACGGGTGCGTTATAGAGCGGGCGACAAATGTGATCCTTTGTGTGATGCGCGGACGATAATCCAGGTCGCCTCTGGTAACGAGCTTGATGAGAGCACGAGCTCGCGAATGCGGGTCGGTGATGGAGTCTGCGAGGGTTTCGGCGTGCTCGAGGTGGCCGGCGGAGGCTTGTGCGGTGACGAGTGCGACTAGTGCTTCAGCTTTGTTGTCTGGGTCGGTGATGGAGTTTGCGAGGGTTTCGGCGTGCTCGAGGTGGCCGGCGGAGGCTTGTGCGGTGACGAGTGCGACTAGTGCTTCAGCTTTGTTGTCTGGGTCGGTGATGGAGTTTGCGAGGGTTTCGGCGTGCTCGAGGTGGCCGGCGGAGGCTTGTGCGGTGACGAGTGCGACTAGTGCTTCAGCTTTGTTGTCTGGGTCGGTGATGGAGTTTGCGAGGGTTTCGGCGTGCTCGAGGTAGCCGGCGGAGGCCAAAGCGATGACCAATTGAGTCATAGCATGGTATTGGCTGTCCGGGTTGACGATAGAGCGAGCGAGAGTTTCAGTCTCGTGAGCAATGCGCCGCCCTTCTTCAGAATGGCCTGCAGCAGCCAATGCGACTACCAGTTGGGTTAGGGCCTCCGCTTGTGAGTACAGGCTTGTGATCGAGCGGGCGATAGCTTCGGCAGTTTCTAGATGGCCTGCCGAAGCCAGGGCGACGACAAGGTCTATCAGGGCTTGGGATTGGAGGTTGGGATGGAAGATCGAGCGTGCCAGAATCTTTGCCTCTTGCGCAATACGGGCGGCGTCGTCCGGGCGCCCGGCTGAGACCAAAACGGCGACCAAATCGACCAGTGCCCGAGCGCGCGTGTCCGCGTTCGTGATAAGTCGAGTAAGATCGGTGACGTGCTCGAGCTCACTCACAGTGGCCATCGCTGGGACCAGCGCACCTAGCGCCAAGTCTCTTTGGTGCACGATGGTGATAGAGCTTGCGAGGGTCTCAGCCTTGCGCGCGACGCGCTCGGCATGATGGAATCTGCCCGCCTTTGCCAATGCGGTGACCAAGTGAATCAGAACGTATACTTGGTAGTACAGCTGCGTGATGGAGCGGGCAAGAGTCTCGACTCTGTAGCTAACGCGCTCCACATCTTGGAAATGACCAGTGTTGGCGAGTGGGGCGATCAGTTCAGTCAGCGCTCTGGCTTGAGAGCCCGGTTCGGTGATTCTAGATATGAGCGCTTCTGCCTTGCTTGCTATACGCTGCACCTGATCGAGATGGGCTGCGGTAGTAGGCAGTGCGGCTATCAGATCAGTTAGGGCCGTGGCTTGGAGGCTCGGTTCGGGAATGCTGGATATCAGCGCTTCAATCTTGGTTGCCATGCGCCGCACCTGATCGAGATGGCCTGCGGTAGCCAACGCGGCAATAAGTGCAATTAGGGCTCGTGCCTGCGATCCAGGGTCGGCGATGCTAGATGTGAGCGCCTCAGCTTTACCTGCAATTCGCTGGGCCTGATCAAGATGGCCAGTTGCGGCAAATGCGGTAAGTAGTGCGGTTAGGGCTTTGGATTCGTAGTAAGGGTCTGTTATGGAGCTGGCAACAGCTTCGGCGTCATCGAACTCGCCGGATGTTGCCAATGCATCGACAAGTCGTGTAAGGGCTTGGCCTTGAGAGTCTGAGTCGGTGATGGACCGGGCAAGCGCCTCGGCGCGAATCACATTGCCGAGCGTAATCCAAGCTGCGGGCAGCCCAATCGGGACGTTAGCATTACGATCAGCGAGGTGATCACGGGTATGGGCCAGTAGCAACATTTGATGCAAGTTGGGCCGCGGCTGTTCGCAAATGAGGCTTTGACAGGCAACGATCTCCGCCAATGCCGCGGCATCGCCGCCGCTAAGGTCAAGCATTCGATCAAGCCTAGCCTGATCCGTAGCACACGCGACCATACGGTCGAGATCGCGCTGTTCCTGGAGTAGCCGAAAGTAGCCGCGCAGTAGGTACTCGGGTGTTTCGTGCGGCCAGTGTCGATCGCGATATCGATCTGCCCAGGAGTGAATTCTGTCTCGATACTTCGTTATAGTCGGCTCGCTGAGTGCTGCCGCTGCGGCGATATTGAGCTCCTCATGAGCTAGAACAAAGGCCTTAGCTCCGTCCCTAGGTCGCCAGGTACTATCCCTACTACTAAACGAGCGTCCTGAAACTGCTCGCAGTTGTTTACTTACTGAATCTATGGGCAATTGAGTCAATTCGGCGAGGTCGTCGCGGCTCAGCCCTCCACCGGCTGCAACAACCAAGCCGAGAAGATCGCGCTCGGCTTGACTTCCATAGAGGAGATGATCCAGTTCGCGCTCAGCATCATCCCGAACCATCTGGGCAGCTGGCGAGGGGCTCAGGCGACGAACAATTGCTGGATCTCGTAGGGGATGCCATGCCGGCACATCCGAGGGAACGGGTGGATTGGGTCGACCTGCAACGACTACGCGCATCCCGTCCGGTAGCTTCGCAGGCAACAGTGCCGCAATGCTATGCATACCCGGGCCAACCTTGACTCCCCTATCTTCATCCAGTCCATCGACGACCAGAACCAAACGCTGCCCGGCTTCTCGACACGTGCGCGCCGCTTCCTTTAACAAGCGCCCGAACCATCCTCGCTGCGTAGCTTCTGTCAACAGCGCAGGCATTGGCTGGCCCAATAGGGTGGCCAATTGTTCGATCACGATGTCCAGGAATGCTGTCCGATCACTCTGCCCGGCATAGCGGGCAGTGATGAAAAACGACACCACTCGCACTCCCGGAGGAGGGTTAAGTACCAATGTGGCCATCAACGCCGACTTGCCGGCCCAAGCTGGCCCCTGCCACCAGACATAGTCGCATCCGCGTTCGTCTGTACAGAATTTGGCCAGTGCGTGCAGCTCTTCCTCTCGTCCGATCAATCGCCATGGGAATATCTGCTCTACTTGTTCGCGGTAGGCTGATTGTGCTAGAGGTAGCGGGGATATGTGGACATCGCCGTAGTGGCTTCCTGTATTGGCATAACTGCCGGGCCCGCCCGTGGCATCGCCAGTATCACGGACTGTGATCTTTGTGGGATGATCGCCTTTCATCATGTCCCAATCGTCACACTGAGACAGACTTGAACATTAATCAAGCTGTGCACCGGTGTTGGCATCGCCCCCATCAGACGCGTCGGCGTCCCCGGTTCGCTCAACTCGTAGCCGATCGGGACCACCCCTGGCCCCTGAGAAGCCTGTGTTAGCCCTCCCTCCACCGCTGACCTTGGCCTGCCCTGTATCCGCAATGTGCATGCTCTTGCTGCGTGAGGGGGTAGGCCACGCTACCCACACAGCTACTCCGAGCGCCGCAACACCGGTCAGTGCCGACACGCCAGACGCGACCTTGTCGGTTGCATCCCATCCCAGGACAGCGAAAACTGCTGCTAGAGCAGCCACCGTTACGGACGTCCCCACCAACACCCATCGCCGCGTCGTCATAACAGAATTGTCCGTGTTGCAGTGCACGATCGGCGCAGAACTTAGGGAAAAGTTGCCTACTAGATAGCTCAAGGGGGCAAACGTTGTTGCACCGCCGTCTAGGCGCACCCTCGGCGCATCGTGGACGGCCCACCCTTCATTTATGCCAGCCTCGGCAAGGCGACGAGGCTCCACCGCTGACGCGCTACCTCATCTGGTCGGCCCGCCCCCGCAGGCCTACAGTTGCGGGTTCATGCCGTGGGGTGAGACCGGCTTGGCCTCGCTCAAGTTGTGATGCAGTGCAGGTTCTGCTGCTCGAGTGGGACGGGGTATGCGCTCTGGCCTGCCCGCAATGCAGTCCATTGCCGAATTCTCCTCATGAGGGATCAAGGGCGGCGCTCCGCGCCGCCTCGCGGCCCTCCGCCGCTCGGCGGCCGGGCGTGCGGCCTGGGGGCCGGTCCCGGCCGCCGGACGGCACGGGCCGCACTGTGCCGTAGCCCAGCCGCATCAATCGCCAACGAGGTGAAGTTCGAGTGCGGCGTCTTCCCCGCAGGCGGCGGCCAAGCGCGCCACGTTCGCCAGGACGTCACGTTCGCCGGCGGTCTCTGCGAGCCCAGCGAGGTAGTCCAGCTCTGCGAGAAACTGCGGCATCTCCTCACTGGTCAGGATCAGATCGCCATATGGATCTATGCGCTCCAGCATGGGCACTCTGCTGCGCCCGCGTGCCCGCTCCACCAAGCGCACAAAGACGTCGTCCCTGTCACCCACAACAGGGCCGGCCGGAACGACTCTTCTTCGTCGAGGGCTCGTTCCAGCGCGATGCACCCTCATCAAGACCGCATCGACTCCCACACTGCTCCTCACCGTGTCTTCTCGAACAAGCAGCCTCCGGCGGGAGCACTCCGGCTCCGGGATGATCGCTACGGCTATGTTCGTCGGCGATGTCCGTAGATGGCTGAGGTGAGCCTGATCATCCCGCCCGCCATCGACCCGGGACAAGCCGAGCAGACCAGGGCCACGGGTACCAGATCGTTCGTCCGTGGGGCGCTCCATCTGGCACCCGTGGCCCTGGCCCGCTTCCCCTTCGGGCGGGTCGACGGCAGACGGGATGATCAGGACGAGGGGTGCGCGCGCCGCGCGGGGGCGACCAGGTGGCGGGCGTGATCGTCGTGCCATTAGCGTGCCATTAAGGGCGGTCAACAGCGGTCAGTCACGGTCACTCGTGGACCGTCCTCCGCACAGGTCGAGGCCGTTGTCCCTGAAGATCAGGCCGTTTTGCAAGCAGGATGTCAGCGGTTCGAATCCGCTAGGCTCCACCGCAGGTCAAAGGCCACTTCCTATGATCAGGAAGTGGCCTTTGCGCTCTCGTACAGCAGCAAAATACAGCTACACGCTCAGTCAAGGTGGCGCAGGGTCGAGCACGTCCACAATCATGCTGTGTGGCGGTACTCCGGTTATTGGCACTCGGCCTTCCTCAGCGGCGGCGTCATGACGATCCCGTTCATACGGGCTCAGCCTGGCAGTGACTTGGATCATGTCCGTCTCGATGCCCTGATCATCATGAACCTGGCTCAGCTCTTGACCGTCCCGCTCGGGTTACTGATCGGCATTGTGCTTGTCGCCAGCCGGTGGTGGACGCGCCCTCCCGGCTACGTCCTGGCTGCGGTCACGATCGTGTTCGGTGTGGTTGTAACGACGCAGGCGTGGGCCATGACGAGCTGGGCCGAAGGCCGACCTTCCGGGATCGGCGATCCAGACGGAGAGGTCGTCCTCGGGGCGCTGAACGTTCTCGCGGGCGCGTTCACGATCCTCCTCGGCGTCTCCATCGCCTTGATTCGGTGGTCTGGTTGGGAGTCGCAGGTGGCTTCGGCGCGTCAGACGTCCTCACGTAGGGCGCGACGGAGCAGGCGTAAGTCATCGGCCCACGTCAGAGGCCATTCCCCATGATCGAGGAATGGCCTCATTCACCTTCGTCGGCGCATGCGCTACGAGTCCAGATGGTCACCGAGCTTCTTGAGCGCTCGGCGCGACTCTTCGGACGAGGCTTCGCCTGTGCGAAGCCCGCCTCCTCACCCCCAGCGAGGCGGCTGCCCTCCTTTCCCAGCCGGTTCCCGACATCCCCGCACCCATCAGAAACCAACTGTGATCCACACGCCACGCACGGTCTGCCCGGGGCACGTGCCCCGGAGGAATTGTCGCTAGGGCCGCACATGCAGCCGGAAACCCGTGCAGTCTGCGGGCTCCAGCCCCTCCTTCAGATGCAGCGACGGGATTTCGTAGTCGCCGAAGTTCTGCCGCCGGAACGCGATCGGCTCGGTCGACTCCAAGGTCAGCAGCCGCTGCTCCCAGGCCTTGGCGATGTCCGGGAAGTCTTCGTCGGTGGTCCGGTCTGTGCCGTACAGCACGAACGGCGGCAGCACCTCGATCCCCGGGTAGTACAGGATCCCGTGCTGGATCGGGAACAGCAGGTCGTCGATCGGACCGTTGATCCCGCGCTCGGCGTAGTGCGACTCCGGGCCGCCGGCGGTCACTGACAGCAGTGCCCGCCTCCCCGCGAGGGTGCCCTCGCCGAAGCGCTCCCCGTACTTGATGTCACTGTGCTCGCCGACGCCGTACGCGAAGTGGTAGGTGAAGACCCGGTCGACCCAGCCCTTGAGGATCGCCGGCATCGTGTACCACCACAGAGGGAACTGGAAGATGATCATGTCAGCCCACAACAGCTTCTCCTGCTCGGCCAGGACGTCCGGAGTGAGGGCGCCGGTGTCGAAGGCCCGCCCCGAGTCCGCGGCGACTTTCAGCGGGCTCGAAGCGGACGGGCCGAAGTCCTCGGCGTCCACGGCCGCCTTCCAGCGCATCGCGTACAGATCGCTGACCCGCACCTCGTGCCCCGCCTTCTCCAGCGTGGCCACCGCCAGGTCCTTCAGCGAGCCGTTGAGCGACCTCGGCTCCGGGTGGCAACACCGTTGCGTTTACCGGCGCCGACGGGATGCAAGTCCATGGTCCATGATCTGGATCTGGACTTCGAGGGTGTAGGTCTGTGCTTGCTGGGGGTGCTTTCCCGCGTTCGGTCCGTACTTGCTGGTCGGGTTCTTGCGGCTGCGGGCCTTGACACGCTGGCGGCGTTCGGCGGGCAACAGGTCGTTCAGGACGGCTCGGCCGATCGCGCCCACGAGAGCCACCGGCTCCGGCGGGAGGATGCCGGTGGCGGTGGTGACCTGGTCTCGGGCCGTCTGGAGGAGGATGGTGAAGCTGATCCGCTCCATGACCAGACCCGGCCGGGAGGCCGCCGCGTCGGCGGCGGTGCGAATGAGGGCCTGGTAAACCGTCAGTAGCGCGTAAACCTCCTGGTCCAGGCCCGCAACGCTGCGCGAGCGCAGGACGCGGCCGTCGAGCATGGCCACCTTGATCGAGAAGTAGGTGGTCTCCACTTGCCACCTGCGGTGATAGAGGGCGACCAGTTCACCGGCGGGGTAGCGCTCGTGATCGACCAGGCTGGTGACCAGGCGCCACGGCTCACGCCGCGTGGTGCCGTCGGCGAGGGTGACAGTGATCCACGCCTCGATAACGCGGACGGGCAGCGCCCGGTAGCCCTCGCTGGCCCGGTAGACGCCGCACAGGCGGGCCAGGTAGGAGCCGTCGGGCAGGCGGCGCTGGATGGCCGGGCGGCGCCGGGCGGAGGAGCGCACCAGGAACTGCGCGCCTGTCGCGCCTACCTGGCGCAGGAACTCCACCGCGTCGAAACCGGCGTCCGCCAACAGCAGCATCGAGCGGTCCAAGCAGCCCAGCAAGCGCTGTGCGTAGGGTACTTCGCCTTGGTTCTCGGGGCCGAAACAGGCCGCGAGCACGGCCCGGGTCCCACACTCGACCACGACCAGCAGGCGCACCAGCGGGTAGCCGAACTCCAGCACGTCCCCGGATCGCTTCGGGTAGCGCCAGGTGACCTGTTCGTCGTCGGGGGCGTGCAGGTGGGTGCCGTCCAGCGCCACCGTGCGCAGTCCCCGGTAGAACGAGCCTGCCTGGCTAGGGCCGGCTACCGGCCCGGCGAGGATCTCGAACAGGCGGCGCAGCGGGGCCGCGCCGACCCGGCGTCGCGCTCGCGCGAGCGAGGAGGCGGCCGGGCACACCGGCGCGAGCTGGCCCAGAGCGGCGGTGAGCTTGCCCCAGGTCGCCCGGTAGGAGCAGTGTCCGAACAGGGCCAGGGCGAGGGTGAAGTAGACCACCACCCGGGCGGGCAGCAGCCGTAACCGCTTCTCCCGTGCCCCGGTCTCCTCCAGCACCGCATCCACCAGCGTGAAGTCGACGATCTGGGTCAGCTCGCCCAGATGTCCGGGCGCGTGGACGCCCGCGGCTGTCTCGATCGTGCGGGTGATGGCAGACTTCTCCTGCAACGGGACCCCTGGTTCTTGATCATCTTGCTCGACACAAGTGATCTACCAGAGGTCCCGTTCGTCGTGATCACCGGCTTGACGAACCGTCGGCCGAACAAACGCAACGGTGTTGCTCCGGGTGGGCATAGACGATCAGCGTCTTCATGTGAACTCCTCGAGATCGGGTGCCTCCGATCCTTCACGGCCGAGCCGCCGCCATTCAGGGGCGCCACCTCCGTCGGACCCGGCTTCCTGGTAACGGCAGTGCCACCTTCCTCGCCGTCGCCCGCGAGATACTTGACCGATGGACGATCTCGCGGGCTTCCTGCGCACCCGCCGCTCCCGGGTCGACCCGGCCGCAGTGGGCATTCCGATCGACAACCGCCGACGGGTCCAAGGGCTGCGCCGCGAAGAGGTCGCGCACCTGTCCGGGATGAGCGTCGACTACTACGTACGCCTCGAGCAGGGCCGCGCCACGCAACCCTCGGAGCAGGTACTTGACGCACTCGCCCGGGTCCTCGGGCTCGACGACACCGAACGCGGGCACCTGTACCGGCTGGCCCGGCAGCGGCGCCGGAAGGCGAAGTCGCCCACCGGGCTGCTGCGCCCGGAACTCCTGCGGGTCCTGGGCCTGATCACCGACTCTCCCGCGCTCATCGTCGACCACCGCCTCGACGCCGCCGCCGGCAACCGCCTCGCCGAACTGCTGTACGGCCGCCCCATGAAAGGGCTGAACACGGCCAGGCACATCTTCCTGGAGGAGACCGGGCGCGGCCTGTATGCCGACTGGGACCAGTGCACCCGCGACGTGGTCGGCCACCTGCGCCTGGCGGCCGGCAAGTATCCCGAGGATCCGCGCCTGGCTTCGTTGATTGGGGAGCTGGCGATGGGCAGCGAGCGCTTCCGGCGCCTCTGGGCCCGCGCGGACGTACGCGCACGGACCCACGGACGCAAGGCCTACCGACACCCCCTGGTCGGGGAGCTGGAACTGCATCAGGAGAACTTCCCGCTGCCGGATGAATCCGGCCTGGAGCTGCTGGTGCTCTCTGCGGCCCCCGGCAGCCCCACCGCGGACGCCCTGCGGCTCCTGGCCAGCCTGCACGCTGATAGTAGCGCGTGTCCCATCGCCCAACCGCAGCCGAGCAGGTAACACGACAACTACCGGCCATGGCGTGGGTCGGGCCGGTCCCGGACGGCGGCGGGACACCGGACCGGACGCCGCACGCCTGCTGCGCCGTCCGGACCGAACGCACCGACCATGGTTGCCGCGCCGCCGCACAGACGAAGCTCTCACGATCGTCACGGCATGGCTGGCCCGCGTGCCATTAGCGTGCCAATAAGGGCGGTCAGCAGCGGTCAGTCACGGTCACTCGCGGACCGTCCTTCGCGCAGGTGGAAGCCGTTGCCCGTGAAGATCCGGCCGTTTTTTGCAAGCAGGATGTTGTGGACGTCGAGAGCCACAGGCAAGGATGCGCAGGTCTTGCGGGTTGCGTGGACGTGGACCTTGCTAACGCCGGCCTTGTCGCAGGCGCCTGCGAAGCTGCGGCGGAAGTTGGACTGCTCCACCGGTCGGCCGCTGGCGGTGGTGAAGACGAGGCCGGTCTCGTGCCAGTTCTCGCCTGCTGCTTCTCGGGCGGCGTCGCGTGCCGTCGCAGCCGACGATGAGAGGCAGTGATCCGCCCGGGCCACCGCAACGGCCACTGCACCACCGCCGTCAAGACCACCACCGGGCCGGTCACCATCGGGTGCCACCGGAATACGGCAGAAACGGGCCGCGGGACGGCAGAGCCGCTGCTCAGCGCTGGGCCAGCGCCTCGTAGGCAGTGGAGCGGCCGATCTTGAGGGTGCGGGCGGCCTCGGTGACCGAGACGCCGTCGTCGACCAGGCGGCGCAGTGTGGCCAGTTCGGCGGGGCCGATAGCGCGGGGCCGGCCGGTCTTCTTCTTGCCGGGCAGCATGGCACCGGTGGCCTCGCGGCGCTTGGCGGTGGCGATCCCCTCGGCCTGGCGCTCGGCGCGCAGCTCCAGCTCGCACTCCGCGGCAGCGGCCAGGACCGCGAACATGAACCGGCCCTCCTTGGTGCCCGGATCGAAGTTCTCCGTCAGCGACACCACCGTGATGCCGCGGTCGGGGAGATCATTGACCGTGGTCAGCACGTGCCCCGCCGAGCGGCCCCACCGGTCGGACTTCCAGAACTTCAGGGCGTCGCCGCCTGCGGCAGCGCCAGGAGCGCCTCCCACTCCGGCCGCGCGACACCGCGCTTGCTCGACTCCTTCTCCATGACCGACTCGTCGTAGCCGCTGGCCGCCAGGGCATCAAGCTGAAGCTGCGGGTTCTGGTCACGCGTCGAGACTCGTGCGTATGCCTAGACGGTCATCAGCCACCCTCTCGGCGATGTCCAGAAACGTCCACTTTTCCAGACGATACGGCAGTCGTGATGCGTCGATCGGGCAGACGGTCCCTGCCATGCCGCCTGCCCGAGCCTCGTCGCGCCGTCTACTCCACGATCGGCGCGCCGTCGGCGACGCTCACCTTCAACTGCGCGCTCGACGACACCACGCTTCCCACCGGAGCATTGGCCAGCTTCGCATCCACGACCACCCCCCGGCGGCCGAGATAGTCATACGTCTTCCGGTCGAAGATGTACTCCTCCCTGACCCCCATGGGCGACACCATCGCCGCCGCGATGCCCGTACGCCCCGCGGCGTCCTGCGCCTCCTTCACCGTCACCACCCCGGGAATCGTGGCCGCCGCGCGGAAGAGCGCGGCCCGCTGCGCGGCGGGCAGATAGGACTCCTGGAGCAGCCCGCCGACCCTGCCCCACGCCTCGTAGTCCTGCAACCCGTCGAAGGGCACCTGCGTGTAGAGGTGCCTGCGCATGCCCTCGGTATCGGTCGGCAGCTTGCTGACGTAGGCGTAGTCGTTGCGCATGAACTCGGGGCGATCGTCGAAGTCAGCGGCCCGTTCAGGACGACTGGGCTTGCCCACCTGCTCCTGCTCCCACTGTGCCAGCGGCGGGAGCATGTGCCCCGGATACGGCAGAGGCGCCAAGATCTCATTCTGCAGGAACGCCTTAACCGAACTGCCCTCGACCGGCTGCCAGAACGTGCGCCTGGCACGCGACAGCCAGATCTGCCCTTCCCCTTCGGCCGAGTTCATGGTCTCCGACTGGTAGACGAGGAACTGGCCGGGCCTGGGATGCAGCTCCGGGCGGCTGCCGGCGTGCTCGGCCGCCCGCGTCAGCACCTCCACGGCCGCGACCGTGCGGATCAGCGGCGGGGGCGGCGTCGGGGCGGGCTGGTTCTGGACAAGGAACACCGCCACTCCCACCGCGGCCGCCAGACCTCCTGCCAATGCGGCGCGCAGTCCGAGGCGGCGAAAATTGGGGCGCGCCGGCGCCGACATGCCGGCCATCAGGCGTTCCGCCTCGGCCCGCAGGTCCTCCTGCACAGGGACCTCGGAGCGGAAGTTGTTGAGCTGGGCCAGGTCATCCATGGCGAACCTCCTCGATGACGAGTGCTGTGGGGTCGGTCCCGCCCAGTTCCTCGCGGATCTTGGTACGGGCGCGGTTGATGCGTGAGCGGACCGTTCCGACGCGGATGCCGAGCGCCTCGGCGGCTTCGGCGTAACTCAGGCCGCCCCAGGTCACCAGGAGCAGCACGTCGCGATGCCCAGCGGGCAGCGCGACAAGCGCGGCGGCCAGGCGCTGTTGTACGGCCTGGGCGCTCAGCCGCTCGTCGCTGCGCGGGGTGAAGGGTTCGGTGACCGGGTCCACACCGGTGCGGACCAGGAGGTTCAGCTGTCTGGCCTCGGTGCGCTTGTGGCGGCCGATGAGGTTGGTGGCGATGCCGTACAGCCAGGGCAGGGCGTTGTGCCTGGCCAGGTCATATCGGCCGCGCTGGTGGAAGGCGGCGAGAAAGGTTTCCGCCACCACGTCCTCGGCGACGTCGAGGCCGAGGCGGCGGATGACGAATCTCTTGATCTCGGCCGCGTGCCTGCGGAAGATCTCTCCGAACACCTCGGGCTCCTGCCGGGACCGCGCGATGACGGCGGAATCGGCGGGGCTAGTTTCTGACATGCTCTGGCCTCTCGGCTCACGGATGGAACACCCCTACTTGCCCGCCCGCAGCCGACCGGTTCCCGCCATCAGGTCCAGACCTGGCCCAAGAGAATGTCGGAGACCTTGACGCCCAGCGTAGCCAGCTCGTCCCCGATCCGATCGACGGGCGGCAAGTCCGTGGCCTCGCGCCGTGCGTCTGCTGGTCAAGCAGCTCGGCGGCCCAGGAGGAAACACTCGGGGACTTGCCGATTTCGATGGACAGGTCGAGGCCGAGCACGTGGTTCAGGTACGGGAACGACTCGAACTTGGCGTCGGCGAGACCTTGGGGCCCGCGTCCAGCTGCCGAAGGATCCGCAACGCCGCGGGGGGTGTCGAGGTCGTCGTCGAAGGAGTCCTGGATGCAACGATCCGCCACCACAAGAAGAGGACTCAACCTTGGGAAGCCGCGTACACAGTTCCGCGATCGATCTCGGGCGCGTCCGAGAAGGTGTACCTTTCTGGACACTCCAGCGACCAGGCACGATGCCGTCCAGAAACCCCTATCCCGAAAGTCGGCCACCACCGCCGTTCCCGTCACGGGGCAAACAGGACGCGGGACTCAAGATCCCACACTCCACAGGGTATGAAGTGGCTGAACAGGGCAACGTAGGTGTTCGAGATGTGCCGGTACGCGAGACCTCCGTAGCCTCCGTAGCGGATGTGGGACTCAGCGAGCAGGTTGTTCTCCCACGTCTCGACTTGGGAGCCGTCCGCGGCCACAGCCTTGCCGTCACCCCACACCGAGGCGATGTCGAGCTGGTTGAACGCGTTGATCACCGTGGTGGAGGCTTTGGCGATCTTCTCGCTGGTGGCGTGCTCGTGCGCGGCCAAAGCGAGCTCGGCGGCGCTGGCCTTGCCCCGCATGTGCGCGGCGACCTGGGCCGGGCCAAGCAGAGTGCCGTGGGTGAACACCGTGAGCACATACCGGCCGAGCGCTTCCTCGATCTTCGGGTCGGAGCCGGAGGCAGGCCCGAAGTGATGGTGCCATCCCAGCTGGTAGGCAATGCGCAAGCGGGACCTGCGCCGGTTGCGTGACACCCTGACGGCGATGGGTTGACGTTCCGCCTCGCGGCGGGTGGGCAACGTGGTGGGGCTGGGGAAGGCGGACTGCGCCTTGGCCTGGTCCAGGCGGGTGCTGTAGACGTTCACCACCAGGTCGACACGCCGAGGGGCCGCACGCTCGAAGGTGACGGCGATGCCATCGGCGTCCTCGACCAGGCTGGTGATCGAGTCGCCGAACACGTACTCCACCTCGCCCTTGGTGGCCTCGTACAGCAGGCGGGCCAGGTCGCCGCGCATCACCTCGTCGTCACCGGCGGCGCGCATCCCGATCAGGTCGGGACCGAGGAAGCGCCCGTCCGTCACCATGGCCATCCACATGCACCAGGGAAGGGACTGACACTCCTCAGATGTCTGGTTCGTGACGACGTCATGCCTGGTCGATGATCGCGTCTCTGGTTGGCGGGGCCGCTGACCAGCAGGGTTGTACTCAGTCGATGTGAAGGAGTCGTCATGAGTGCCCTGCTCCAGCGCCGGGAACTTCGGAAGGTCACGTCCTCGTGGCACAAACCGCTCGCCTACTGCGCGGCGGCGATGGCGGTGCTGGCCCTGGTCAGCGCGCTGGGCCTCGTGGTCGACGGGCGGACGCTCATGGGGCAGGGCGTGTGGCTGAAGCCGTTCAAGTTCGCGGTCTCGTTCAGCCTCTACGCGATCACGCTGGCCTGGATGATCGCTCAAGGGGGGCGCTGGCGGCGGACGCTGTGGTGGCTGGGCACCGTGGCGGTGGGCGGCTTCGTCACCCCCGAGATCGCGGCCATCACCTTCCAGGCGGCGCGCGGCGTGCCCAGTCACTTCAACTTTTCCACCGGGCTGGACACCACCGTGTTCATGGTCATGGGCGGGGCCGCGTACCTGGGCTGGCTGCTGACCTTCGCGATGGGGGTATTCCTGGTGGCGCAGCGGCGGGTGGACAGGGCGATGGCATGGGCCATCCCGCTCGGGCTGATCATCTCGCTGGCCGGCATGTCCGTCGGCTACCTGATGACCGCCCCCACGTCGGACCAGGCGGAGCAACTGGCCAGGGGGCTGAGCCTGACCACGATCGGCGCGCACAGCGTCGGCGCGCCCGACGGCGGGGCGAGCATGGCGGTCACCGGGTGGGAGACCGGTTCGGGTGACCTTCGGGTGGCGCACTTCGTCGGTCTCCACGCGCTGCAGGTGATCCCGCTGGTCGCGATCGGGCTGCGCCTGCTGGCCGGCCGCCTCCCCGTCCTGTCGGGGGCCGCTGCCCGCACGGCCCTGGTGATCGTCGCGGCGTTCGGGTACGCGGGGCTCACCGGGCTGGTGCTGTGGCAGGCGCAGCGCGGACAGGCGCTCCTTCACCCCGACGCCCTGACGCTTCAGGCCGCGCTCGGTCTGTGCGGGCTGGTCGCCGCGTGTGTGGCCCTGATCCTGGCCGTGTCCGCCCGGCGGGTGCCTGGGCTCCGGGTCCGGGCGTTCGCCGAGCGGTGATCCCCCGCACCCGGCCTCCCGAGGCCCTGTCGCTGGAGGGCCTCTTCTAGGCTGCACGGGTGCACAAGCAGGCGAAACTGATCGTCGCCGTCGTGTTCGCCGGCTTCGCGAGCGTCTACGTGGTGGCCGGGGCGCCCTCGGCGGTGGCCGTGTTCGCGGTGCAGGTGCTCTTCACCCTGCGGCGTTGGTGGTGGCTGGTGCCGGTTCAGGCCGTCCTGGCGTACGGGTCGGTGCTGGTGTTCGGCTCCTCGGTGGGCATCCTGGGCTTCGTGGGCGGCTCGCTGCTGCTGACCCCGCTCTGGCCGCTCGCTCCGGCGGTGGTGGCGAGCGCCGCGCTGCTCGGGCCTCTCGACCCGGTGATCAGCATGGTGCTGATCTCGCTGGTCGTGTACGGCCTGACCAGGATGATCGACCGGATCGACGAGGTGAACGCGGCCCGGCTGTCGCTGGCGGTGACGGCGGCGGCCGAGGAGCGGCTGCGCATCGCCGCCGAGTTGAGCGCGGGCCTGGGACGGGCGCTGTCCACGATCGCCGAGAGCGCGCGTACCGGAACTCCTGACGTGGAGACGGCGCGTCGCTCGCTGGCCGAGGCCAGGGCGGCGGCGGCGAGTTACCGGGCCATGTCCCTGGCCCCCGAGATCACCACCGCCAGGGCCATGCTGACCGCCGCGGGCGTCGCCGTGGACGTGCGCGTGAGCCACGCCGAGCCGCTCGGACCGGCGGGCGCGCTCCTGGCGGCCGTGCTCAGGGAGGCCGTGACGGACATCGTCCGGAGGTCCACGGCCACCGTCTGCCGCATCGAGACGTTCACCGAGGGCGCCGCGGTATGGCTGCGGGTCTCCGACGACGGCGCGCGGACGGCCGGCGACGAGAACCTCGGCGACCTGCCGGAGCAGATCGAGAAGGCGGGCGGCACGCTCACCGTCGGGCTCACGGGGGACGCCCGGATGACCGTGGAGGCGGCCCTGCCCGTCACGCGCCCGCCCGTCCAGCCGGCCCGCGACAGCGCCCTGGCGATCGCGTTGCTGACGGCCGTGCTGGTGGGGTTCTCGGTGAAGGCGCTGCTCGCGGCCGGCTCGCTGTGGCCGGTGGCACTGCTGGCCGTCATCGTCGTCATGCAGGTGCGATCGGTCGAGGGCCGTCATCCCGTGGCTCTGTCGATCATGGGGCTGCTGACGTTCGCCCCGATCCCGCTGTTCGGGCAGGCATGGCTGGGGGTGGCGGGATTCCTGGCGGGGCCGATCCTCCTGGCCTTCCCGTGGGCGGTGGCGCTCCTGTCGGTGGCGGCGATCGTGGGGGTCGTGGCGGTCTCGGGCGTGCTGCTCGCCCTGCCGGTCCCGCTGACCGTGAACTACGCGATCAGCACGGTGGTGAGCGGCCTGGTCGTGTACGGGCTGCTCAGCCTGGCCCGGATGGCCAGGGAACTGCGCGAGTCGAGGGACGGGCTGGCCCGCGCGGCCGTCGTCGAGGAACGGCTGCGAGCCGCCCGCGACCTGCACGACCTTCTCGGGCACACCCTGGCCGCGATCCTGCTCAAGTGCGAGCTCGCCCGCAGGCTCGACGCCGAGCGCGCGCGCAAGGAGCTCCAGGACGTCCTGACGATGACCGAGCGGGCCATGGAGGACCTGCGGACGGTGTCGGGCAGGCACGGCGAGCTGTCGCTGACCGCGGAGGCGGAGTCGGCCCGCGCGCTGCTGTCCACCGCGGGTGTCGAGGTCGAGCTCGACCTGGGCCACGACGCCCTCGGCCGGGACGTGGAGACCACGCTCGGCGTCGTGCTCAGGGAGGCGGTCACCAACGTGCTGCGGCACAGCTCGGCTCGCCGCTGCGTGATCATGACCTCCGTGCGGGACGGCCTCGTACGGCTGAGCGTACGCAACGACGGCGTGCGCTCCGCGAAGGGCCGCCACGGCTCGGCCGGGATCGGCAACCTCACCACCCGGCTGGCCGCGCTCGACGGGCGGCTGGACGTCACCCACGAGGACGGCTGGTTCGAGCTGACGGCCGAGGCCCCGACGCTCACCTGGGCCCCCGTCCCGAGCCGCCCCGCCCAGAGCCGGCCCAGCTAGATCCAGCCCGCCTCGGAGGCGATGCGCACGGCGTCGGTGCGGTTGCGGGCGTTGAGCTTGGTCACGATCGTGGTGATGTAGTTGCGTACGGTGCCCGCGCTGAGGAAGAGCCGCCCGGCGATCTCGGGCGGTTCGGACCCCTCGGCGACCAGCCGCAGGACGTCGGCCTCCCGCGAGGTGAGCGGATTGTCGGCCAGGTCCCACGCGGTGACGGCGAGCGAGGGGTCGAGGACCCGTTCGCCCCGCGCCACCTTCCTGATCGCGGACGCCAGCTCCTCCGGCGAGGCGGTCTTCAGCATGAAGCCGTCCACCTGGGAGGCGAGCGCCCGCCGGAGGTGGCCGGGCTTGCCGTGGCCGGTGAGCATGAGCGTGCGGCAGCCCGGCGACCTGGTGCGCAGCTGCGCGGCGGCGTCGAGGCCGTCGATCGCGCCGGGCATGTCGATGTCCAGGACGGCGACGTCCGGCCGGTGCACCAGGGCGGCGGCCACCGCCGCGTCCCCGGACTCGACCGCCTCCACGATCTCGATGTCGGGTTCGAGGCTGAGCAGGGTCACGAGCGCTTCCCTGATGACGTGCTGGTCCTCGGCCAGGAGCATACGAATCACCTGACCATTATGTCCGGATCATGATGACGTCATAGCGAGGTCGTGAGCGGCTCTCTGGCGGCTGAAAACGCAGATCAGCAGGCTTGGAGCCATGACAGAAGCAGTGCGGTTGGACGCGGTGAGCAAGGTGTACGGCAGGGGCCGGGGCGCGGTGGCGGCCCTGCGCGAGGTGTCGGTCGGCATCCCGCGGGGCACCTTCACCGCCGTCATGGGCCCCTCCGGCTCCGGCAAGAGCACGTTCCTGCATTGCGCGGCCGGGCTGGACGTCCCCAGCTCGGGATCGGTACGGCTGGGCGGCACCGACCTGGCGGGCATGGACGAGAACGCGCTGACCGAGCTGCGGCGGCGCCGGGTCGGCTTCGTGTTCCAGGCGTTCAACCTGGTCTCCGCGTTGACCGTGACCGAGAACATCACGCTGCCGCTCAGGCTGGCCGGCGCCCGGATCGACCGGCCCTGGCTGGACGAGGTCGTGCACAGGGTGGGGCTCGGAGGGCGTACCGGGCATCGTCCCGCCGAGCTGTCCGGCGGCCAGCAGCAGCGTGTGGCGATCGCCAGGGCGCTGGTGACCAGGCCGGAGGTGGTGTTCGGCGATGAGCCGACCGGCGCGCTGGACACCATGACCGCCCGCGACGTCCTGACCCTGCTGCGGGAGGTGGTCTCGGCGCTCGGCCAGACCGTGGTGATGGTGACCCACGACCCGGTGGCCGCCGCGTACGCCGACACCGTGCTCTTCCTGGCCGACGGCCGGATCGTGGACGCGATGCCGGCCCCGAGCGCCGACAAGGTCGCCGAGCGGATGACCCGGCTGGGGGCGTGGAAGTGATGATCTCCTTCGCGTTGAAGACGATCGGCCGGCGCAAGGCGGGGTTCGCCGGCGCCTTCGTGGCCCTGTTCTGCGCGGCCGCGCTGGTCACCGCCTGCGGGATGCTGCTGGAGACGGGGCTGCGCGGCGCGGTGGCGCCCGAGCGGTACGCCGGCGCCCCCGTCATCGTGGCGGGCGACCAGTACGTCAGGCAGACCAAGGAGAGCGGCAAGGAGAAGGCCAAGCTCCTCTCTGAGCTCCGGTGGATCCCGGCGTCCCTCTCCGAGGAGATTCGGCGCGTCCCCGGCGTCACGAAGGTGGTCACCGAGGTGACCTTCCCCTACTCCGGGTACACCGCCCACGGCTGGGAGTCAGCCGCGCTCACTCCGTTCACGCTCGCCAGGGGCCGTCCTCCCAGGGCGGCGGGCGAGGTCGTCGTGGACGCGCGCCACTCCGGCAGGGCGATCCCCGGCCACCGCGTGGTGGGGGTGACCGCGCAGGCCCTGCCGGGCCAGGACACGATCTTCTTCGCCACCGGCGAGGCTCGCCGCCTGGCCGGGCGCGACGGGCTGGTGACGGCGATCGGCGTCTGGCCCGCGGTCGGCGTCGCCGTCGAGGGCGCCGTGGCCTACACCGGCGACGAGCGGGGCGCGGTCGAGTTCCCCGAGGCGGAAGGCTCCCGGGTCAAGCTCGTCAGCCTGGGCGGCGCGCTCGGCGGCACTGCGCTGCTGGTGGCGATCCTCGTCGTGGTGGGCACGTTCGCCCTGTCCATGCAGGAGCGCCGGCGCGAGATCGCCCTGCTGCGGGCCGTCGGCGCCCTGCCGCGGCAGATCAGGCAGCTCGTTGGCGGGGAGGCCCTGCTGGTCAGCGTGGCCGCCGGGCTGCTCGGCTCGGGGGCCGGGGTCCTGCTCGGGTTCTGGCTGCGGTCGAGGTTCGTCGAGCTGGGCGCCATGCCCGCGAACCTGCGGCTGGTGGTCAGCCCGTTCCCCGCGATCGTCGCGGTGCTGACCACTCTGGTGGCCGCGTGGGTGGCGGCGCGGGTCTCCGCCCGCCGTACCGTGCGGATCAGGCCGGTGGAGGCGCTGGGAGAGACGGCGATGCCCGGCACCCGGCTCCCGGTGGTGCGGCTGGTCGCGGGCCTGCTCGCCGTCGCCGGCGGCGTGGTGCTGACGATCGTGCTGTCCGGCCTGAACACGGAGGCGGCGTCCAGCCCGGTCACCATGCTGACCGCGCTGGTGTGGACGGTCGCGGTCGCCCTGCTCGGGCCGGTCGCCGCGCGGGCGGTGACGGCGCTGCCGTTGCGGGCGCCCGGCGTGGCCGGCTACCTGGCGCGGAAGAACCTGCTCGCCGGGCCCGTACGGCTGGCCTCGGTGATCACGCCGTTGACCCTGATGACGGCGATGACGTGCACGATCCTGTTCGTTCCGGCCACGATGGGGCACGCCGCCCAGCGCGAGGTGGCCGCGGGCATCAAGGCGGACCACGTGCTCGCCCCGGGCGCGTCCCCGGCCGCCGTGCGCGGGGTTCCCGGCGTGCGCGCGGTGACCGAAGTGCTGCGCACCTCGGTCAGGATCGACCTCGAGAAGTACGCCGCCCAGGCCGTCACACTCGACGGCCTTGACCGGACGATGGACCTGGGCGTGGTGGCGGGCTCGCTGGACGGTTTCGGCGACACGTCGGCGGCGATCAGCCGCACCGCCGCGTCGAGGCTGGACGTGAGTGTCGGCGACAGGCTCTCCCTGGTGCTCGGCGACGGCACGCCGGTCGAGGTGCGGATCGTCGCGGTCTACTCCCGCGGCCTGGGCTTCGGCGACCTGACCCTCTCGCACGGGCTCGTCGCGGGCCACGTGGACGATCCCCGCGGCACCCTCCTGGTGGCCGGCGGCGCGCGCGACGCGCTTCCCGCCGGGACCGCTCCCGGACATGAACCGGCTGGCTCCGCCGACGCGGCGGTCGCGTACGTCGCCATGGGGCTGATCGTCGCCTTCTGCGCGATCGCCGTGGTCAACACTCTGGCGATGTCCACCCTCTCCCGCTCGCGCGAGCTCGCCCTGCTGCGCGTGGTGGGCACGACGCGGCGGCAGGCGGCCCGGATGCTGTGCGCGGAGACGCTGACGGCCCTGTTCGTCGCCGTGGCCATCGGCACGCTGGTCTCGCTGGTCACACTCGCGGCGTTCAGCAGGGGGATGACGGGGTCGGTGCTGCCGCACGTGCCGCCGCTGACGTACGCCGGGGTGATCGCCGCCGTGGCCGTGCTGGCGCTGACCGCCACCGCAGTCCCGGCCAGGTTCGCCCTGCGCCCCCGACCGGCCGATGCGCTCGGCGCCCGCGAGTGACCCCCGGGGCCTTCACGTCCGGAGTGTCATCCGAAGAGCCCGAGTGCGTCGCGGATGGCCAGGCGGCCGTACGTGAGCTCTCCGGTGACACGGTCGTGACGGGACGGCGCACGCAAAGGCGATCATTGACGCCATGCGCACACGACCGGACGGCTTCCGCTGAGTCGATCTCGACAGGGGGCGGAGTGACTGGGACTCGGCTCACGCCTGTGAACTCCTGGAGACGGAGATCGGCCCCCAGGGCGGCTCTAACTCGGACATCTTCCACGTCACCGTCTGCACCCCGTCGGCCCTGGCGGAGCGGCTCCAGCGCCACCCCTTCCTCATCGGCCGGCACTGGCTCTTCGTGCCGGAACTCCACCCTGACACGGTGACCGCCTGGCTGGCCGACCGGATCGCTGTACTGGAGGCGCCGACGTGGGAGGAGCTGGCCGAGAGGATCGGCCGCATCGGGGCCTGGGAGTTCGAGGATGACGACGGCTGAGCTTTGCCAGAGCAACGAGGTCGCACGCCGGTTGCTGTACAGCAGCTCGGCACAGTAACGCCGACGCACAGCAGCACGCTTCACCCGCCATCATCTACTGCTTGACCAGGAGAGAGGCCGCTTGGCGTCGGGACTGGCTCCCGTTTGCATGCAGGATGTCAGCGGTGCGAATCCGCTAGGCTCCACCGCAGGTCAAAGGCCACTTCTCATGATCGGGAAGTGGCCTTTTCAATCTCGCTCAGGCTGGGGTTGCCGCGCCGCCTCAGACCGTCCTCCACGTCTGTCTCTAGATGGTCCGGTCCTCAAACAGGCGCCGTCGTTGCCACCATGCCCAGTCGGAATCGGGCGACGCAGGCGGAGCTGGTGTGGTTCGACGGAGGTAATAGCGGTCAACGGGGAGAACCAAGGCGTAGAGATGCGGTGCGGCCCACGGCGGCAAGGCCATGAGAACCTTTTGAAGCCGCCGGCGGGGCGCATCTCCAGTGCACTCATCGCACTCGCACCTGCCGAAGATGCGGTCGGCGGTCCCGACCAGGGCCGCCCCCTGCCAAGCCACCAGGGCCGCCGCCACCGAACCCGGCCACATCCGGGTGTGTTCGAGGGCGATCACCGCGGCCATGGGACGACGGCCGAGCCCGGGAACATGATGAATCAAGGCTCTGTGGGATCCGCACCCCGACCCTCGCGTACGGACCTCCGAAGGGCGCCTACGCGGCATGACCCTTTCTGGTCGAAGTCATGAGCATGATGATCGCATGCCAAGAGCATGACCTCCAGCTGCCTGATCGCTCGAGACAGAACCATGCCTCCGGCGGGGGCGCTCCGGCTTCGGGATAATCGCCGCGCCGGGTGCCAAGACCGTAGATGGCTGAGGTGGAAGTTGATCATCCAGCCCGCCATCGACCCGGGACAAGCCGAGCAGACCAGGGCCACGGGTACCAGATCGTTCGTCCGTGGGTGCTCCATCTGGCACCCGTGGCCCTGGCCTGCTTCCCCTTCGGGCGGGTCGACGGCGGACGGGACGATCAGCCGGGCGAGCGTGCGCAGGTGCGCAACCTCATGCCATCCTGCGGCCATGCTGACCGTGCGTGCACTTCGTGACTACCTGGAAGGGCTTCCAGACGAAACCCCCGTCGTGATCGATGTCCACGACGGAGACAATTGGTCGCTTCGCGTCGAGAACGTCGAGGTCACGACCGCACAAGACGTGACTGAAGGCGGTGACCCGCACGAGGGCATCGAAGTCGAGATCTTCTGGCAACCCGGCGGGCACGGCTGGACCATGAACGGCCCCTCCAAGACACTCTTCACGCTGGATGAGATGACCGAGGTGATCTCTGAATGCGTTGCTCTCCGGCAGCAACTCGACGCCCTTCGTTCCAGCGCGGGATCTTGATCGTCGTGCCATTAGCGTGCCATCAAGGGCGGTCAGCAACGGTCAGTCACGGTCACTCGAGGGGCTCCCATCGCGCAGGTCGAGGCCGTTGTCCTTGATGATCAGGCCGTTTCGCGAGCAGGATGTCAGCGGTTCGAATCCGCTAGGCTCCACACACCCGAAAGCCCAGGTCAACGGCCTGGGCTTTCGGCTTGTGTTGGGGCTGTTTTCAGGGGCGTGCCCGATGGGTCCTTGGTGAGTGCGCCGCGGGCCAACTCGTCGAGCTTGCGGGCTACCTCGCGTTGTCTCTCGTCGGTGGAGTGCTGGTGGATGAGGGCTGCCCGGGTGCTGGGGTGGCCCATCCGCGCCATCAGCTCCCGGATCAAGGCGGCGGCGCGCCGCCGCCGGGAGCCATCGGCGTACCCAAGACATCACCGTCCACTGGCCCGCCCCCGCACGAACTACGCAGAGTCCTTCGGACCGTCGTCGGGCTGCTCCATCGTCGCGGTTCGCCACCAAGTTCCGCCGTCCGTCTTTGCATCGATTCGGGCCATGACGTGGGCAACGAACTCCGAGGGCAAGCGCACCCCGTGTTCTTTCAGGTAGTGCGAGAGCCCTTCCGGCCAGACGTAGACACCATCGGTGAAATCGCTGGCTCCATTGTGCTGGCCACAGAACCGGCACATCGAGATGCCCATCCAGTCCATGTGACCCATGCCGTTCTCCAGGTAGTTCACGACGAGGAGACGTCCCTGCTCGTCCCACTTGTCATCTATAAGAGTCGAAGGGTGCGGCCAGTCGGGCTCGTGATCGCTGTACCAATAGCCGATCTGTCGTCACTGCATTTGAGGCTCCCATGCATAGGCTCATGCCAAACCTATGCCTCCGGCGGGGGCGCTCCGCTCCGGGAGGAGGGATCTGATCGCCAGCCTGCCTAGACCCAGGCAGAGCCTGCGCCCCGATCTTCTTGCCGACGTCAATATCCGGCGTGACAACGACAGCGCAGAACGGCACGAGAAGCTCCTGGAGATGCTGTTGGCCTTGGTCGGCAACGCATCCACCAGGGGCTTCTCTGCATACGGGCCAGATTCAGAAGCCGACGACAAGCCTGCGACATGCCGCTTCAGGATGGAAACGGCTCACTGCACCCGGTCATCCTCCGCTGACCCGCAGAACAATGAGGCCGACGTAGGCTCTGGCAACTCGACGCCACTCTCGGCCTGCGATTCGGCACCAACTACTTGATCTTGTTACAGGCATTGCCTCGCTGGACGAAGCGGCCGTTCACATGCTCCCAAGCTGCAACGCAGACCAGGGTGCCAGTGGGCAGGGCGCGTCGGATTGTCCTCTTCCAGGTGGCCGGGTGGCCCCAACTCTGGGTATGGCTGTTCCAGCTGAATCCCGTTCCATAGACCTGGAAGTGCCCATAGAAGCGGCTGTTGTAGGTAAGGCTGGCCGTGATGCTCTCCACCCACTGTCCGGAGCCCTCGGTGGTGTTGCACACCAGGACGTGACATGAGCGCGCGCCTGCTTGAGCCGGAGTAGCGGTGGTCGCGATCGCGGCTACTGCAGCCGCCGAGACAAGAGTAATCCGAGCGAGCCGGAGTTTCGGGTGCATGGATCTCGCATTTCTACTGGAGTATGGAACGGACCGCTGTATTCAATCGAAGACGAGCTTCACCGCGCCTTCAGATCGCCCTCGTCCGCATGCTGCAGACTTCCTCGGCTCCAGATGCTGCAGTTCCTGGCGCAGGGCACGCCTTGGTGGACAGATCCTTCGGGGAGTCACCCGCGATCGCCGACACCGAGCCCGGCAGCGCTCCACTGCTGGGCGTCACCGTCGGACTCACGGCCGGAGAGATGACGGTGGCTCAGGACACCCGCCGTGACAGGGGCTCGGCACCGTCGATCGGCACCTGCAAGCGTCAGTTCATCGAGAACGCCCGAGCCGGCCTGGTAGCGAAGAACTCACGCATCCCAGCCGCGGGGCAGCTCGAAGCAGAAAGCCGAAAGCCGAGCCCATCACCGTAGCCGCCGTGCAGGTACAGCAGCGTGATCGGCCGGTCCGGTCCCGGTGCGGGTCGTGTCCTGATCGGCTCTGGCCAAGGGCTTCGGGAACCCAATACGGCGGTCCTGCCTGTGCTCGGCCGGCGTCTCGACCACTTCCGGGACACGAGGACGCGACGGCCCGCGCGTAGCCGAGGTGCTCGGGCTTGTGAGCCTTGGAGCGACAGCGACCGGAAGTCAGACTCGCCTTGGCATTCTTGGTGGTCGTGTGCGGGGTGGCGGCGAATGATCGGCAAACCCCGGCGGGTTCGGCTTTTACCGTGAGGACAGCGTCATTTGGGCACGCCACGGTGCGCCTTCATCTGTTCGCGCCACACAATGCCATCCGCATTTATGGCATAGCTAAATATGTCAGGCTATACAGTGATAAGTCGGGAAATAAGGCTTTGCCCCTTTCCGGGAGAAGGGGGCTTGTCGTCGCCGTTAGCCTTGGGTGATGTCCGCGCCGAATCGGCGTATCAATGGACAGAAACCTCAGGGAGTGATCTCTGATGCTCAAGCGACTTCTCATCACCGCCGCCGTGGCGGGATCCACGCTGCTCGTCACCGGACCGATCACCTCACAGACCGCCAACGCCGCGTCCGCCTACGTGCCGGCCGGCGAGCAGGGCCTCACCGTACAGACTGAGGTTGCGCGCAAGTGCAAATGGCGCAAGCGGAACGGCCGGTGGTGCTACTACTGCCGCTACCACGGCGAGTGGCGGCGCGAGTGGTGCCGGCACCGCGGCTGGGACTGGGACGAGGACTGACCGCCGGTGATGTGACCGCCGCCGCCGTGCGGAAGGGGGCCTTCCGCGCGGCGGTCGGCTGCCCCACGGCCGGCAAGGCCGCTCTTGAGCCGAGAGACCTCATGACGAAGCCGTACGAGGAGAGCATCCAACCCTGCCGGGCTGGTAGGTCAAGCGTCTGAAGTCGGTGTCGTGCAGGTAGACGTGGGCGGCGTCCTCGGTCCAGAACTCATACAGTCCTCCTGTGGAAGTGACGCCACGATCCTTGTCCTCGGTCACGCCGACGAACTCAGTCACTGGCACGAGGACATGGTCGCGCACACCTGAACGATCTTGGAAGCCGCTGGCTGGTGACGGCAACGTCCCCGCACACGGGCTCACTGCGGCAACCATCTACGCGTTCCTGACCCCGGTCTCGATCACCCGAGCTTGGTGCCTGCTCCGCCTGAGCTCGGACGGTCACTGGCTGGATACCGCCTGCTATCCTCATCACCTCGACGGCGGCCCGCGCCGTGTCTCTGCCGATCTACACCGCCGCATCGTGAATCTCAGGCGAGGTCCGTTACCAGCTTGGAGTACAGGTACATGTCGCGGCGCTCGCCGCCGATGTCCTGCCAACTGCGTAGCAATCCCTCACGGACGAACCCCGCTCGCTCGGCGGCCTTCCACGACGACGCGTTCCACGGCTCCACATGCAACTCCAGCCGTGGAATCCCCAGCCGCTCCAAGCCCCACGACGAGACCGCACGCAACGCCGCGTGGGCGACGCCCCGGCCTCGGGCCGACCCTGCCACCCAGTAACCCACCGAAGCCCGTCCATGCGGACCTGGCCACAACCCGATCTGCCCAACGGCCCGATCAGCGCCGACATCCGCGATCGCGAACGAGTACCCAACCCTCTCAACGGCCCTGCTCCACTGCCTGCGGATGAAGGCCGCGCCCTCCACGTCCGAGTATCTCGACGGCACGCTGGTGATCAGAGAAATATAGGGGTCCTCAGCCGCCTCCTTCACCACCGCGACATCATCGAGCCGCCACGGACGAAGCAAGAACCTCTCACCAGCCGGGAGTTCCGGAACTATGAGCGGGTTGTCCATCCTCCCATCATGCCGGCGAGAACGATCAGGGCCGCAGACGTAAGCATCCGGCAGGGGCACTCCGGCTTCGGGATGATCAGGCGGGATGCGTGTGCGTCCGCACGGGGAGGTGGCCGCGGATGTTGTCGCAGCAGACGGAAAGTCCGCTGTGGCGAGGGCACTCGACCTCGTCGGACGTCGGGCAGAAGTAAATGTCCGGGCAGCCGCAGTCGTAGAAGTGTGGCAGCTGGTCGGGCTCTGTGCGTCTCTTATTGAGGTCGGCCCTGGCAGGGTCCGCGGTGGCGTTCGTGCTGCCGCTCCTCGTCCACTGGCAGGTCCGTGATTCGGAGTCCGAGCTCCGGTTGGCAATGGCGTTGGCGCTGGCGCCCTTCCCGCTCAGCATGGTGGCCGCGCTACTGGCCCGTCTGCCTGCCTGGCCGGCCGTTGGGCTGGTGGCACCCTTCGTCATGCTGGCGGTCGTCTTCATCCAGCCGCATTACGACTCCTGGGTGTCCGACGAGAACCTCGCGCTCCACCTCTTCATAGCGGTCCCTGCGGTGACCGGCTTCATGATCACGGCCCTGCTCTGTGCTCTGCTCTTCCGGAAGACCGCGGGCTCGCCAGGGGTAGACGCAGCGTAGGGGAGACATGGCAGGGGCCTTGCTCCAGCCGTGCTCCTGAAGTGTGGACACTTTGCGTACCACCGGATGGTGCCTTTCCGATCTTGTACGGCAGCGAAATACAGCTACCCGCTCAGCGGAGGTGGCGCAGGGCCGAGCAGGTCCACAATCATGGCTGGCGTGGCGGTACTCCGGTTACTGGCAGTTGGCCTGCTCGGAGGCGGTGTCATGACGATCCCGTCCTGTGGGCTCAGCGTGGCAGTGACGCCGAGGAGACAAAGCACTATCTGAGCGGTTCGGCTGTGCCCTGCATCGGCTGATGTCATCGTTGGCCCATGGGGAAGGATCTTGTACGGGGCGCTGGTGTTGGGCTGGTGGTAGGCGTTGGGCTCGGATATCCGGTGTCGCGGTTGTACGAGGAGGACATAGAGGCGTACACAGTCATGCCCGGAGTGGCTGTGGGCATATTGCTGGTCGTCCCCGCCGGATGGCTGCTTGGCATATGGCTGAGGATTGCGCATCCGATCCGCAGTGCGTTGCTTGCGCCCTTGTTGTTGCTGGTGTTGAAGAACGCGGCGGATCTGGCCGTGCCGAGCCCCCGTCCCCATCTGGCCTTGCTCGGGTTCACCGTGCTGGCCATGGTGAGTTATGCGAGCGCCGCCGGATTGGCGGGTACGGCGTCGCCGGTGCCCCGGGTCATCGCGGCTGTGGTCGTGTGCGCGTGTGTGATCACGACGGCGACGATCCAACAGCGACGAACGGAGACTTGGCAACAGCAGCTGCGCACGGACTTGATCGCCTCCTACAACGAGTCCGTTCCCCTGGCGGTGCCTGATGCTGTCCCCGGACGCACGCTGATGAATGTGTGGACCATCACCGACGACGTCCTGGCACTCGAATACGCCAAGGACCGACAGAGCGAGCCCGACGTATTCGTCCGTATCAGCAGCAGCGGGGATCCTCACAAGGCGTGCGCGGCGTGGGGACGGGACTCTGAACCCTGCGAGCGGCTGGCGGCGGATCGATGGCTGTCCAAGAAGGAGGCGAACGGCAGGATGGTGCTGTTCGCCAGGGTGGGGCGCCGGCTTGTTGAGGTCGACTCAACCGCTCTGAGTCTCGACGAGGCCCTTGCTGCGGGGAGCAAGCTGCGCGCGGTCAGCGCGGAGTACCTCGTCGACTACGAGCCTCCGCGGTGATGATCGCCAGTCGGCGTCCATAACGCTACCCGCCCACCGAGGCTGGCATGGTCGCTGGCTTGCGTCGCGCCCACCTGGCCCGCAATCTCGCTCTCCAAGGAGAACGCGCCACCTACAGCGCCCGTGGCGGTGAACGGTGATGCCAGGCGATCGTGGCGTTGCCCAAGGATGCGGCGCGGCAGGTGGCTGTCACCGGCACGCGTCCGGGAGGCAGCCGCGGCCGGCTCGCCGACCTGGAACTCGGCACCGGCGCCGGGCCCTGGCCGAGGACACGTCCCTCCCGCAGACGCTGCCCGCCCCCTGAGCACCTGTCCACCCGTCCCTACCTGCAGAAGGAACCACCCCCCGGGCCCGTGGAACCTTGCTCACCCGACGCGACCGGCGGTCGCGAGCAAGCCTTTCCTCCGTACTCGGACGGGCATCGAGAACCCGGCTGCGCTGAAAGCCGCAGGTGACACCGATACCGTCAAGGGCTGGGGAAGGTGACCGTATCGCGGACTTCGCCCGATGGCCTCACAGGCCACTCGGACGCGGCCACGTGTAGTTACAGGAGGAGAAACCGAGGTCGTTGGCAAGTTTGATCGCTGAGTCATCGTACTTGCGATACATATCTAGATAGGCGGAGGCCGTCTTCCAGTCGTACCGCCCGATAGCCGCGGTCATATTGGACCAGGCCCAGTTTGCCTTCGAGTAGTCATCCCAGATCTTCCGCATCGGACGGGCCATATCGTCCGGCAGATCGGCGGTCGCGGAGCGCCACCTGCGAAGCAACAGCTTGCGCAGTTCGAGAACCTTCTTGGCCCATGGATGGAAGGTGGCAGCGTCACTTCCGGAGAGCCGGTTCATCTCGTCGACGCGCTCAAGGACCTTGCCGCAGGCCCGATCGCCGTCGGTCACCACCAGGTCGGTGGCCTCCGTGTCATCCGTCCCACGGTCGGGCGTGATCGGCTGAGCCTGCGCAGAGTGGGACGATCCGGAAGAGGGGCTAGGAGTGGCGCCAATAATATCTTTCACCGAGGAAACGCCAAGAAACGTAACAATGGCCAATACGGAGGCAATGAATCCAATGATTCCAGCGGCTAGTCCGACGAAACTCTTACGTTTGACGGGCGGCTGTCCAGGAGTACGGAAAGACATCGAACATCCCATTCACCTCGGCGGCGCCAATAAGATGTTTAGTGATTAGCCAATAATCTCATCGTCGGCATGATTGTCAAGATCCGCATTCCCTCGCCTCCAGTCTGGGTGGGTCGAGCAAGATCGGCGTGTGTCTTTGCTCGTAGGGGATCCATTGGGCCGTCTGGGAACACCCGGCTGGACGATCACGAACTGGACGGGGGGAGTGCGGGTCCGCTCGAAGCTCGCTCCTGCGTGTCTGGTGAGGTTGGCGACCTCTTCGGTGGCTCGCTTGAGCACCTCGGCCGGGATGTGCCCCTCCAGGGCTACCTCGTGCGGTCGGTCCATGTCCTCGTCGGGAAGGAGCACATGCATCACCCCTGCCGGCTCTCACTCACGGCCGGAGGCCGCGGGGATGCTAGAATTTTCGGTTCACCTGGTGCCGCTCGTTAGCGCGGTAATCGGCTCCTGGGGTGAGCTGTGATGCCGACGATAGGGATTTCCCCGGCGAACAATGGACTGAGCACGCGCCGCGGAGGACGTCATTCCGGGAAAGGGCGTCCCATCCGCATCGCTGGGCTCGTGTCTTGCGTTGTCCTCTTGATCGCGAGCTGCTCATTCACATCCGGGTCGGCGACCACGGCGCTCTCGGACACGTCGATACGGTCGACCCGGTCGTCACAGCCCGGCACGCCGGCCGCAACCCGCTCCGCGACAAGGCGGCCGGCGCTGAAGCCCATCGATCCGGCCGCATTTCGGGCCGTCGTGGCCGCCGCAGCCAAGAAGCTCCTGGTCCCCGGGGCGGTGGTCGTGCTCCGCACCCCGCAGGGGAACTTTGAAGCGAGGGCCGGCACCACAAAGCTGGGCACGCAGACGCCGCCGGATGCGGACACTCATGTCCGGATCGCCTCGAACACCAAGACCATGACGTCGGCGCTGATCGTGCTACTCGCCCAGGACGGCAAGCTTCGGTTCGACGACCCAGTGTCCACATACGTCCCAGATGTGCCCAACGGCAAGAACATCACCATCGCAGAGCTGCTGAAGATGCGGAGCGGGCTTTACAACTACACGAATGCGCCCGAGTTGGCGGCGGCTCTGGACGCCGACCCGACGAAGGTCTGGACACCGCAGGAGGTATTGGCCATCGCGTTCCGGCGCCCGCCGCAGTTCCAGCCCGGTACGTCCTACGACTACAGCAACACCAACTACGCATTGCTGGGTCTGATCGCCGAGAAGGCCGGTGGGCGCCCATTGGCCCAGCAATTCCAGGACCGCTTGTTCGGCCCGCTCGGGCTGCGGCAGACTTCGCTTCCCGCCGCCGAAGACAACTCCATCCCGGATCGTTACTCGCATGGCTACATGTACGGCGGATCCTCCTATGCGCTGGTCGACAAGCAGTACCCCGCCGACCTGCAGACCGCCGCACGCAACGGAACACTCCAGCCCGTCGACTACACCAACCAGAACTCCTCCTACGCAACCGCTGCCGGTGGCGTCCTCTCCACGGCGGGCAACCTGGCCACGTGGATCCGAGCACTGGTTTCCGGCACGGTCTTGAATGCCGAGTACCAGCAACGATGGCTTCACAGCCTGCAACCCGAGGACCCGGACACACCCGATGGGCAGCAATACGGCTACGGCATCGCCTATCAACGTTTCGGGCCGAACGCCTCGATGTACTACCACGGCGGTGAACTTCCGGGCTTCAACTCGTTCATCGGCCATGACGCAGATAACAACGTGACGCTCGTGATATGGACGAACTTGACCCTGTCGCCCGACGGCAGGACTACGGCGAATGCCCTACTGCCGGCAGTTCTCGATGAGATTTACGCCGGGCTATCGCTGTCGCCCACACCATCCCCTACCACCACCAGGTAATGCGGTCCGACACGTCACCGTCGCCGTGGTGCGCAGCAGCGGGATCCGTCGGTCGGTCGTCTTCCCCTTCACGGCGGCTGCTGAAGCTGGGGCAGCAGGCGTTGCCGGTGCTGGTACACCTGCGCTAAGGCGAGACGTTCAGCGAGCTCGGGGCCGGATTCGGGGTGTCCACGGCGACCGCCTGGCGGTATGTCGAAGAGACGGTGACGCTGCTGCCGGCCTGAACGGCCCGGGTCATCGCATCACTGGACGCAACGATCGTGTGGACCTCGGGCGCGCTACCAGTAAGGCGCATGACCTGAGCGCAGCTATCAAGGGGCGGGAGCGGAGGGGGCGAGGCGATCCCGGACCAGGCGCTGCCGTTCCGCTGACAGGCCCTGGTCCCTCATGGCCCGATGCAACAGGGAAAAATCGCACCCATGCGCGCTCATATGGTCGAGGAGAGGTTCGTAGCGATCGGCCCTGTCCCGCACGAGTTCCGTCGCCAACCGTAGTTCCAAACGAACCGCAGGAACCTGGTGCGAGCCACATGCGATCCACACGTAGTGCTGCCACGGGCCGCGACCAACGCATTCCATCCCGTCCGAGTCAACCTGCCTCTCAACGGTGCTCATTTCCACCTTGACCCCGTGTACCTCGTACCTGGCGAAGTATTGCGAGGACTCTGGCAGCCACGAGGCGGCATGAAGGCAGGGAAACGAGGCGAGCGCGGCACCGAACGTATCCACGTCCTCTCGCCGCGCCGCCAGGAGGTCGATGTCCCCGACAGGAAGCCGAACACCCTGGAGAAGAGCCGCGCTCGTTCCCCCCAGGCGATAAGTGATGTCGGCACCTTCGGCTCGCATGATGGTGAGCACCGTGTCCAGCGCCGCAGTGATGTCCGCCACCCGGAGAAATGTTCCACCGTTGTCCATGGCAGGCAGCCTAAGAGCATGAGGTTGCGATATGTCAGTCCTCTCAGGTCACACACCGGCGCCAGCAGATCAACGAATTCATGAGGACCTCGACGAGTCGGTGGATCTGGGCGACTCCCTCCGCGTCGGTCTTGGTCGCGAAGGTCTCCGGAGCCGGACGGTCCACGCCGCCCGGCCCGGACACTCCACGCCGTCCGGGCCGGGGTGGCGAGCCTGGAACCGCCGGACGGCAGCTTGCGCACACGACCGGGGCGCGGCGCACCCGAGCTCCGTGCGAGCCATGCCCAGGATGAGGTTGCGACGAGGGCTGTTCGAGTAGTCGCCGGATTCTCAAAACCGTTTGCGCGAAAGGCGCGTCCAATACACCGAGTGGGCAGGTAGCGCCGTCTGGGTCACCGCGTCGCTCCATGGTCCCCGCGAGAACTCGATGGAGTGGGAGTGAGTATGGGGATCTTCAAACAGGCCACGAACGATGCCTTGGCCGCCAGTGCCCGCAACGCCGCGGCCGAGGGGCGTACGGTGTTCACCGCTCAGATCATCAGTGAGATCGGACATATCAGCTTCTCCGGCGAGATCGAGAAGCTGGGCCGTGGCATCGAGGCGGTTGAAGCCCAGGGATGGAAGCTCGACACCGTGAACACCCTCAAAGTCGACAAGATGACCGGGGATCGTCCCCTCTTCGTGTGCGTGTTCCGCCGTCACCAGTGGTGAGGTGACAGGTGACGCGCAGCCAACGTCTGCCGACACGGGCTCCAGGAGCCCCGGCAGAGCGTGGGCGACGTTCGTCGTCTCCTGGAGCGTTTCCGTCCCTCGACCGGAGGCCCCCGACGGCCCCTCGGCGCTGCTGTGCTCGCCGCCGACCTCACCGCGAAGGACCTCGCCGAAGACCTTGCGACATCCCGGTGTCAGGCCGGAGCAGGTCGAACAAGATCGGCAGGCGTCATGTCAGCGGTTCGAATAGGCCTTTTCGATCACGTACGGCTGGAAACACGGTTACGAGAGCCGCATGCCGGTGCCCGATGAAGGTCACGTCCGGACGGCGGGACCGAGGATGAAGGTCGTTCCCTCGTGAGCGGGCACCCTCACCGCCAGCTCCGTCTCGGCCAGGGCCCCGGCGATCTCCTCGCGGTCGCCCGCCCACCCGAGGTAGAGCTCGTTCACCAGGTCGCCCCTGGTGTCGAAGGCCGTGTCGTGGCTCTGGGTGTTCCAGAAGACCGCCCTGGGTGATTCCACGTCCTCGGTCAGTTCGGCCACGCGCTGCCAGCATCCTGACGTGGTGGGCCAGAGGGCGGGCTCGGCGACGTATCCCTTCGCGGCCAGGCGTTCGAAGGCCCGCAGGATCCGGCACAGATCGGAGGTCTCCGCGGCGGCCAGCCAGGTCACGATGCCTTCGTCCGGCTCCTGGGAGCCGTGGGCCGCCGCCCGAAGCCGCTCCATCGCCGCCTCGAAATCGTCTTCGTCCTCCGGCTCGTCCTCGGGGACACGGACCACGAGCCCCTCCCAGGCGAAGGCTGACTGGATCTCCGACGGAAGGCCGCCCCTCCAGCGGACGTCGACATCCCGGCGCAGGCCGCCGTCGGCCGAGAACGCGTCTGAGATGTCGTCCGGCAGGGTCAGCAATCCGTATTCGTCGGTCGCGGACGCGAACTCCTTGCCCGTGACGTGTCGCCACCCCTTCTCGTCCAGCCGGTCGAGGGCCCGGTCGAAGGCCTCGCTGTGCGTCTCGGCCGGCGAATGCGCCCTCTCGCGCCTGGCCGCTTCCCGCCGATGATGTGCGACCACCATCGCCCACCAGCAATGCGGATGCCTGAACGCCTCAGGATCGAGTTCCTCCAGCCCTGCGGCGATCTCCGCGAGGCGGGTTTTGTCGTCCGCGGGCCGCTCCGCCCGGGGTGCGTCCACGTACGCGCCCAACCGGCGCACGAACTCGGCGAACGCCTCCAGCGTGGTGTTCACGATCTCGAACCCGGGCTCCTCGTCCTCGTCTCCTCGGGAAAGGAGCACGACGCTCCCCTCGTTCACATCGAGGAAGTACAGCATGTCGCCGTCGGGCCCGGTTCCGCCCAAGATCAGGGCCCGATCGTCCTCGTCCAGCGGGCGGACGGTGAACAGCCCGAGCGGCCCGTCGGGGATGTCCGCGCAGAAGTGCCCGCCTGCCACCCTGGGCAGCCCGGTCTCGGTGAGGAGCACGAGGTCGGCCTGGGACAACCCGAGTTCCCTCCCCTTCTCGACGTCCAGGGTGACGAGATCCTCCTTGCCCGCGGCCATGGCGTTCCCTTCAGCGGGGCGAGTCTTCCGACTGAAGAACCGTAATGACCCGATCTCGTCGGTGTCTCCGGATCGCTGATATCGGCGATCATGCGCCCCGGGCGGGCTTTGTGGCGGGTCTCCACGGGTGGGGTCGGCCGGTCGAGGGCTGAGCCGGGGCGGCCGCCTGGTCGGGTCGCACGACAGCGACGCGGGTGGCGCGGCTACGTCGTCAGTGCGGCGGTGTGGTGGCGCTCGGGTGCGCCGAGCTGGTTGAAGATCGCGTGGGCCCGTTGCCAGCGGGCCTTGGCCAGGGGGGTTCTCCCCTGGCGCTGGTAGGCGTGGCCGGCGGTGAGTAGGGTGCGGGCCTCCGCCAACCGCTGGCCGGTGCGGCGTTGCGTGCTCAGCGCGCGCCGGCAGTGCTCCAGGCACGCGGTCACGTCTGCGAGGCCGAGGGCGGCGATGGCGAGGCGGGTGTGGGCCTGGGCGGCCGAGAGCGCGTATCCGGACGTGCGGGAGAGGTATAGCGCCTGTGTGGCGTGCTTGGTCGCGGCGTCGAAGTCGTGGCGGGCTGCGTGGAGGTCGGAGAGGGCGAGCAGCGCGTCGATCTCGCCGCGCCGGTGCCCGGTGCGATGGACGATGTCCAGGGCGAGGTCAAGCCGGTCGGCGGCGTCGGCCAGGCGAGCCTGCTTGATCTGGACGTCGGCGAGGCCGGTATGGGCGAAGATCTCGTGGCGGCTGTCGGACAGCCGTTGGGTGATGTCGAGACTGGCGGCGAGGGCCGCGGTGGCATCCTCGTACCGGCCGGCGTCGCGGTGCACCAGGCCGACGGCGGTCAGGGCGGCTGCTTCCTCGTGCTGGGCGCCGATGGTTCTGCAGATGGCCAGCGACTGGTCGAGCGCGTCGAGTGCGTCGTCGAAGCGGCCCCGCTCTCGGTGGACGATGGCGATGTTGATGACGGCGATGGCCTCGTTCTGATGCTGGCCGGTCTGGCGCAGCAGCGGCAGCGCGAGCTCGCCGAACTCGGCCGCGCGGGTCAGGTCGCCGGTGAGCAGGTACGTGGCCGCCAGGTTGGAGAGCACGGCGGCCTCGCCGAGCTCGTCCCCGATCTCTCGGTCGATGGCCAGCGCCTGCTCCATCCGGCGGATCGCCGGCCTGGACTGGCCGATCTGGCCCAGCACGATGCCGGTGTTGCACAGGGCCACCGACTCCCCCTGCCGCCACCCCGCGCTCCGCGCGAGGGCCGCCGCGGTCTCGCATTCGTCGATCGCCGCCTGGAACTCGGCGGTGCGCCAGCGCAGGAACCCCAGGCTGTGCCGCATCGCCGCTTCGCCGAGCACGTCGCCGGCCGCCTGCGCGGCGGCCAGTCCGGTACGCGCCACCGACAGCCACTGTGTCAGCGGGGCCTGCACCTGCAGGAAATCGCGAAGTGCGTGGGCCAGTTGCCACACCATCCGGTGCCGGCCCGATGCGGCGGCGTGATCGAGTGCCGCGATCAGGTTCGGCCACTCGCCGGAGATCCACTGCCGGGCCTCGATCTCCTCGGGGAACCGCGTGACCGATACGGCGGCCGGCCAGGGGTCGGCGGGAAGCCGCAGGCGGGACCGCCCGTTGAGGGCGAGGGCGGCCTGGCCGGCGGTGTGGAGGTAGAAGTGGAGCAGGCGGCTGATCGAGGCGTCCCGTTCCGCAGGCGGGTCGTGCTCGGCGGCGAGCTGCCCGGCGTACTCCAGCAGCAGGTCGTGGCAGACCAGCCGGCCCTCCGCGGTGACCTCTGCCAGGTGAAACCGGGCCAAGGCGTCGATCAACGGCGCCACGTCGTCCGCGGGCAGGCCGGCGAGCGCCGCCACCGCGGTGGGGGCCAACCCGGCCGGGGCCGGTACCAGGCCCAGGAGCCGGAACACCCGTCCCGCCGCGGCAGGAAGGGCCTGGTAGGACAGGTCGAACGCGCCGCGTACGGTCGCGTTGCCGTCGCCGTCGACCCGCAACTGGCTCATGGGGCCGCGCGCGGCCAGTTCCTCGACCAGCTTCCGCACGCTCAGGTGGGGCCGGTCCGCCAGGCGGGCCCCGGCGATCCGAAGGGCCAGCGGCAGGTGACCGCACAGATCCGCCAGTTCGGCTGCGGCGTCCCTGTCGGCGCCTACCCGGTCCGCGCCGGCTGTGCGGGCCAGCACATCGACGGCGTCGGTGGCGGGCAGGACGTCGAGTACGAGCCGGTGGGCGCCGTCCAGGGCCACCAGGCCGCTGAGCCGGTCCCGGCTGGTCACCAGCAGCAGGCATCCGGGATCCCCGGGTAGCAGCGGACGTACCTGATCGGCGTCGGCGACGTTGTCCAGCACGACCAGCACCCGCCGACCCGCCAGGATCGACCGGTACATGGCGGTCTGCGCGTCCATGCTGATCGGGATGCGTTCGGCTGCCACTCCGAGTGCGCCCAGCGACAGGGCCAGCGCCTCGGCGGGCGACATCTGCGGTCCGGTGTGGAAGCCACGCATGTCGAGAAAGAGTTGCCCGTCAGGGAATCGCCCGCTGGCTCCGTGCGCCCAGTGCACCGCCAGGCTCGTCTTGCCCACCCCGGCGGTCCCGGTGATCATCGCGAGCACCGTGGCCGCGGGAAGCGTGTCGAGCCGGCGCAGGGACGCGGTACGGCCGGTGAAATCGGCGAAGTCCGGCGGGAGTTGCGCCGGCACCATGGGCTCGGCCGTCCTCGTGGTGTGCTGGTCGATGTCCGCGCCGGTCCCGGCGGCGTCGGCGATGATCGACGTCTCGAGCTCGCGTAGCTGCGGGCCGGGCTCCAGGCCGAGTTCGCTGATCAGCAGGCGGCGGGCACGTTGATAGACCTCGAGGGCGTCGGCGCGGCGGCCGCAGCGGTATAAGGCGATCATCAACTGGCCATGGAGGCGTTCGCGCAGCGGGTGTTCCTCGATGAGACCGGACAGCTCGCCGACCAGTTCGGCGTGCCGCCCCGCGACGAGTTCCGCGTCGATCCGGTCCGAGATCGCCGCGAACCGGGCCTCCTCCAGGCTGCCGCACAACCGTTCACGCAGGGCGCCGGACGCGGCGTCGGCGAGCGCCGGTCCCTGCCACAGCGCGAGGGCCTCGGCCAGCCGGGCGGCGCGCAGGTTCGGCTCCTTGACGGCCCGTGCCTCATCGATCAACATGCCGAATCGGTGCAGGTCCACCGACTCGGGTCTGACCTGCAGGCAGTAGCCTCCGCCAAGAGCCAGCAGCGGCACCGGCTCATCGGCGCCCGCCGATCGCAGCGCGGACCGGATGCGCGACATCAAGGTCTGCAGCGTCGCCCTGGCCGTCGACGGTGGAGCCTGGCCCCACAGCAGGTCGATGAGACGCTCTGCGGTGATCATCCGTTGCGGTTCGAGCAGCAGCACCGCCAGGGCGAGGCGCTCCTGGCGCCGTCGTAGCCGAATCACCTCGCCCTGGGAAGAGCGGATCTCCACCGGCCCCAACAGCCTGAACTCCACACCGAGAAGGTTACCGGCGGGTGTATGCGCTCCAGATCCGTCCAGGGGATGGCAAGGAGATGGCATGCCCGGCGGGCCAGGCTGCGACGGTACGACCGTGAACGCCCGGATGGAGGTGATCGGGATGAAGCGCGAGCCGAGCTGGGGCTAGTCCCCACAGGTGAACGTGGCCCGGCCATCGGCCGGGCCACATCTGTCCGAGGTGAGGAGCAGGGGCGTTCGTGGACGAGCAGGAGGCCGACCGGCCCGCTACCTTCCGGGAAGTACTCGCGGTCGCGGAATATCGCTCTCTGTACGCGGCGACCGTGCTGTCCTGGATCGGCGACTACTTCGCCAAGGTCGCGGTAGCGGTACTGATCTTCAGCGACACCGGGTCCGCGTTGCTGTCCGCCGCGGGCTTCGCCGTCAGTTACCTGCCGTGGGTGGCCGGAGGGCCCGTCCTCGCCGCTCTCGCGGAGCGGTTCCCGTACCGGCGGGTCATGATCATTTGCGATCTGGTCCGGGCGGCTCTCGTGACGCTGGTCGCGGTGCCCGGGCTGCCGCTGCCTGTCCTGCTCCTGCTGCTGGTGGCGTCCTCCATGCTCACACCGTCGTTCGAGGCGGCTCGGTCGGCCATGGTGGCGCAGTTGCTGACCGGAGACCGCTACGTGCTCGGCCTGTCGCTGCAGAACATGTCAGGCCAAACCGCGCAGGTCGCGGGTTACGCGGTGGGAGGGTTGATCGCCGCTGTCGACCCGCACGTCGCGTTGCTGATCAACGCGGCGACGTTCGGGGTTTCCGCGTTGCTCCTGTGGCGCGGAGTACGGGCTCGGCCGCCGGCCATGACCAGGGTGCGCGATCGATCCCTGCTGGCGGAGACCGGTGATGGCCTGAGGCTGGTGCTGGGGCATCCGGTCATGCGACCGATCGCGCTCGTGGTGTTCAGCCTGGTCGCGATCGTGATCGTGCCGGAGGTGCTGGCCGTCGCCTGGTCGGCCGAGTTGGGCGGAGGGTCTCGGACCGCGGGTCTGCTGATGGCGGCCATTCCGGTCGGCAATGTCATCGGCGGCATCCTGACGCGGATGACGGAGCCCGCGCGGCGGCTGAGGTTGCTCAGGCCGCTTCTGCTGGCGGCTCCCTTGCTCCTTGTGCCTGCTCTGGCCCGGCCGCCGTTCGTCGTGGTGTTCTTGCTGATGGTCGGCGCCGGCATCGCCAACATGGTCATGGCGCCGTTGAACGGGCTGTTCGTCAGCGTGCTTCCCGGCGACTTTCGTGCCCGTGCTTTCGGGATCATGCAGGGGGGCATCCAGATCACGCTGGCGGTCTCGGTGCTCGCCGCGGGTGCGTTGGCCGAAAGGTTCTCTGTGCCGATCGTGGTCGGGGCCTGGGCTGTCTGTGGCCTGGTCTTGATGGGGGTCGCCGTCAGGACCTGGCCGGGAGTCGAAGTCATCGATGCCGAGGTCGCGCGAGCCGCAGAACGGAACCGGCAGACTCACTGACGAGGCGCGGCCGGGCCGACGGAGACATTTCCGTCAGGTGTCTCGTTAGAGTGTTGGCTCTGAGTCGCTCTCCCGTTGCGAGGACACGCATGGCGGACGAACCCGCTAAGCCACGACGGCTTACTGTCTACGCTGAAGCTGCTGCTGTTCTGGCCCTTGTCGTGGCGGTCATCGGCGTGGTCGTGGCCGTTTTCGCGTTCGAGCACGACAAGGAGGTCGCCACTGGAAGCCCGGGGGCTACTCCCGTAATCACGGTCACACAGTACGTCCCAAGTCGCGATGCCCAAGAACCCGAAAAGACGAGCTCTTCCTCACCCGGTTTCTGGGGCGGAGTCGGCGTGGTGGTTCTCACCATACTGACCGGCCTCTTCTCCAGCTTCCTGGTTTTCATGTCCTGGGAAGAACTGGTAATCTCAGATTTTATCGTTTTTCTCATTACGGTTGCGATCGCGGGGGCTCACGCTTTCGCACTTTCGTTTCTGGGCATCACTTCGGTCTGGGCCATCATACTCGCGATAATGTTCGCGGCGATCGGATTCGTCGCCAACGTGTTCGCCGGTTAGCGCAGAACGCGCACGTCGGATCGCCGGAGCTACGCGCACAGCGCGCCGCGAGTGATCGACGAGAGAGGCTCCTCGCCGTGTCTGCGCCGGCGAAGGGCCCGCTGAGCCGACGGTTTCGAGGTCACAGCGACGAGCGGTCAGCGGATGTAGGCGCTTTCAGCTTCTTCCACCACGTCATATCCACCTCCCAGTTCGTCGGCTCAGCCCACTGTTGGGCGCGCCTGACGATCTCATCGGGAAGGCGCACCGAATGCTCCCGTACGTAGTGGGCCAGTCCCTGCGGCCACAGGAACACGCCATCCGTGAACTCCAGGCTGCCGTTGGCCATGGCGCAGATTCGGCACGGCGAGAAGCCGGCCGTGGCGTAGGGAGCCCGCATACCGCTCTCGAGGTACAGGGCGAGCAGGTCACGTTCTTCGGGACTCCAGTCGGGATCGACCCAGTCCTGCGGCCGAGGCCATTCCGGAGCGTCGAGGCTCCACCAGTAGCCGATCAGCCGCAGAGGGGGGATATCCACCATGGGGCGATACTCGCAGAGTCATACCCGGCCGCGCCGACCGGACCACATCTCCGGCGTGCCGGTCGCGTGACCGATGGGGTGGGCAGGCAGGGGGACACCTGAGGGCGACGAGTCATCGGTGACCGACGGCCGCCGTCCGTATCATCTCGGCATGGTGCCGAACCTGGAGTTACGGCTCAGCCGGCGGGCGGCGCTCCTGGCCGCCGGAGGGCTGCTCGCCGGGTGCTCCCAGCAGCCCGAGGCCGACAAGGTCCACCTGCGACTGGCCACCGGGCCGGCGGGGGCGGTGTACCGGCGCATCGGCGGTTCGCTGGCCGAGCACATCTCCGAGCAGGTGCCGGGTGCCACGGTGATCACCGTGCCGAGCGGGGCGTCCACCGACAACATCCGGATGCTGCGGGCCGGCGAGGTGCACCTCGGGCTGACGAGCCTGGACGCGCTGATCACGGCCGACGGCAGCGCGCCCGAGGGGCTCTCGGCGATATGCCGGCTCTACGACAGTCACCTGCATCTCGTGGTCATGGCCGGGTCGGCGATCGACGAGTTCCGGGACCTCGACGGCAAGCGCATATCCCTCGGTGCCCGCGACTCGGGCACGGAGTTCACGTCGCTGCGGCTTCTGGAGCTCGACCTGGTGAACGTCGACGGCCGGTATCTCAGCCAGGCCGAATCGGCGGCGGCGCTGCGCGACGGCGAGATCGACGCGATGTTCTCCCTGACCGGCGTCCCGACACCCGCCATCACGGAGCTGGCGCAGCGGCACCCGATCCGGCTGATCCCGTTGGACGCGCAGGCGGACGCGCTCTTCACGGCGTTCCCGGGTCACTACGCTCCGGCCATGATCCCCGCGACGGCCTACGCCGGAGTCCCGGCCACCCGCACCGTCGCTGTGCCGAACGTGCTTCTCGTGCGCAACGACCTGCCCGATGACCTGGTCCACGCCATCACCGGCACCATCTTCACGCACGCTGGCACGATCACCTCCGCCGGCCGCGACGACGCCGAAGCCGTTCCCGAGGCGTGGCAGATCAACGTGCGCACCGGGATCTCAACCGCAGCGATCCCGCTCCATCCGGGCGCGGCCGCCTGGTTCCGCGACCGCAAGCGCTGACCCGGCACCGCGACAGGCCGGCGACGGGAGCCGGGTCCTCAGGCCGGAGCCGGGACGCCGGACGACGACGCCACCCGCGGAACGACCGGCAACGCGACCACCGCGGCGAATCCGTGCCCGGACCCGTCCGGACGCGGCAGGCCCTCCTCCAGCCGCAGCTCGCCCCCGGCCGCCCCGACCAGGTCGGCGCAGATCGCCAGTCCCAGGCCGGTTCCGGACACGTTCTGGTGCCGCGGAGACCGCCAGAACCGTCGTAGCGCCTGGGCCCGCTCGGACGCGTCGATCCCCTGGCCGTCGTCACGGACGGCGATCGTGACCACGCCTCCGTCCGCGGAGGCGTCGCCGTGTCCGGCGCCCGCACCGCGGGGGACGATTCGGGCAGTCACCTGCACCACCTGCGCGTCCGACAGCCGCAACGCGTTGCTGATCAGCTCGTCCAGGATGCTCCCCAGTCCGCCCGTCGGCTCCAGCAACCGCAGCCCCGGCGGCACGTCGACCGCCAGTGTCTGCCCCGCCGTCGCCGTCAACGCCCGCCACCGGTCCACCCGGGTCGCCAGCACCGCGTCGAGGTCCACCGGCGACGACGTCCGGATGCTCTCCATCCGCGCACTGGCCTGCAACGAGTTCAGCATCCGCTGCATCGCCTTCACCTCGTCGACGGCGACGTCGTACACCTGCCGCCCGTCGCCGGCCGCGCCCAGGTGCGGTTCCAGGCTCTCCACGGCGAGCCGGAGGCTGGTCAGCGGATTGCGCAACTGGTGAGAGGCGTCGGACACGAACGCCCGCTGCCGCTGCGCGGCGTTCTCGACCGCGTCCATCATGGTGTTGAACGACTCCGCCAGCCGTCGCAGCTCGACCGGGCCGGCCTCGGCGTCCGCCCGGATCGTGAGGTCGCCGCGGGAGATCCGCGAGCTCGCCGCGTCCAGCTCCCGCACCGGCCGCAGCACCCACGCCGACACCGGCCAGGCGACGGCCACCAGCGCGATCAACGGCAGCAGCCCGAGCCCGGCGAGCTGCGCCCATCGCACGAGGATGCGATGGCGCGTCTTCGACAGGTCGGAAATCGTCACGACGGCGCCGACGACCTCGCTGTCCCGACCCACTGGTTCCGCGACCACGAGTGCGGAGTCGTCCCACGGCGCCCATTCCCCGGACGGTTCGGGCCTCGCCCCGGCCAGCGCCGCGGTCACGATCCTGGGCAACGCCGGCTCGGCTCGCGCCGCCTCCTGGTAGGCGCCGGCTGGTCCGAGCAGCACCGTGCCCGACGTGTCGATCACCGCGACCGGGATGCCGTACAGCTCGTGATAGTGGGCGAGCTCCTGGTGGAGCGCCTCGGTCCGCCCGGTTGACAGCGCGGTCTCGGCCAGCGACGCGAACCGGCCGACGTCGTCGAGCCGGTCGACGTAGGTCTCCTGCATCTCCCGCTCGGCCACGGTGACGCTGAGCGGCACCCCGAGCGCCGCGACGAGGAGCACCGCGAGGGGCACCAGGACGACGAGCAGGCGACGGTGCACGGCGCGTCAGCCGATCAGCTCCGGCCGGTCGGCCAGGAGCCGATAGCCGACCCCGTGGATCGTGCGGATGAGCACGGGCGGCCCGAGCTTGTGCCGTAACGCCGCGATGTGGGTGTCCAGGGTGCGACTTGAGGACTCCCAGGTCGCGCCCCAGATCTGGTCGAGGATGACGTCGCGGCTCACCACGTTCGGCGCCCGCCGGGCCAGCAGCAGGAGCAGCTCGAACTCCTTGCGGGTCAGTGTCACGGGCGTGCCGTCGACGGTGACCTCGCGGGTGCCGACGCCGATCCGCATCGGGCCGAGGACGAGCGGCTCGTCCGGGTGGCTCAGGGCACGAGCCACCCGGGTGCGCCGCAGGACGGCGTCGATCCGGGCCAGCAACTCCGGGATGCCGAACGGCTTCACGATGTAGTCGTCGGCGCCTGCGCGCAGGCCACGGACCCGCTCGTACTCCTCCGATCGTGCTGTCACGGCGATGACGGCGGTCTCCGGGCGGTCACGCAGCTTGCGGATCACATCGAGTCCGTCGCCGTCGGGCAGACCCAGGTCGACGAGGACCACATCGGATGGAGCGGCACGCACGGCCTCGGCGGCGGTGGCGATGCGGTGGACCTCGAAGCCCGCCTGGGCGAGGACGGTCACCAGACCCCGCGCGACGCGGTCGTCATCCTCGATGATGGTGATCCGCATATCGGCGGATTGTACGGCCCGGATCGACACTCGTGTCAGCCCTTCAGTTCTTGGGATTCTCCTGACATCCGGCGCATTCCTTGGGATTCCTCTGACACCATCCGCGTCCATTCCGGCCGAGACTGAAGCCGAGCACTCACCGAGACATGCGCATGCGCTCACGAGGAGGCCGCGATATGAGACCGACCAGCAGGTATCGGGCCGCCGCGCGGGTGATCGCCGCGATCGGCGTCGTTTCGCTCGTCGCCGCCTGTTCCGGCAACGGCGGCACCGCCGGCGGAGGCGCCCCTGGCGGAGGCTACCCGGACCAGAACATCACGCTCGTCGTGCCGTTCAGCGCGGGCGGCCCGACGGACACCGTCACCCGCATGATCGCCGAGCCGATGGCGGCCAAGCTCGGCACCAAGGTCGTCGTCCAGAACGTCGAGGGCGCGGGCGGCACGGTCGGCGCCGGCGAGGTCGCGCGGGCCAAGCCCGACGGCTACACCGTGCTCATGCACCACATCGGCATGTCGACGGCGCCCGCCCTGTACAAGGATCTGGGCTACCAGCCGCTCGAGAGCTTCGAGACGGTCGGGCTCGTCACCGAGGTGCCGATGACGGTCGTCGCCCGCAAGGACTTCGCGCCCGCGACGCTCCAGGACCTCGTGACCTACGTGAAGGCGAACGCCGGCAAGGTCACGCTGGCCAACGCCGGCATCGGCGCCGCATCCCACCTGTGCGGCCTGCTGTTCCAGTCCGCCGCCGGCGTCAAGCTCCAGGAGGTCCCGTACGAGGGCACCGGCCCCGCGCTGACCGACCTCGTCGGCGGCCAGGTCGACTTCATGTGCGACCAGACGACCAACACCAGCGGCCAGATCTCCGCGGGCGAGGTGAAGGCGTACGCGGTCACCACGCCGGAGCGGGTGAAGAGCCTGCCCGACCTGCCCACCACGGCCGAGGCCGGGCTGCCCAAGCTCCAGGTCAGCGTGTGGCACGGGCTCTACGTCCCGGCCGGCACGCCGCCGGAGGTCGTCCAGAAGCTGTCCGAGGCGCTGAAGGTGGCACTGGCCGACCAGAAGGTCGTCGACCAGATGGCCAAGCTCGGCACCGCGCCGGTCCCGGCCGAGGACGCGACCCCGCAGGCGCACCGGGCCAAGCTCGAAGAGCAGCTCGGCACCTGGGCGAAGGTCATCGCCGACGCCGGTGTCAAGGCCTCCTGAGGTGGAGCGCCGCCGGTCCTTCCCGGACGTCCTCGCCGGGGCGATCTTCGTCCTGATCGGTGGCGCGTTCGTGGTGGGGTCGCTCGGCCACGAGCTGGGCACCCCGCTGCGGATGGGCCCCGGCGCCTTCCCCCTGCTGGTCGGCGCGACCGTGGCCGCCCTGGGCCTGGCGATCGTCATCAAGGGACTCATCGCCGGCGAGGTGGCCTCGTTCGGGCCGATCCCCTGGCGTGCTGTCGTCTTCGTCGTGCTCGCGGTCCTGTTCTTCGGATTCACCGTCCGGGGCCTCGGATTCGTACCGACGTCCGCGGTGACCGCCCTGCTCACCACGCTGGCCAGCTCGCGCGTACGGCTGCTCACGGCCGTGGCCGTGGCCGCGGGGCTGACCGTGGCCAGCACGCTCATCTTCGTCGTCGGACTTCAGCTGCGGATCCCGCTGTGGGGCCCGTGGCTGGGGTTCTGACGCGGCATCCGGATTGAGGCATGGAACTTCTCGACAACCTCGCGCTGGGCTTCTCAACCGCCCTCCTGGTCCAGAACGTCCTCTACTGCTTCGTGGGAGTGCTGCTCGGGACGGCGGTCGGGGTACTGCCCGGCATCGGACCGACGGCGACGGTGGCGATGCTGCTGCCGATCACGTTCAGCTTCGAGCCGGTGACAGCGCTGATCATGCTGGCCGGCATCTATTACGGCGCACAGTACGGCGGCTCGACGACCGCCATCCTGATCAACCTGCCCGGTGAGTCGTCGGCGGCGGTCACCGCGCTGGACGGGCACGAGATGGCCCGGCAGGGCCGGGCCGGCGCTGCGCTGGCCGCCGCTGCGGTCGGGTCCTTCATCGCGGGCACGGTGGCCACCGTCGCGCTGGCCGTCGCGGCCCCACCGCTGGCCAGCGTCGCGTTGAAGTTCGGCCCGGCCGAATACTTCTCGCTGGTGCTGCTCGGCCTGATCGTGTCGATCGCGCTGGCACGTGGCTCGGCGCTGAAGGCACTGGCGATGATCGCGCTCGGCGTCCTGCTCGGCACGGTCGGCCAGGACATCTACACCGGCACGCCCCGGTTCGTGTTCGGCCAGCGCGAGCTGTACGGCGGCATCGACTTCGTGTCGGTCGCCGTCGGCATGTTCGGGGTGGCCGAGATCCTGCGCAACCTGGAGAACGAGCAGACCCGCACGGCGGTCGTCAGCAAGGTGAAGAACCTCTGGCCGACCCGCGAGGACCGGCGCCGGATCGTCGGCCCGATCCTGCGCGGGACCGGCCTCGGCGCCGCGCTCGGCGTCCTGCCCGGCGGTGGCCACGTGCTGGCCTCGTTCACCTCGTACGCCGTCGAGAAGCGGATCTCGAAGCGGCAGCAGGAGTTCGGGCACGGCGCGATCGAGGGAGTCGCGGGCCCCGAGTCGGCGAACAACGCCGCCGCGCAGACGTCGTTCATCCCGCTGCTCACCCTGGGGCTGCCCGCCCACCCGGTCATGGCGCTGATGGTCGGCGCGTTCATCGTCCACGGCATAACCCCCGGCCCGAACGTCATCACCGACGAACCGGCGCTGTTCTGGGGGCTGATCGCGTCGATGTGGATCGGCAACGTGCTGCTCGTGGTGCTGAACCTGCCGCTGATCGGCCTGTGGGTGCGCATGCTGCGCATCCCGTACCAGGTGCTGTTCCCGATGATCATCCTGTTCGCCTCGATCGGCACCTACTCCCTGGGCTTCAACGCGTACGACGTCTACGCGATCGTGTTCTTCGGCATTTTGGGCTACGTCCTGATCAAGTGCGGCTGCGAGCCGGCGCCACTGCTGCTGGGCTTCGTCCTCGGCCCCTTGCTCGAGGAGAACCTGCGGCGGGCGCTCATCATCTCCCGCGGCGACGCGTCGGTCTTCCTGACCCGGCCGATCTCCGTGGCGCTCCTGGCCCTGGCCGTGGCGGCGCTCGTCGTCGCCGCCCTCCCGACGATTCGCAGGCGCCGCGAGATCGTGTTCTCGGAGGAGGAGTAGGAACTCCTGGTCCGCTGATGATGCCGTGGTCAGGGTCGCGAGGGCGGCGTCTTGTGCGGCCTGTGGAGCAGCGCGTCGATCCGGTTCCGTGCTCCGGCCCGCAGGCCGGGCTCGTCGGTCAGGTCGTGGCACCGCGTGAAGAACGACAGCGCCTCCTCCGGCCGGTCCTGGCCCAGGCTGAGCTCGCCGAGCGTGTAGGCGGTCAGGGCCTCGCCGTAGACGTCGCCCGTCCGCACGAACATGTCCCGGCAGTGGGCCAGCACCGCCGCCGCCTGCTCGAACCGGCCGAGCCTGCCGTACGCCTCCCCGAGCCTGCGCAGCGTGATCTGCTCGCCGGGGCCCCAGCCCAGCTCCCGGCTGAGCCCGATGCTCTCCTCGTAGTGACCGATCGCCTCCTCGGTCCGCCCCATCTCGTAGAGGGAGATGCCCAGGCTGCGGTGGAACCGGACCGCGTAGTCGCCGTACCTCCGCTCGCCGGTGAGGTCGAGCCCCCGGCGGCACAGCGCGATGGCCTCGTCGTGCTCGCCTGTCGACATGCGCACGCCGACGGCCGTGATCAGCGCGTTGACCAGGCCGCCCGGGTCTCCCAGGGCCTCGAACCCGGCGATGGCCCGGGCGACGAGGGGCCAGGCGCGTTCCGGTTCACCGTCCAGAAGGTGGCAGGTGCCGAGCCCCGTCGACACGTAGAGGTTCGCGTGCCGGTCCCCTTCCGCGGCGAAGTGGCCGGCCAGCTCTTCCAGCAAGGCACGGGCCACCCGGACCTGCCGGTGCTCCAGGGCGATGTCGGCCAGCAGGAGCCGGGTCACCATGGCGGTGTGCCGGTCCGGTGCGCGGCGGACGACGCCTTCGAGCATCGCGGTCGCCTCGTCGGCGAACCCGCTGACGACCAGGAACGGCGAGAGCAGGTGCGCCAGCTCGGCGGCCGTCCGCGGCTCCGCCAGGGCGACCGCGGCGGTCAGCGTCTCCCGCTCCACGTGCAGCCAGTCGCGCCCGGCACCCGCCGTCCTGTCCACCGCGGGACGAGGGGCGGACGGGATCATCGGCGGCGGGTAGTCCTCGGCCGCCTCGCGCAGGCGGCGCAGGCATGCGCCGGTGAAGCGGGCCAGGGCCTCGCCCTGCCGTACGGGGTCCTCCTCGGCGTGCGCCCGCTCGCGGGCGTAGGCGGCGAGCAGGTCGTGCATGCGGTAGCGCGACTGGCCGCTCTGGTCGGCCTCGTCGGCCGTGACCAGGCCGGCGAGCGTGAGCACCTCCATGGACTGCTCCGCCTCACGAAGCGGGCCGTCCAGGAGGGCGGCCACGGCCCACTCGGCCGTGCCGGCCAGCCCCGCCAGGCCGAGCAGCCTGAACGCGCGGCGGGCCGGGGCGGGCAGCGCCTCGTAGCTGATGGCGAAGCTGGCGCGCACGTCGTGGCCGCCGAAGGAGAGCTCGTCGAGGGTTCCGGCCGAGGCCAGCCGGTCGGCCAGCTCACGCAGCGGCCATGCGGGCCTGGTGGCCAGGCGGGCGCCCGCGAGCCTGATGGCCAGCGGCAACAGGCCGCATGCCCGCAGGATGGCCGCTGCCGCGTCGGGATCGGTCCGTACCCTGGCCGCGCCGGCGACGCGTTCGAGGAGTGTGCCGGCCTCGGCCTGCGAGGGGACGGCGAGGTGGACGACGGACGAGCCCGGCAGCGCGGGCAGCGGCCCGCGGCTGGTCACGAGTACGGCGCAGCGCGAGGTGCCCGGCAGCAGCGGGATGACCTGGTGTTCGCCGGCCGCGTCCTCCAGCACGATCAGCATGGACCGGTCGGCCACCATCGACCGGTAGAGCGTGGCCCGTTCATCGGCCGAGTCCGGGATGACGTGCGCGTTGAGCGCCCGCAGCAGCTCGGCCAGCAGGGTGGCGGGGTCGCGCGGTGCGGGACCGCCGAGCCGCAGGTAGAGCTGCCCGTCGGGGAAGGCCGCTCGCGACAGGTGCGCGGCGTGCACGGCGAGCGTGCTCTTGCCCACTCCGGGCGGGCCGGTGACGACCACGACAGGTGGCGCGTGCGCGTCCGGAGAGGACAGGGCGGAGATCCGGGCGAGCTCGCGTTCCCTGCCCACGAAGTCGGCGATGTCGGCCGGTAGCTGGCAGATGGACCGTCGAGGTGACGGCGGCTCGCCCGAGAGGATGTCGTACTGGAGCTCGCGCAGTGCGGGTCCCGGCTCGACCCCCAGCTCGCAGACCAGGGCCGCCCGGGCGTGGCGATAGGTGGACAGGGCTTCGGCCCGGCGGCCGGCCTGCGCGAGGGCTCGGATGAGCTGCTCCCACGCCCGTTCTCGTAAGGGATGCTCGGCGACGAACGGGCGGAGCTCGCCGATCACCTCGGCATGCCGGCCCATCGCCAGCTCTGCCTCCGCCCAGTCGCACCTGGCCCCGGCGAGCTGCTCGTCCAGCTCCGCCAGACGGGCGCCCATCACGGCGGACAGCGGGGCGTCCTCGGCGGCACGCCCACGCCACAGCCCGATCGCCTGTCGCAGCCGATCGGCGCGGGCCGCCGGATCGGCCTCCAGCCGGGCCAGCGCCAGCTCGTCCTGGAAGGCGAGCACGTCGACCTCGTCGCGAGCCACCTCCAGCACGTAGCCGGAGCCCATCGTGACCAGGCGAGGAGCGACGGGCGCGATCCGGCGTAGTTGCGCGATGTAGGTCTGGAGGTTCGCGACCGCGGAGGCGGGCGGCTCGTCCCACACCGCGGCCTCCAGCCGGCCCCGGGAGACGACCGTGTTGGCGTTGAGAAGGAGTGTGGCGAGCACGGCGCGCTGCCTGCCGCTGAGTCGTGCGTACCGCCCGTCGTCCAGCCGCACGAGGACCGGGCCGAGCAACGCGAACCTGTGGCGCATTTGTGGCGATTCTATGGCGCTGCGGCCGCATCGTTGATCGCGCAGTCCACGAAAGGAGAGGTGCCATGAAGATCGAGATCCGCAAGGTCGAGGCGATCAAGGCCACGGCCAACGGCCCCCACTAGACATGCGTGTCGGAGGCGGGGGCGGGTGTCCGTCCCCGCCTCCAGGTGAGGAGATGCGATGCGGGTTGTGCTGAAGGAATGCCTGTGGGAGTCGATGGGCGACGAGCTGCTCGTCCTCTTCGACCCGCGCGAGGCGATCACTCTGGGGGATCCGGACGGCCAGGTGGCCGCCCTCTTCGCGGAGCTGCGCCGTGAGCCGCGCACCCCCGCGGAGCTGGCCCGCTCGCTCGGGGTGTCCGAGGCGGACATCGCCGGCGCGCTGGACGTGCTGGACTCGCTGAGCCTGCTGGAGTACGAGGAGCACCGCTGGCTGGGCGACCCCGAACTGGACCGGCGCCACTTCTCCAATCTCGCCTTCTTCGGCACCTTCTCCGGCCTCGATCGGCCGCGGGCCGAGTACGTGCGCCGGTTGCGCGCGGCCCACGTGCTGGTGCTCGGGGTGGGCGGTGGCGGCTCGTCGCTCGTGCAGTCGCTGGCGGGACTCGGCGTCGGCAGGCTGACGCTGGTCGACCGCGACGACGTCGAACCACGCAACTTCGCCAGGCAGTTCCTCTACCGGCACGCCGACATCGGCCGGTCCAAGGTGGACCGGGCGGCCGAGTGGGTGCGCGAGTACGACCCGTCCATCGAGGTCCGCGCCGTCGACCGCTGGATCACCGGTCCCGACGATCTCAAGGACCTCCTCGACGGGGTCGATCTCATAGCGGGCGGGCTGGACGGTGACCCCGAGGCGCACCTGTGGGTCAACGAGGCGGCCGTCCGCGCGGGCGTGCCGATCGTGGTGGGCGGCATGACGCGCTCCCAGGTGATGTACTACTCCGTCGATCCGGGCAAGAGCGCCTGCGTGCGGTGCGACTGGGAGAACCGCGCCGGCCTCGAGGACGCGTCCGCCGAGGGTTTCTTCGAGCGCAACAGGGCGGCCATCACGGTCACGAACACGCTGATCGGCCCGCTGGCCATGCAGATCGGCTCGCTCGTGGCGTACGAGGCGCTGCGCTACCTCACGGGCTTCGAGCCGCCGGTCGCGGCCGGCTGCTTCGTCAAACTCGACCTGCGCGCCGGCCTGCAGCCGGAGCGCCAGCCCTTCGCCACCACGCCCGACTGCCCCGTGTGCGGATCGTGACGGGCGGATCGTGACGGTACGGCTGCGCCCCCTGAGCCTGGTGGACGAGGGCGACGAGGTGCTCCTCGGCGACCCGGCGACGGGCACGTTCATCGCCATCCCACCGGTCGGCGGCGTGGTGATCGCCGCTCTGCGGGACGGCGCCGACATGGCGGAGACGGCCAGGAGGGCCGAGGAGTACGCCGGAGAGCCCGTCGACGTGCCCGCGTTCGTGGAGGCGCTGCGTGAGCTGGGATTCGTCGACGACGGAGAACGCGCTCCCGTGCCGACCGCACCGGTCCAGGGCAGGCGCTGGCTGTTCGGCGTCCGGCGGGAATGGGCCGCACCGCTGTTCGGCCGGGCCGCCTGGACCGTGTACGGGCTCGCCGCCGCCTTCGACCTGGGTGTGCTGATCCTCGTCCCCGGGTTGCGGCCCGACCCGGGGCGCGATGTCTTCTTCGCCGACGTGGGGCTCAGCGCCGTCCTGCTCTACCCGATGTTCCTCGCCGTGGCGGCGCTGCACGAATGCTGGCACTGGCTGGCGGCTCGCGCGCTCGGGATCCCGGCCCGGTTCGGCGTGGACCGGCGGATGGTGTTCGTGGTCTTCGAGACCGATCTGTCGCAGTTGTGGTCCGTACCCAGACGCCGGCGGTACGGCCCGCTCCTGGCCGGGCTCGCGCTCGACTCGCTGCTGCTGGGGATCACCTTCGCGCTGCGGCTGACGACGGATGTGCCCGTCCTGGCGGCGCTGACGTACGTGCTGGTCTTCCAGATCGCCTGGCAGTGCATGATCTTCCTGCGGACCGATCTCTACGGGGTGCTGATCACCTGGCTGGGCTGCAAGGATCTGTGGCGCGTGCAGTCGCTGCTCCGCAGGCGGGCCTTCGGGCGGTTCGGCGCCGCCGTCGGCAGGTTCGGCACCGGCTTGCGAGAACTCAGCGCCGCGGAGGCGGCCGAGCTGGCCGCCGCCGACCCGCGTGACCTGCGGGCGGGGCGCTGGTTCCGCTGGCTCTGGCTGGCCGGGGTGCTCGTGGTCGCGACCTGGATCGGCCTCTTCACTCTGCCGGTGCTCGCAGGGCTCTGGCAATGGGCCGCCGCGGGGCTGGCCGCCGGACCGGGCTCGTGGCGATTCTGGTACGCGCTCGGCTGCCTCGCGATCGTGCTGGCACCATGGGCGACCGCGGCCTGGCTGGCCGTACGGGAGCGTCGATGAGGTGAAAGCCGTTCTCGGACAACCGTGACGCTCACGCTGTCGGTGCAGCGGTTTGACGGACCATTGTGAATCGCCCGGTGGCGACGTGGCCATTGTCCGTCCCTTTGATCTGTGACTTCTACGGCCGCGTGGAAAGTCGGTCGTCGGTACGCCTCGCACAGGGACCTCTTACATCGAGGTTCAGCCGCCTCACGGATTAGGCCCGGACGCGCCGTTCTATGACGATGGACGCCCCGTGTTCCGCGAACACGTGCCGGCGCGCCTCGGTAATGGCAGGCGGCTCTCCGATCAGTAGACGGAGGTGATCGAAGACGAAATCCGGACGTCTATCGACGAGTGCTTCTCGCCGGGTGAGGCGGTGTCGTCCCCGCATGTTCGTCGGCGCAGTTCCGGTGCTCCCGGCGAGCTTCTTCCTCTTTCTCGTCTCGGGTCTACCCGAGTTTTCGTCGTACGTACACTGCTCATTGCTCACGGCCCGCCCATTGCACGCCTTCCTCAAAGTCGCCGTGCCTGCTCGCCTCCTGTTCCGTGACGCCTGGGTCGCTGGGTGGGACGGTGGCGGACTCGCCGTATTCGCTGGTCAGGGGCCGAACCGACAACGCCGATGGGAAGGGGAGACAAAAAGCCCAAGGGCGAGATGCCTGGGGGCTCTTTCAGACCATGGCTACAGCGGTCGCGCGGTAAGCCGCAGCGTCACATCGTCACCTTGGCGTCGCGACTTCAGCAGATTTCGGTTCTCTGATAGACAGCGGGAGGGGTGGACTCGTACCTCCTCGTCTGGCCCTCCGAAAGCAGCTTGCAGGTGCTGTCGGGCCCGTACTTCCACACCGCCTTGACCTTGTACCCCCAGGCGCAGTTGTTCTTTACCTTGACCCAGGGGTTTCCCGTTATCGTCCTGCCCCCGTCCACCTTCGTGAAGCAGCTCACAGTCTGTGCGGTCTGCGCATTTGCGCTGCCTGCTCCAGAAACCAGCAGGAGTGCGGCACCCGAGGCCACGGCCCACGCCTTGAAGCCTGCTTTCTTCATACTGAAGCTCCCCGATTTGTAGATCGTTTGCGTTCCGGACAAGGGTACGGGAAGGCACGGTAAACCGCTACGGAGATCACCTAAAACGCCATGTGACGCGCCACTCCGTTAAGCCCGCAGGTCAGGCCTGTATTTGACGGCCACGAATGCGCGGGTCGCTCACCCGCGCGTGATGGACAGGTGCATGTCGGTGTAGTCGAAGGTGATGGCGTACGGCTTGAAGAACTCGTGGGTGAAGTTGGCGATCAGGTCGAAGCCGAACGGGACGGACTGGCCCGGGCCCGGGAATCCGGGGAAGACCTTCTCGACCGCGTGGCCGCGGATGTCGCGCCTGACCGCTCTGCCGAGGCTGATCCGCTCGGCCGTGATCGGATAGAGCTTGTTGCCGGCATGTTCGATCGGGTGGTCGTAGTCCACCGTCATGCCCACCCGTTCGGCGATCTCCACCGTCGTGTCGAGGCCCTTGCCGATGCCGCCGGTGTCGACGGTGACCATCCGTGGCCCGTAGTCGCCGAGGCTGCCCAGCGTGCAGGGGTAGTGGTCGCCGGCCAGCCACAGCGGCAGCCGGCCGGCGGCGTGCGTCCGGGGCGCGGCCTTGGTCTTGCGCCGCAGTGTCAGGGCCCGGCCGGCGTAGTTCATGGTGGTCAGGAAGTGGTAGAAGATCGTCGTGCCGAAGGCGCCCGCCGCCGGTGTCCCGTCGGGGAGGGGCGGCCGCTTCGCGTCGCTCCATTGCACGGGAATGTTGCGGATCTCGATGTTCCCGATCTTGAACGAGTTCAGGACGCCCAGCCATATGGTGATCGGCTGGTTGTTGGCGACGCCTCCGGACATGCTGGTCACCGCGCGCAGCCCCGCCTTCTCGGCGGCCTCCTTCGACAGGTCGAGCGTCGCGTAGGTGTCGAGCCAGAACTTCTCGGGTTCGCCGCCGTTCAGGACGGCCTCCACGGCGGGTACGGGATCCAGGGTGACGAAGGGAACGTGTGTGCTCTGCGGCCCGTGGATCTGCCACGGCGTTCCGCTGATGTGGGAGTAGAGCTCGGCGAGGGTCTTGTCGCGGGGCCGTTCGGTGCTCTTCAGCAGCGGGACGGCACGGGCGAACTGGTCTTGCCGGACGTAGGACTCGGCCAGCCGCTGCGTCGAGGCGGCGTCGCCGGGTCGCAGGGCGAGCGCCTTGGACAGGCGCTTCTCCGTGTCGGCGAAGCGGTTGGACAGCAGGGCGATGTAGCCGGCCTGGGCCCAGGCGTGCGCGTCACGCGGGTCCCTGCGGAGGAGACGGCGGTAGCCGCGTTCGGCCGCGGCGAACCTGCCCTGCTTGAACAACTGGTCGGGGTCGTCGTCCGCGGCGGTGGAGGCCGCGCTGGGGGAGGACTCCAGCAGGGGAAGGATCGCGCTCGCGGCCACGGTCAGGCCCGTCCGCCGCAGGAACGCGCGCCGGTCGGGGGCATGGAGATCGTCTTGAGCGGTCATGCCGGGGCTCCTCACGTCGTGCTCGCGATGTCGCGCCGCCGCGGTGATCACGGCAGACGTGAGGGCAGCCAACACGAGGGCGTGTTTCTCCGGCGTTTACCCGCTCCCGCGGGCTTCGGCCCCGGCCGCGACGGGGTGGTGGGCGAGCCGGAAAATTTCACGCCATCAGGGATTGATGAAGAGAACTTTCGGAGATATGTTCACGATCAATCCGCCCTCCCCCTGGGCGGTGAGATGTCGAAACGCTTCCTGGCGGCACTCTCCCCTCCCTCCTCTCCGCCGAGTTCGATCACCATGCCGTCGACGTTCGCCGTCGCCACGGGCTCCTCGACATCGAAGGAACTGGGCACCCAGCCGTATCCCTCATACACCCCCCGTTCAAAGAGGTGAGCATGCCCACAACCAGCAGGCCGGTCCGGCCGATGAGCCTCAGATCCGCGACTCTCGCCCTGGTGGTCGCCCTCGCGGCGGCGCTGCTTCCCCAGGCGGCCTCGGCGCAGGACGTCGGCGTCCTGGCCGCCCACAAGAGCCCGTTCAACTGCGGGAAGACCTTCAACGCCAACAACTGGTACCCCGGCCACAGCCCCTCGGGTTCCATCGACTGGCAGGACTACGGCGGCGACGACATCAACGGTGAGACCGTGCGCGCCACCGCTTCGGGCACCGCGTACTTCTACGACCGGGGAAGCACGAGCTACGGCAAGTGGGTGGAGATCCGTCACGGTGACGGCACCACGACCCGCTATGCCCACCTCGCGACGATGGTGAGGTCGGCCGGCGGCTCGATGAGCGTCAGCCAGGGCACCGCGATCGGCACCGTCGGCTCGACGGGCGGCTCCACCGCTCCGCACCTGCACTACGAGCAGCGGACCTCCGGCGGTGCGGTGGACACCAGCCCCACCGTGGACGGCGTGACCGTGTCCCTGGGCCAGAAGAAGGCCATCACCAGCACCAACGCGTGCGGCGGCAACCCCTACACCCCTGAGGAGGTCTGTGGCAGCGGCTACGGGGTCATCGACTCGGCCGGCCTCACCGGCGGCCGCACGTACCTGCTCTACAACTCGGGTAACGGCAACAACTGCGTCGTGACGCTGAAGACGACGAACCTCGGCTCGCCGTCGGCGGTGTCGGCCTTCCTGGAGCCGCAGGGGCAGAGCAGGACGACCGACTCGGGCAGCTACGCCTACTACGCGGGGCCCGTCCAGCGCTCCGCGGCCGGACAGTGCGTCAAGTGGGGCGGCTCGGTCGGCAGCAGCTCGTACACCAGCCCCTTCGAACACTGCGGCTGACGTGATGGTCGGTCGTTGAGGGAGCGTGTCCCTCCAACGACGTCCGTCTCGGCCGCACACGGTGTCAAAGGCCACTTTCCGGCATGGGAGGTGGCCTTTGACGTCACAAGGTGACATCCCCGTTCTCGCGGGCACATCGTCCGGCGCTGCGTACCATCTGTCCATGTCCGACACGATCTTCGCCGTGGGTGAGGCGACGCTGCTCGTCATGTTCCTGGGCGTTCCAGCGGCATTCGTGTGCGGCTCGGTACTGCTCGCGGCCTGTTCGGGCCCACCCGGCCGGAGTACGCGCGGGTATCGGCACCACCTGGTGCGGGGAGCGGTTCCGGCGGCGATCGGCGGTGTCGCGTTGGCGTTCGGCGCGTGGTCCACTCACGAAGACGCCTCCTACGACGGCTTCGGCTTCTTCGCGATCACCCTGGCGGCTCTACTGGGTGGGCACCTGGTTCTCCTCGGTCTGGGCCCGCTGACCTCCTGGATACTGGAGGTTCTCGGGCGGCGGACCGGGCGGCTGCCGCTGCCGATGCGCCTGGCGGTGCGCGACCTGGCCGACGATCGTGCCCGGACCGCTCCCGCGCTGGCCACGACGACGAACGCGACGGCACTCGCGATCGCGGTCATGATCTGCGCAGTCGCCCTGACCGCGCAGCACAGGGCGGAGTACCACCCTCGGGCCCGGTCCGGCGCCCTTGTGGTGAACACCTTCACGGCGGAGGACGCGGCGGCCGTGTGGGCGGCAGTCCGGCGTGGGCTATCGGGAGCGCCGGTCGCCCAGAGCTTCCGGCAGCGCGAATACGGAATCTTCCGTCCGGACGTCGAGAACGTGGACCTGCCGGATCTGGAGCAGGTCCATCCGGCTGAGATCATCGGTGACCGGGCACTGCTCCGCTACCTCACGGGCGACCCGTCGACCCCCTACGACGAGGGCACGGCCGTGGTGGTCACGTCCGACCACGTGGCCGTCGACAAGGTGACGATCGAGTACGACCTCTCCGAGCACGGCGGGCCGTCGGCGACCAAGACCATCCCGGCGATCGCCGCCGCACCCGCCGCTCCGCACACGCAGGGCATCTTCCTCCCCGCGAAGGTCGTCCGCGATCTGGGCTACCACCTGGAGCCCGAGGAGCTGATCATCGACCCTTCCCTTCACCGGACCTCGGAGAGCGAGCGGGAGCGGCTCGAGGACGATCTGGACGACGTCGCGGACGTCTACCTGGAGCAGGGGTTCCAGCCTCCGACCGGCTGGCGGGTGTTCGTCGGGGCGGCCCTGGCCGTTGCCCTCGCCGGCGCGGTGGCCGCCACCGGCGGGACGGCCGCCGGCGGCCGGGCGGGACGGGTGCTGCTCCGGGTCCGCGGCGGCTCGACCGCGAGCCTGCGGTGGTTCGCCGCGAGCCGTGCCGGACTCGGCGCCGCCTGCGGAACGGTGCTGGGCGCGGTGGCCGGGTGCGCCGTCGGCCTGTCGCTGGCGTGGCCGCTGACGGCCGCCACCGGTGACTGGGAGGTGGTGCCGAGGGCGGGCTTCGACACCCCGTGGACGACGATCGCCGCCCTGGCTTGCGGACTGCCGGTGCTCGTCGCGATCTTCGCCGGCCTCTCCGTACGCCGCCGGTAGGCGCAGGCGAGCCCGGTGCGGCCCCGGCGCCTACTCCCCGGTGAGACCGTCCACCGACTCCCTGATGAGGTCGGCGTGGCCGTTGTGCCGGGCGTACTCCTCGATCATGTGCACCAGGATCCAGCGCAGGCTGGGCGCCTGGCCGTCGGGCCAGCCGCGCCGGGCCGGCCGGTCCAGGCCGCCTTCGGCCAGCGCCTCCACGACCAGGGAGCGCGAGCGGGCCACGGCGTCCTGCCAGAGCGTGCGCAGTCGCTCGGGGGAGTCGTCGGCTGCCGAGTGCCAGTCCCAGTCGGGGTCGGCCTTCCAGTCCACCGTGTCCCACGGGGGCTGCCGGTCGCGCCCGTGCAGCCACTCGGAGAACCAGGACTCCTCGACGAAGGCCAGGTGCTTGAGCATCCCGCCCAGGGTCATCGACGAGGCGCCGACGGTCGCGCGCAGGCCCGCCGTGTCCAGTCCGGCGCACTTCCACTCGAGGGTCGCGCGCTGGTACTCCAGGAAGCCCAGGAGGGTCGCGGTCTCGTCGGCGGCGAACGGGGGTTCGGGGCGGCCTTGTTCGTCCAGGTGTGTCATGGGCGGGGAGTCTAGGTCCGGGAAGCGGGCGCCGTGCGGGTTTCGTGGCATCCGCGAGCCTGACGCCGCCGGCGGATTGCTGGTATGGGTGGAAGCATGATCTTCTTGAGGCGGACGGTCCACGTCGCCGTGCTCACGCTCTCGGTCCTCCCGATCACCGCAGTCACCACCGCCTCGCCGGTGGCGGCGGCGGCCGAGCCGCGCAAGCGATCGCAGGCCGAGGCCGGGGCGCGGGCCCGGCACCTGCTGGCCCAGCTGAAGGTCGCCAGGGCCCTGTCGATCCGCGGCTACAGCCGCAAGCGGTTCCAGCCCCGGTGGGCGCACCACAGGGGCAGGTGCGACGCGCGCGAGGTGGTCCTGGCTCGCGACGGGCGGCGCGTGCGCAGGAACGCGGCCTGCCATCCGGTGAAGGGCCTCTGGTACAGCCCCTACGACGGCAGGTGGCTGAAGAGCGAGAAGCAGGTGGACGTCGACCATCTCGTGCCGCTGGCGTACGCCTGGCGGTCGGGCGCCGGCAGGTGGAGCGCGGCGCGACGGCGCGCCTTCGCCAACGACCTGACCCGCCCCGAGCTGATAACGGTCAGCCACTCCGCGAACATCGCCAAGGGCGGCCAGGGCCCGCAGAGCTGGCGTCCGCCGCGGCGGGCCTACTGGTGCCGCTACGCGACCTCATGGATCACCGTGAAGCACCACTACCGGCTCTTCGTCACCCGAAAGGAGCGGGTGGCCCTGCTCAACATGCTCCGCACCTGCTGAGCGGGGATCGCAGCGACTCCGGGCGCTCGGAACGGTGCCGGCCGGGTGACGAGGCTAGGCTCCGAGATGTCGGGACGCAGCCACGAAGGGATCCGATCATCAGCAGCGACTCTTTCTCTCCCTGGGAGGACCGGGCACGGCCGGCGCGCCGCCGCGTCACCGAGGCGGCGCTGCTCGGCGCCCGCGACCAGAGCCTGGCCGACATCGCCCAGTGGACCTGCCCGCACGGGCAGCACGCCGGGCACGGCTGCGTCACCTGCTACCACGCCTCGGCCGAGGTCGATCCGGCGCTGCCGCTGTGGGAGGTCGCGGCGTGGTTCACCACCGAGCGGCCGATCCCCATCAGGGCGTTGCAGGACGTGCACCGCCACGACCGCGACCTGGCGCTCACCCAGCCCTCGACCCCGCTCGTCTACCTGCTGAGCGCGCAGGTGAGAGCCGCCCTGGGCGCGGAGGCGGTGGCGGGCGTGGTGGGCTTCCTGGTGCAGAACCGGCACATCGTCGACGAGTTCACCGTGACGGAGATCCGCGCCACCCACTCCTGAACGTCCCTAGACCAGGGTCTGGGTGAGCTCGGCGCGCTGCCCGGTGAGCACCACGCGGCCGAGGGCGCCGTTCACCAGGGGCAGGTACGGCGGCACGTGGCCGCACTCGACGTCGGCGATGATGGGCACCCCGAGGCCGCCGAGGGCGTCGAGGACCGCCTCGTGCTGGGTGAGCGTGGCGAGGCCCGGTGCCCGGGTGCGGCCGACGAGGACGGCGTTCGCGCCGGTGAAGAACCCGGCCAGGCGCATCCCGTGCAGGTGCCGGCAGATGGTCGCCGCGTCGGCCGCGTCGGCCTCCACGTAGACGATCAACCCTTCGGGCGCCGCTGCGCGGGCGAAGGAGGCGATGTCGCCGTACGGGGTGCCGGTGAGGTTGCACAGGGTCTCGACGCAGCCGCCGATCAGCCGGCCTTCGACCGCCACGTCACCGTCACCGTCCAGCCGTGTCCAGCGGCCCGGCGTGTCGAGCGTGAACTCGGTCACCTTCGGGGTGGTCTGGTAGTCGTCCCTGCCCTGTGCCCGGTAGCGGTTCGGCGGGGTCTGGCGGAACTCCGTTCCCGGCTCCATCGTGACGATGTCGAGCCAGGTGAGCAGCCCTTCGGGCGCGCGGTAGGGGGTGTCCATCAGGTTGTTGCCGTGGACGGTGGCGACGCCGGTGAGCACGGTCAGCGGTGTGATGATCGTGGACAGGTCGGAGTAGCCCACCACCCAGGTCGGGTCGGCCCGGCGCAGGGCCTCCCAGTCGAGCAGGGGCAGCAGGTCGATCGCGGTCTCGCCGCCCCACGGCGGCACGACGGCCCTGATGCGCGGGTCGGTGAGCAGGTCCGTCAGCTCGCGGGCCCGGTCGGGCGCGGGGGCGCTGACGTGGCCGGCGTCGTCCATGCAGGCGCCGACGACCACCTCGTAGCCGCGCTCCTCCACCGTGCGGATCGCGGCCAGGAGACGATCGCGCAGGTGCTCGGGCACGCCGCTGGACGGGGCGGTGACGCCGACCCGGTCACCGGGCCGGAGCGGGTCGGGGTATCTCATGATCCCGACCCTACGCGGCGGCGCCGCGCCGGAGCGGAATCTCGAAGTGGACCGTCTGGAAGGTGGCCGGGTTCGCGTCGCGGTCGTCGTGCACGAGGGTGGCCAGGGAGCGCCAGAACTCCTCCGCCCCTGGCACCCGGGTGTCGGTGTGCAGGTAGAGGCGTTCGTAGCCGGGTGTGGCGGCGACGAAGTCGCGGGCCAGGCCGACCAGCCGCCTGGCCAGCCCGCGGCGGCGGTGGCCGGGGCGGACGTAGACGCGGTAGAGCTGGGCGGTGCCGGGCTCGGGGTAACGTTCGGCGAGCCAGGCCGGGTGCGGCGGGCTCTTGGGCGCTACGGCGCGGACCCCGGTGGTGGCCACGACCTGCCCGTCGTGGGCGGCCACGAACAGTGCGTGCCGGGGTTGGCGCAGGTAGGCGCCCTCCAGGTCGATGACGTCGGCGTGCCACTCGGGCCGGTAGCCGTAGCCGAGGTCGTGGTAGAAGGCGTCGAGCATGACGCTGCGGGCGCCGTCGAGGTCGGCGGCCTCGGCCGGGCGCAGCGCGTAACGGTCGGTCGAGGTGGTGGCGGTCATGGCTGGGGTTCCTCTTCTCGAGCGGTGAGTACGGTACGGCGCAGCACCTGCGCGGCCGGGCCGTGGTCGGCCAGCCGGCCGTCGGCCACGACGGCGACGTGGTCGGCGAGCCTGGCCACCACGCCCAGGTCGTGGCTGATCACGACGAGGGTGAGGCCGCGGCGCCGGGCGAGGCGCCGGAGGTGGTCGAGGACGGTGGCCTGGGTGAGGGTGTCGAGCCCGGAGGTGATCTCGTCGCAGATCAGCACGTCGGGCTCGGCGAGCAGGGCGCGGGCGAGGGCGGCGCGCTGCAGTTCGCCGCCGGACAGCTCGCCGGGCCGCCGCCGTGCGGTGCCGGGCGGCAGGTCCACCTCGGCGAGCGTCTCCAGGGCGGCGGCCGTCGCCTGGCCGGGGCTCATGCCGCGCAGCCGTACGGCGGTGCGGGAGACCTGGTCGAGGACGGTGCCGTGCGGGTCGAACGAGGCGCGGGCGTCCTGGAAGACGTACTGCACCGCGGCCAGGTCGGCCCTGGAGCGGCGGCGCAGCGACGGGGCCAGCGCGCGGCCGTCGAGCCGGACGGAGCCGGAGTCGGGGGTGTGCAGCCCGGCGAGGCAACGGGCGAGGGTGGTCTTGCCGCTGCCGGAACGGCCGACGACGGCCAGGCACTCGCCGGCGGCGGCGCGCAGCGACACCCCGTGCAGGGCGACGCGGCCGCCGTGCCGGGCGACCAGGTCGGTGACCTCCAGCCGGGCGGCCGGGGCGAGGTCCCGTTCGGTGGCCTCGTCCAGGCGCGGCCGGGCGGCGACGAGGGACCGCGTGTAGTCGTCGCGGGGCTCGTCCAGCACGGACGCGGCCGGTCCGGCCTCGACGACGCGGCCCTCGCGCAGGACGACGACGTGGTCGGCCAGCGCGCGGACGACGTCGAGGTCGTGGCTGAGCAGGACGATCGAGATGCCCTGCCGGACGAGTTTCGCCAGCTCGCCGACCACCTCGTCGCGGGTGAGGGGGTCCTGGCCGGTGGTGGGCTCGTCGGCGACGATGACCGACGGCTCGCCGAGCAGGGCCTGGGCCACCACGAGCCGTTGCTGCTGGCCGCCGGAGAGCTGGTGCGGGTAGCGCCGCAGGAAGGCCCGGTCGGCGGGCAGGCTGGCGCGGCGCAGCGCCGGCTCCACGGACGTGCCGTGCCGGGCGGCGATCTCCCGCAGCACTGCACCGATCCGCCGCACGGGATTGAGCACGGCGGACGGATGCTGCGGGACGAACCCCACGGTCCCGGGCGCGGGCGGGCGGCCGGGACCGACGGGATGCCCGGCGACGCGGACCGTGCCGGTCACCTCGACGCCCGGCGGGTGCTCGCCGAGGAGCGCGAGCCCGGTGGTGGTCTTGCCGCTGCCGGACCCGCCGACCAGGGCGAGGACCTGCCCGGCGGGCAGGTGGAAGCTCACGCCGTGCAGGATCGGCCCGGCGCGCAGGTCGATGACGTCGATCATGTACGGCCTCCCCGGCGCAGCGCACGGTCGAAGGTGAGGTTGAGCCCGACCGACAGCGCCACGATCAGCAGCGCGGGCACGACCACGGCCCACGGCTGCAGGAACAGCCCGGCCCGGTTGCGGTCCACCATGACGGCCCAGTCGGCGGCGTCGGGCGGGACGCCGATGCCGAGGAAGCTGGCCGCCGCCACCAGGTAGAGCGCCCCGGTCAGGCGGGTGCCGAGGTCGGCGGCGAGCGTCCGGAGCATCGAGCGGCCCACGTACCGGACCGCGATGCGCCGGCGGCTCTCGCCCTGCAGGCGCATCGCCTCCAGCGCGGGGCGGGCGGCGATCTCCAGGGCGGCCGCCCTGGAGACCCGGGCCACGTCGGGCAGGTTGATCAGCATGACGATCGGCGCCAGGCTCCACGCGCCCCGGGGCGCGACGGTGGCCAGCAGGATGAGCAGGAGCAGCGACGGCACCGCGAGCAGCAGGTCGAGCGGGCGCATGAGCAGCTCGTCGAGCACGCGCCGGCGGGTCATCGCGGCGGCGACGCCCCAGGGGACGCCGACCAGGTAGGCGCCCGCGGTGGCCAGCAGCGCGACGAGCACGAGGCTCCGGCCGCCCAGCAGGACCTGGTGCCAGGTGTCGCGGCCGACGAAGTCGGTGCCGAGCGGGCCGGCGCCGGAGAACGCCACCCCACGGGTGAGCTCGTCCGGCACGAAGAACGGGCCGGCCAGCGCGACGAGCAGCGGGACCGCCAGGAGCAGCCGGTGCGCCGGGATCACCGGCGGCAGCCGCCTCATGCGCGCGGCGCCAGCCGGAAGGCCGCCAGGTCGGCGACGAGGTTCACCAGCACGGTCGTGGTCGCGAACACCAGCGCCAGCCCCTGCACGACCGGCAGGTCACGGCCGTCGACGGCCCCGGTCAGCGTCGTGCCGAGGCCGGGGATGACGAAGACCGCCTCCACCACGATCACCCCGCCGAGCAGCCAGTCGGTGGTCCGGGCGACCTGCTGGACGGCCGGGGCCAGCGCGTTGGGCAGCGCGTGCGCCAGCCGTACGCGGGGGACCGGGAGGCCGAGCCGGAGCGCGTGCCGCACGTAGTCGGAGCGCAGCGCGTCGATCATCCCGGCGCGGACCAGCCGGCTGATCGAGCAGATCGGCCGGGCCAGCAGCACGACCAGGGGGAGCACCAGCACCGCGGGCTCGGCGAGCAGGCCCGGCACGCCGACGGCGGTGGGCGGCAGCCAGCCCAGGCCCACCCCGAACACCGCGATCAGCACGATGGCCAGGGCGAACTCCGGGATCGCGTACAGCGCGACGCTCACCGAGGTGAGCGCCCGGTCCAGCGCGCGGCCCTCGCGGACGGCCGCGGCCACACCCGCCAGCACCGCGAGCGGCAGCAGGACCAGCAGCGTGAGACCGGCCAGGACCAGGGTGGGTTCCAGCCCGTCGAGCAGGATGCCCGCCACCGGCCGGCCGGAGACGATGGAGACGCCCAGGTCCAGGCGTGCCAGCCCGGCGAGCCAGTCGAGCAGGCGCTCCAGCGGCGGCCGGTCCAGCCCCAGCGTGGCACGGATCTGCGCGATGCGCGCCGGGTCGGGGTTGTCGCCGGCCAGCGAGACGGCGGCGTCGCCCGGCAGCGCCTCGACCAGCAGGAACACCGCGGCGGCGACGGCCACCACCTGGCCGAGGCCGAGCAGCAGCCGCCGCGCGGCGTAGCGGGGCAGGCTCACCCGAGGCGGACCTTGTCGAAGCGGGCCCAGTCGAGGGTGTTGGCGGGCGCGCTCGACACGCCGGTGACGTTCGCGGCCGTGCCGACGATCCAGTCGGCGAACCCCCACACCAGCAGCCCGCCCTCGGCGTGCAGCATCTCCTGCATGCGGTGGTACGTCTGCCGGCGGGCGGCCTCGTCGGCGGTGGAGACCGCCTTGTCGTAGAGCGCGTCGAACTCCGGCCTGGCCCATCGGGTGGCGTTCGTCGTGGAGGTGGACAGCAGCCGCTGCGCGATGTGCGTCTCGATCGGCATCGAGCCGGATCGGAAGCTGACCAGCGAGCCCCGGGTGAGGATGTCGGCCCAGTAGGTGTCCTTGTTGCCGGTCACGACCTCGGCCTTCAGCCCGGCCCGCCGGATCTGGTCGGCGAGGACGCTGGCGGACTCGACGAAGCCGGCAGCCGCGTTCGAGGTGGTGATCTGCACGGTGAGCCCCTCGGCCCCGGCCTTCCTGATCAGCGCCCGGGCCTTGTCCAGGTCGGGCACCCGCTGCGGGATGTCGTCGGCGTAGTACTGGTAGCCCTTGCCGAACAGGTCGTTGCCGACCTGGCCGGCGCCCGGCATGACCGTGTCGACGAGCTGCCGCCGGTCGGCCAGCAGGAACATCGCCTCGCGCAGGGCGGGATCGTCGAACGGCGGGCGGTCCACCTTCATGGCGAACGCCTGGGTGCCGCTGTTGGGCGAGCGGACCATGGTGACGCGAGAGCCGTGCTGCCTGGCGGTGGTGGGCGTGAGGTCGTGGGCGTACTCCACCTGGCCGCCGAGCAGCGCGTTGACCCGGGCGGACTCCTCGTTCGCGATGACGAACTCCAGCTCGTCCAGGTACGGCGGGCCGTCCCAGTAGCCGGGGTTGCGCTTGAGCAGCACCGAGCGGCCCGGCTGGAACGACACGAAGGAGAAGGGGCCGGAGCCGACGGGCTTGGTGAAGTCCTCGGCCCCCTCCGGGACGATGTAGGCGCCGAACGCGGCCAGGACGTTCGGGAACTCCACGAACGGCCGCTTCAGCGCGAACTCCACGGTGCGCTCGTCCACCGCGCGGCTGTTCGCCAGGTCGATCACCGCGAGGCTGGACTTCGCGCGGAAGGTCCGCTTGGGGTCGAGGATGCGGGCGTAACTGGCCAGCACGTCGCGGGCGCGGACGGGACGCCCGTCGTGGAAGGAGGCCTGCCGCAGGGTGACGCGCCAGCGCCGCAGGTCGGCGGAGGGCTCCCACCGCTCCGCGAGCCTGGGCCGGGGCGACACGTCGGCGCCCAGGTCGGCGAGCTTGTCGAACATGGCCTTGGACCTGGCGGCCTCGACGAACAGGTTCGCCAGGTGCGGGTCGAGGACCTCCGTCGCGCCGCCTCCCGCGAAGGCGGCGCGCAGCCTGCCCCCCGTCGAGGTGGAGCCGGTGGTCGGCCGGGCGGCGCAGCCGGTGAGCGCGGCGGCCGTCAGCCCGGCGGTGAGACCGAGGAATCCCCGGCGGCTGGGGTGGTCGATCATCGGGTGGTGCCTTTCCATCGAGTGGACAACCGGGTGGACAACAGCGCGCAGAGGAGTCCGACGGCCACGCACACCAACGGGCCGGCGGCGCCGGACCAGCCGATGAGCGCGTTGCCCGCGGCCGCGGCGACGCCGGAGACGAGCGAGAACAGGCCGAAGTACGTGCCGGCCAGGCCGTCCGGGGCGAAGGCCGGGATGAGCGCCAGCACGAACGGCTGGGCGATCGCCACACCGGCGGCCAGGGCGAGCGTGGCCACCAGGACGGCCACCGGCCCGGCCGGTCCGGGCTCCGCCGGGCGGGTCACGACGAGCGGGGCGAAGCCGAGGCCCATCACGGCCAGCCCGATCGGGACCGCCGCGCCGCGCCCCTCGAAGAGCCGGGTGAGCGGCACCTGCAGCAGCAGCGTCGCCACGGTGGAGACCAGGAAGATCGCCGCCACGGCCGCCGGGTGCCCGCTCTGCCGGTCGGCCTCCATCGGCAGGACCAGGTAGAGCTGGCTCTGCAGCACGTACATGCCGCTCGCGGCGCCGGCGAAGGCGAGGAAGGAGCGGTCGCGCAGGCCCGCGCGCAGGCGGTCCGCGATCGGGCCGCCGCCCGCGGTCACGGCCCGCGCGGGCAGCGCCAGCGCCTGCGCGGCGGTGAGCGCCGCGAACACGAGCGCGGCCACGACGGCGACGACGCGGAAGTCCAGGAGGAGCAGCACGCTGCCGAGCACCGGCCCGGCCAGGGCGCCGGCCTGGGCGAAGACGGTGAACAGCGCGAACGCCCGGACCCGGTCGGCGGCCTCGGCGGCGACGTACGCGCGCACCGCCGGCGTGAACAGCGCCCCGGCCAGCCCGCTCAGCACGGCCGCCGCCAGCAGCGGCGGAGCCGACTCCGCGACGGCGAACAGCCCGAACCCGGCCGAGCGCAGCCCGCACCCCGCGATGATCAGCCCGCGGGCGCCGAACCGGTCGGCCGCGGCCCCGCCGACGATCGCCAGGCCCTGCTGGCTGAGGTTGCGGACCCCCAGCACCACCCCCACCACCGCGGCCGACAGGCCGAGCCCGCCGCTCAGATGGGTGGCCAGGTAGGGCACCAGCATGAAGAAGCCGAGGTTGACGCCCAACTGGTTGACCAGCAGCAGGCGCAGCGGCCAGGACAGATCCCGCACGCGCACACTCCCGCCCCGAGGCCGACTCTCCTATTGCAATGGAAATCATTATCATTCCTCTATGGGAGTGTAAAGCCGGGCATGTCGGTCCGGCGCCTCTTGGGTAGCGTCGGGGGCATGCGGCTTCATGTGGGATGCGCGATGTGGACGCACACGCCGTGGCAGGGGCGGTTCCTGCCGCATCCGCTGCCTCCCGGCGAGCGCCTGGCGGCCTACGCGACCTGGTGCAACGCCGTGGAGGGCAACACGACGTTCTACGCCACCCCGGCCAGGGCCTCGGTCGAGTCGTGGGCGCGGCAGACGCCGCCCGGCTTCCGGTTCGTGGTCAAACTGCCCAAGCCGATCACGCACGAACGCCGCCTCACCGGCGCCGACGAGGAACTGCGCACGTTCCTGGAGACGATGGAGCCGCTCGGGCCGCGCATCCACGCCCTGTGGGTGCAGCTACCGGGCTCCTTCGGGCCGGACGGCCTCGGCACGCTCGCCGCCTTCCTCCGCCGGCTGCCCGGCTCGTACCGGTGTGCCGTCGAGGTCCGCCACCCGGCGTTCTTCGCCGACGAGCGGGCCGCGCGGCTGCTGGAGAGGGTGCTGGCGGGCGTCGGCGCCGAGTGGGTGCCGTTCGACACCGTCACGTTGTTCCGGAGCCCGCCGACCACGGACGCCGAACGGGACGCCTGGACGAAGAAGCCGCGAGTGCCGCGCCGGTCGGCCGCCCTCACCGACCGGCCGATCGTGCGCTACCTCGGCCGCGACGACGTGGACCGGACGGTCGAGGGCTGGCAGCACTGGGTCGGCACGGTCGCCGGCTGGCTGCGCGAGGGCCGCTCGCCCACCGTCTTCGTGCACACGCCGGACAACGCCGAGGCGCTGCCGCTGGCCCGCCGCTTCCACGACGCGGTGCGAGCCCTGCTGCCGCAGCTCGAACCCCTGCCCGAACCCCTGCCGGCCGAGCCGCTGACCCTCTTCTGACTCTGCCGAGCGGCCCGGTCAGCCGAGGGTGAGCAGGACGTGCTCGTCGTCACCGTGGGTGAGCATGCCGGCCCGCTGGAAGCCGCACCGCTCCAACAGCCGCACGGAGGCCGTGTTGCCGATGAACGGGTCGGCGTGGAGGGGCCGGATCCGTTCCTGCCGCAGGAACAGCGTGAGAGCCCGGGTGCCGATGCCGCGCCCCCAGTAGGCGCGGCCGAACCAGTAGCCGAGGAAGCGCCGGTCGTGCTCCCACCAGCTCACGATGTTGCCGGCCGGAGCCTGCGCGACGAGGACCGTCTGGACGAGGACCGTCGGGTCGCCGAGGACCTTCGTCGTCCAGTGCTTCATGAACCGCTCCCGCTCGCGGGGCGCGAACCGCGACCGCCGGGTCGCCTCGGGATCCTGCTCCTGCTCGAAGAAGATCTCCAGATCGGCCTCGGTGACATCCCTCAGTCGCACGTCAAGGCGCATGTCAGCGTTCATGGGGCTGCAGTCTGGCAGCCGGGACCGACAGTCCGGCGCGTGCTCGCCGACCGGCTCGGTGAGCGGCCGCCGGACTAGCCGGCCGGCGCCCAGATCGACGCGGGCGTGACGTAGGGCCGCAGCAGCGCGGTGAGCTCCGGATCGCCCCGGCCGTGCAACTCGTCCTCGGCGATCTTGCGGGCGGCTCCGGCCAGCAGGTCGGCGACCTGGACCCGCGGGTCCGTACGGGAGTCGACGAGCCGCAGGCCGGCCAGCGACGCGCCCAGCAGCTCCTTGAGCCCCGCGATGCGCTCGTCGGTCAGCAGGGTCTGCCGGTCGTGCACGATCGTCACCGGCCCGCCGCCCGCGCCCCAGTGGGCGACGGCCCCGGCGATGGCCGGGATGAGCGGGTCGAGCGAGGGCAGCGCCGGCGGCCGGTCACCGGCGAGCTGCCGCTCGCGCAGCGCCTCCACCTCCGCCCTCGCCCGCTGGAGGCCGCCCAGGGCGTCGTGCAGCCGGCCGGGCGGGGCGGCCAGGAGCAGCGCGTCGAGCAGGTGGAAGGCGGGGCCGGGGTCGGTGGCCGGGGCCCGGCCGTTGCGTCCGCGCAGGAGATCGGTGAAGGCGGCCAGGAACGCCTCCCATCGCTGCGGCCCGAACGCGCGCGGCCCCTCGCGGTGCAGGAAGCCGGCCAGGTCGGGGCCCGCCGCGAGCAGGCCGGCGAGCCTGCCGGTCGCGAACAGCGCCTTGTCGATCAGCAGCACGTGGGCGTTGCCCAGGAGCGGCCCGGCCGGCCCGAGCATCCACTTCAGCGCCTCGCGGTGCTTGCTGCGGCGGATGATGCCCGACTTGTACTCGGTGGTCGGAGACGGCGCGCGGGCGCGGACGCGCTCGATGCCGTTCGCCGCCGCCGCGTGGCTCAGGTGGACGCCCGCGTGTGCGAACACGGCCGTGTTGCCGCCGATGAGCTTCTCGCCCTCGGAGCCGGACTCGTCGCACGCGATCTCGATCAGGGTCCCCCTGAGGTGGGCGCGGTTTCCGCCGTACAGTCTGGCAAGGCGGTGTCCGGGCACTCAAGGAGATTTCCGCCCAGGCGGGCCAGGCGGGCTCAGAAGAACTGCCCGATGCGGAACCTGCGCACCTGGAGCGGGAGCGCGTACCGGCTGATCACCTTGCGGTGGCTGACGCGGGTCCGCTTGTCGATCGTGACCTTCACGCACGTCATGTGGACCACGTGGTGGCCGAGCGGGGCGTAGTAGGAGATGGCGACGCTCCGGCGGCCGAGGCCCCGGTCGGACAGCCCCAGCCCCACCTCCCGGTACAGCCGCGCCGAGCCCTTCAGCCGGAACGCGGTCGAGCCGATGAGCGCGTGGTTCGCCGCCGTGGGACAGTGCGCGAGGATCCGCACGACGTTGTTCTGGCGCGGGCGCTGCGGCATGACCAGCAGGGACGTGCGCCGCTTCCACGAGTCGGACGGCGGGTCACCGGCCTCGCCCGGGGCCGGCGCCGCCTGCGCGGGGGCGGCCGGTCCCAGCAGCAGGGCGGTGATCGCCGCCATCGCCGGGACCGAACGCATGTGCTCCTCCTGTCGGGACGGGTGGCGTGCTCGCACCCGGGCGGCCAGGTGGTCCCCTCCCATTGTGGGGATCCGTGGCGCGCCGGGTCGCGCGCCACGCCCTACCGCACGACCCGGAATCGCAGGTGCGTGACCGTGTCGGAGGCGACCACGCCGACCCGCTCCAGTTCCATCGGCTCCAGGTCCGCCAGCAGCCGGGCGCCGCCGCCCAGGACGACCGGGACGAGGTTGAGCTGCACCTCGTCCACCAGGCCGGCCGCCAGGAGCCGCCGGCCCGTCTCGGCCCCCATCACGACCACGTCCTTGCCGCCGGCCGCCGCCCGGGCGGCCTCGACGCAGCTCTCGGCGCCCGTGGTGACGAAGGTGAACGTCCCGCTCGTCATGGGCAGCGGGTCGCGCGCCAGGCGGGTGAGCACGAAGGCCGGCACGGGGTACGGGGTGTCGCCCCAGTGGGGCAGGCCGACCTCGAAGGTGCGCCGGCCGAGCACCACCGCCCCCGCCGAGGCGGACACCGCGGCGGCCACCTCCTGGTCGCGCGGGTCGGGCCGCTCGGCGAACAGCCACCGGTGCAGCCGCATGCCGCCCTCGCCCATCGGGTGCTCCGCGCTGACCCGCGGGCCGGCGACGAAGCCGTCCAGCGACATGCTCATGTGCAGGACGACCGTGCTCGTGACCGTGCTCGTGACCGTGCTCATACAGACCTCCCGGGGCGTCGTGTGCACCGAGGTGGACCGGCCGGCGCCCGGAAACTCATCGGGACGGGACGAGGTGGGCCCGCGATGGTAAACCCAGCACTACTGACCGCCCCGGCGGGTCGCGGATAGTGTCGCGAACGTGCTGAACGGGACCGCGCTGGAAGCGCTCAACCAGCGGCCGATCCCCTTCCTCCGGTCGGCCTGGCCATGGCGGTCGGTGGCGTACCTGCTGGCCGGCACGGCCCTCGGGCTCGTCGCCGTGGCCCTGGTGGTCGTGTCCGCCGCGGCGGCGACGGCGGCCGCGGTCGCCGTCGCCGTCGTGCTGGTGGCGACGGCGCCGCTGCTGGGCAGGTTCGAGAGGTGGCGGCTGCGGCTGGTGGACCGCGTGCCGCTGCCCGTCACGCCCGGCCGGGGGCGGCGCGAGGCCGTCCTGGGCGCGGTCACGATGCTCGCGCTGTGGTGGATCGACCTGGTGATGCTCGCCGTCACCATCGGCGGGCCCACCGTGCTCGTCCTGTCGCCGGTCGTGCAGCCCACCGGCAACGCCGTCGCGACGACCGCGGCCTCGGTGGCGGGCGTGCTGCTGCTGCCCGTCGCCGCGTACACGGTCACGGCCTGGGCGGGCGCCCGGGCGGGGATGGTGCGGGCGATCCTCGCACCGGAATCGTCGGAGCTGCGTGAGGTGAAGCGCTCACGCGCCCGCCTGGTCGACGCGTTCGAGCTGGAACGGCGCCGCATCGAGCGCGACCTGCACGACGGCGCCCAGCAGCGGCTGGTGGCGCTGACGATGAGCCTCGGCATGGCCAAGCTCGACCTGCCCGCCGACGCGCCGGTGGCCCGGCTCGTCGGGCTGGCCCACGACGAGGCCAAGCAGGCGCTGGCCGAGCTGCGCGAGTTGATCAGGGGCGTCCACCCACAGGTGCTCACCGATCGGGGGCTGCCGGCGGCCGTGCGCGACCTCGCAGGACGCTCGCCCGTGCCGGTGGACGTGGACCTGCCGCTGGCCGTCCGGCTGCCCGCGAGCGTGGAGGTCACCGCCTACTACGTGGTCAGCGAGGCGCTCGCGAACGTCGCCAAGCACAGCCAGGCCGGCCGCGCCACTGTGAGCGGCCGGGCCGCGGGCGAGACGTTGCTGCTGGAGATCCACGACGACGGCAGGGGCGGCGCCGACCCCGCCGGGGGGACCGGCCTCACGGGGCTCGCCGACCGGCTCGCCGCGGTCGGCGGGAGACTGTCACTGTCCAGCCCGGCAGGCGGGCCGACCCGGGTGAGAGTGGAGATCCCGTGCGCGTGGTGATCGCCGAGGACGCCGTCCTCCTGCGCGAGGGCCTGGCGGGGCTGCTCGACCGCTTCGGCCACACCGTGCTCGCCTCGGTCGGTGACGCGCCCTCGCTGGTCGCCGCGGTGGCGGAGCACCGGCCCGACGCCGTGGTGACCGACGTGCGGATGCCGCCCGGTTTCACCGACGAAGGGCTGCGCGCCGCCCTGGAGCTGCGCGAACGTCACCCGGACCTGGCCGTGCTCGTGCTCAGCCAGTACGTGGAGCAGACCTACGCGGCCGAGCTGCTCGACTCCGGGGGCGGCGCAGGGATCGGCTACCTGCTCAAGGACCGCATCGGCGACGTCAAGGAGTTCGTCGACGCGCTGGACCGGGTGGCGCGGGGCGGCACGGTCGTCGATCCGGAGGTGGTGCGCCAGCTCCTGAGCCGGCGGCGCGGCCCGCTGGGCCGGCTCACGCCGCGCGAGCAGGAGGTCCTCGCGCTCATCGCGGAGGGACGGGCGAACGCCTCGATCGCCCGCGAACTGTTCGTCACCGAGGCGGCCGTGGCCAAGCACATCGCCGGCATCTTCCTCAAGCTCGACCTGCCGCCGGCCGCCGACGGCCACCGGCGGGTGCTGGCCGTCCTCGCCTACCTCCGGGGCTGATCGGTAAAGTCTCGGCCATGAACGAGCGGTGGCGCGAGATCGGCGATCGGGTCTACGTACGGCGGCACAGGTCGTTCGACCTGAACGTCGGCCTGGTCGTGGGCGACGACCACTGCCTGGTGATCGACACCCGCATGTCCCACCGCGAGGCCGCCGACCTGATCGAGGCGATCCGCACGGTCACCTCCAGCCCGTGGACCGTCGTCAACAGCCACGCCCACTTCGACCACTGCTTCGGCAACGCGCTGTTCCGCCCGGCCGAGATCTGGGGCCACGTCCGGTGCGCCGAGGAGATCGAGGACTACGGCGAGCAGCAGCGGGCCGCCGTCATCGGCCGCCTCCCGGAGGCCCGGCGCAAGGAGGTCGAGGAGGTGTCGATCACGGCCCCCGACCAGACGTTCACCACGGCCGCCACGCTCGACGTCGGCGGCCGGACCGTGCACCTGCGCCACTTCGGCCTCGGCCACAGCAGCAACGACGTCGTCACCCACGTTCCCGACGCCGGTGTGGTCTTCGCCGGCGACCTGGTCGAGGAGGGGGCGCCGCCGGCGTTCAGCGACTCCTACCCGATCGACTGGCCCGTGACGACCGCGGCCATGCTGGCCGAGCTGACCGGTGACGTGATCGTGCCCGGCCACGGCAGGGTCGTGGACCGGGCGTTCGCCGAGGAGCAGCGGGCCGAGCTGGCCGAGGTGGCCGACCTGGCCCGGCGGGCGCACGTCGAGGGGCTGCGCGGCCTGGTCCACGCGTTCCCCTACCCCGAGGACGTCACCCATCAGGTGATCGAGCGCGCGTTCCTGCAGCTCGACGCCCAGCTCACCTGACCCCGCAGACGCGGGCGACCGGGAAGGTGGCGACGAAGCCGCCGTCCACCGCCGCCAGCGTGCCGCCGTGCAGCGTGGCGATGTCCCGCGCGATCGGCAGGCCGAGCCCCGCCCCGCCCGCGTCCCTGGCCCGCGCCTCGTCCAGCCGGGTGAACCGGTCGAACACCGCCTCCCGCTGCTCCGGCGGCACCCCCGGGCCGTCGTCGGACACCTCCAGCACCGCCCGCCCGTCCGCGTGCCGGACGCGGACCTCGACCCGGGCGGCCGCGTGCCGTACGGCGTTGTCCACCAGGTTGGTGACCAGGCGGGCCAGGTGGCCGCGAGAGCCCTGGACCACCACGTCCGGCTCGACGTCCAGCTCCAGCCGCACCTCGGGGCGGCGCCCGGCGCGCACCGCCTCCTCGGCGGCCACCTGCCCGAGGTCGAGGTCGTCGGCGCGCACCGGCTCGCCCGCGTCCAGCCTGGCCAGCAGGAGCAGGTCACCGGCCAGGGCCTGCAGGCGTTCGACGTCGGCCAGCGCCTCCCGGGTAAGCTCGCTCGGCCGGGCCAGCTCCAGCCGGGCCCGCAGGGTGGCGATCGGGCTGCGCAACTCGTGCGCGGCGTCGGCCACGAACCGCTTGTGCCGTTCCACGGCCGTCTCCAGCCGGTCGAGCGTGCCGTTCACGGTGGTGGCCAGCGCGGCGATCTCGTCGCCGGATTCGGGTACGGGCACCCGCTGGTGCAGGTCGCGGGCCGTGATGTCGGCGACCTTGGCCCGGATCGCGGCGACCGGCGCGAGCGCCCGGCCCACCGAGAACCACGTCATCCCGGCCACCACGAGCAGCAGCGCGGGCACGCCCGGAAGGAGCACGCCGTTCAGCGTCGCCAGCGCCTGCTCCACGTTCGCCAGCGACACCCTCGCCCACACCGTGGCCTGCCCCGTCTTCGTCGCGACGTCCAGGGTGGCCACGGCGTAGTCGCCGGACTCGGCCCAGCTCACCTTCATGGGGACCCCGGCGGTGGACAGCACGACGTCGGCAGCGGGGACGGCCTGCCCGCGCGGCACGTCGTCGCTCAGCAGGCCGACCGCGGCGGGCGGCGCCGCCGTGTCCTCGGGAGAGGGTGTGGCGGGCCGGGTACGGGTGATGATCGTGTCGCTCGGCAGGACCTCGGCCACCGTGCTGGACGGTTCGCTCGCCAGGACGGCCTCGCCACTCTCCGCGTACGGCACCGCCGCCACGGCCCGCCGGGCCGCCTCGGCGCCCGCGGCCGACTCCAGGCTGCCGCGCAACGCCATGACGAGCACCACCGCCGTCAGGCCCAGCGCGAGCGCCACCACGAGCGTCGCCGCCATGGTGGCGCGCAGCCGCACCGACGACAGCCCGCTCACGAGCACGGTGCGCATCCTCATCTCGCCTCCAGCCGGTAACCCGCCCCGCGTACCGTGACCAGCGTCGAACGGCCGAACGGCTGGTCGATCTTGCGGCGCAGGGCGCTGATGTAGACCTCGACGATGTTCGGGTCGCCGTCGTAGCTGAAGTCCCACGCCTGGGCCAGCAGCTCGCTCTTGGACACCACCTCCCCGGCCCGCCGCGCGAGCCCGTGGAGCACCGCGAACTCCTTCGGCGTCAGCGAGATGTCCACCTCGCCCCTGCGACAGCGCAGCCCGGCCGGGTCGAGCACCAGGTCGCCCACCGTGATGGACACCGGCCGCTCCCGCCCGCCCCGCCGGATGAGGGCGCGGAGCCTGGCCAGCAGCACCACGTACGAGAACGGCTTGGTCAGGTAGTCGTCGGCGCCGGTGTCGAGCGCCTCGGCCTCGTCGTGGATGCCGTCCTTGGCGGTGAGCATCATGATCGGCGTCCAGTTGCCGGACTCGCGCAGCCGCGCGCACACCGTGTAGCCGTTCATCCGGGGCAGCATCACGTCGAGGACGATCACGTCGTAGGGGTTCTCCGTGGCCATCCACAGACCGTCGCGCCCGTCGTGGGCCACGTCCACCGCGAATCCCTCGCCCGCGAGGCCGCCCTTGACCAGCTCGGCCAGCCGTCGTTCGTCCTCCACCAGTAGCACGCGCACGCTGACAAGGGTGTCTCATCCCACCTAAAGCCAACCTGAAGATCATTTCGGCTGTCTTCAGGATCGCTTCAGGTGCGGCACGCCAGCCTCAGGGCGTCAGATCGTTTTCCGGACGAAGGAGACACGCATGTTCAAGCGGCGTATGGCGATCCTGGGCGCGGTGGGCGCCCTCGTGCTGACGGGCCTGGGCGGGTCGGCGCTGGCCGACGACGCCCCGGGGGCGCGGCCGGCGGCCAAGGTGGTCTGCAAGACGAGCGACGGCCAGGTCATCGAGTTCGCCCAGCGGGTCGGGGCCATCAAGGCGGAGAAGGGTCCCGACGGCGAGATCGTCGTGGCGGCGACCGAGGCGGTCGTGGGCGCCGACGTGGTCCGCACCGTCGAGGCCGACGCCGAGGCGGGCTCCGCGCACCGCGTCGAGATTCCGGACGGGAAGGCGCCGGAGAAGGGCGAGGTCGTCCGGGCGGTGCCGGCCGAGCCCGCCACCGGGCCCGACGGCAAGCCGCTCGTCGCGGGCAAGGCCGACGGCAAGGCCCTCCCCGTTCCCGCGGACGCCGAGACCGTCACCTGCTCGACCGAGTAGCGAGCACGCCTGACGGGTGACGGGGGCATCCGGCAGGCGCACCCCCGGCGCCGCCGGCCGCGCGGCAGCGGCCGCGAAGGCATGGGCCCGCGGCAGCGGCCGCGAAGCACGGGCCCGGCACCTCTCGGCCATCCCGTACGCCTTCCGGCAACCCCGGCCGATCGGCCGGGAGGCGTACGGCGGGGTGCCGGGCTCTGCGCCCGGCTCCGCTTCGGCGGCACCACCCGTCACGACGAGGACGACGAAACCGGTGTGGCGGAGGCGCGGGCGGTGGTCAACCGGGCTCCCCGAGCAGGGTGTCGATGACCTTGAGCAGCTCGGCCGTCCCGGTCAGGCCGCCCACGACGATGATCTTCAGGCTGGCCCGTTCCTCGTCGTAGACCGTCTCGACGCGCAGCCGCCCGCCGTCTCGCGGCCGTCCCACGGTGGCGGCGATGACCGTGTTGGTCAGGCGCATGGTCGCCTCGGGGTCGATCGCGTCGACCTGCACGATGGCCGAGACCTCGGCGTGGCTGCCGGCCGGGGCGGGCGGCGACACCGGGCGGCCGAGGAAGGCCTCGAGGTCCTCGCGGGTGACCCGATACTGCTTGCCGATCCGGGTCGCCCTCAGCTTGCCGTCCCGCACGTACGAGCGCACGGTCCGCACGTGCAGGTCGAGGAGCTCCGCGACCTGGTCGACTGAGTAGTACCGCTGTGACACACAGGGAGACTACCGAGACTCGACGCGAAAGTGCGCCCCCGTTCCCAGGGGGCGCACTCCGCTCCGGATCACTGCATCTTCCGGGACGCCTCATCCGCCTTCTCGGACACCGTGGAGGTCGTCTGGTCGGTGGACTCGGCGGTGCGGTCCGACGTCTCGCTGATCCAGCGGGACGCGTCGGAGGCGGAGTCCTTCATCTGCTCGGTCCACTGCTGGGCGTTACGGCGATAAGCCATGTAGCCCATTGCGCCCACAGCGATCCCGGTGATCAGGACCATGATCGGCCAGCGCCGCGACTTGGCGGGCGTCGGGTCGATCCGGTCGGCTGCCGCCGTCAGCATCGAGCTGACCTTGGGGGCGAGCTGGTCCTCCACCCGATGGGCGGCCTCCTCCAGCATCGGGGCGGCCCAGTAGCGGGCATCCTCGATGCGGTGGTGGGCGGCCAAGCGCGCCTGGTCGGCGGCGATCCGCGCCTGCTCGGCGGCGATCCGGGCCTGACCCGCGGCCAACCTGGCCTGGGCTCTGGCCTGACCGGCCATCGGGGTCATGCGCTGGCCGGTCTTAACGGCCTGGACCTTCATCCGGTCCATCCACGTGGCGGGAACCTGAATGGCCACGCGGCGTTTTCTCAGTGTCAGGGACACGTCAACCTCCCCTGTTGTTGGGGCCCCGAGCCTGACCTTCCCGGTACAAGGCGGCTCAATCACGGCCGCCGTGGGAGGATGAGGGGCGGCGGCCGAACGGCCATTCGCATCGAAAGAGCACAAACAACCCTGTACATAGAGGGGGGCAGCTGTCTCGTGGCTGAGAAGCTGATCGCAAACCTGCAGACCAATCACGGCAATATCAAGGTCGAACTCTTCCCCAACCAGGCTCCCAAGACGGTGCGCAACTTCGTGGAGCTCGCCGAGGGCGCCCGCGAGTGGACCCACCCGGGCACCGGCGAGAAGAGCACCAACCGCTACTACGACGGCACCATCTTCCACCGGGTGATCTCCGGCTTCATGATCCAGGGCGGTGACCCGCTCGGCCAGGGCGTCGGCGGCCCCGGCTACGAGTTCGACGACGAGATCCACCCCGACCTCTACTTCAACCGTCCCTACCTGCTCGCCATGGCCAACGCCGGCATCCGCTTCGGCAAGGGCACCAACGGCTCGCAGTTCTTCATCACGGTCGTCCCGACGCCGCACCTCAACGGGCGTCACACGATCTTCGGCGAGGTCGTCGAGGGGCAGGACGTCGTCGACTCCATCGCCAAGACGCCGACCGCGCGGGGCGACCGGCCGGTCGAGGACGTGGTGATCCAGTCGGTCACCATCGACCGCGTCCAGGGCTGACCTCGACCGCGGCGGGGGCGGGCCGTGGCGTCCGCCCGCCACCCGCACCCTCCCTGCCGCGTCGGCCCGCCACCCGCGGCGTCGGCCCGCCACCCGCGGCGTCGGCCCGCCACCCGCGGCGGCCCGCCCGCCTCGCGCTGATCGGGCGTGGGGCGACTCAGGGGCGTGAACGCGTGCGTCGGGCCGTGGAACGGGCGGACGCGGCAGGGGGTGCGAGGAATTAGGCTGCGGGCATGACCAGCCAGCCGCCCAGTTCGCCCCTGCCCCCAGAGCAGCCCGCGGAAGCGGTGCCGACGTGCTACCGGCACCCCGACCGGGAGACCTGGGTCCGCTGTCAGCGCTGTGATCGCCCGATCTGCCCCGACTGCATGCGCGACGCGGCCGTCGGCTTCCAGTGCCCCGAGTGCGTGGCCGAGGGCAACAAGGGCATCCGCCAGGCGAAGTCGGCCTTCGGCGGCTCGGTGGTCGGCACGCCCTACGTGACGTGGACCCTTCTGGCGATCAACGTGCTCGTCTTCGGCGCCGAGTTCCTGATCGGCGACCGCGTCACCCGCGAGCTGGCGATGTGGCCCGCCGGGGTGGCGCTGGGCGAGTATCACCGGCTGGTCACCGCGGCCGTGGTGCACAGCAGCGTCTTCCACATCCTGTTCAACAGCTGGGCGCTCTACGTCGTGGGCCCCTACTTGGAGCGCGCCTTCGGACACGTCCGCTACCTGGCCCTGTACGTGCTGAGCGCGCTGGGCGGTGCGACGCTCGGCATGTGGTTCGACCCGCTGAACCAGCCGACGGTCGGGGCGTCGGGCGCCATCTTCGGCCTCTTCGGCGCGATCTTCGTGGTGAGCCGCCGGCTGAACATGGACGTACGCGGCATCGCCATGCTCATCGGCCTCAACCTGCTGATCACGTTCGTGGTCCCCGGCATCAGCTGGACAGGGCACATCGGTGGCCTGGTGACCGGCGCGGCCCTGGCCGCCGCCCTGGCCTACGCCCCCAAGGGCAACCGGACCCTCTGGCAGGTGGCAGCGCTCGTGGGAGCGCTGGCCATCCTGCTGGCGCTCGTCTTCGTCAGGTCGGGGGCCATCCTGGCCTCGCTGGCCTGATTCCCCAGGGTGTGGAAAAAGCTGTGGAAAGAACTAACGCCAGCGGGTGGAAAGCACCACACCGAAGATGATGAAAACAAACCCGATGAGCAGGTTCCACTGGCCGAGGTCACCGAGGAACGGCGCGTTGGGGGCGACGTACCAGGCGGCGATCCACAGGATGCCGATGATCCAGGCCGCCACCATGGTCGGCGCCAGCCAGCGGGGGCTGACCTTGACCTGCTGCGACTTCTGCGGCGGGGTGTAGACCGCCTTCTTCCGCGTCTTCGACTTGGGCACTTGGACCACTCCTGCTGGGGGCCTGGGCATCCGGATCGTCCACAGGCTCTTCGTTAAGCGTAAATGAAGCGGGCCCCAGGATAGTCGCCACGCGCACGTCCTGGCGATCCCCCGCAGGTGCTCAGACCCCGCTTACGCTACCTAGGGTGAGGGCCACATTGCGGACCGTGGGCGAGTTGAGCATCACCGCGGGCCTGATACTGCTGCTGTTCTGCGCCTACCTGCTCTGGGGCACCGGCGCCTACACCGATCGCCAGCAGCCGCTCCTACAGGAGGAGCTCGCCCGCGAGATGGCGGGCGGGCCGCGGCTGGCGGAGGAGAGGCGTCTCGGCAAGGTCCGGCTGGGCGGGGCCGTGGCACTGCTGCGCATCCCCGGGCTGGGCGCCGACTACCGGTACGCCGTGATCGAAGGCGTCAGCCCCGAGCACCTGAAGAAGGGGCCGGGCCACTACCCCGGCACCGCCCTGCCCGGCCAGATCGGCAACTTCGTCGTCTCCGGCCACCGCACCACCTACGGCGCGCCGTTCAACGAGATCGACAAGCTCGACCCCGGCGACGAGATCGTCGTCGAGGCCCGTGAGGCGCGCTACACCTACCGCGTCACCCGGCAGCGCGTCGTCCAGCCGACGGCGCTGGAGGTGGTCGCACCCGTGCCCGGCAAGCCGGGACGCGAGCCGCGCAAGGCCGCCATCACCCTGACCACCTGCCACCCCGAATACTCGGCCGCCCAGCGGCTCATCGTGCACGGCGTGCTCGCCAGGACCGAGCTGAGAGAGGAATGATCACATGTACGGCTGGCTCTGGCGCAGGCTGCCGGGCAACACCGTCGTCAGGCTCCTGACGGCCTCCGTGCTGGTCGCCGTCGCGGCGGCCGTACTCTGGTATGGCCTGTTCCCGCTCCTCGAACCCGTGGTGACGCTCGACGAGGTGACCGTAACCCGATGACCGCCGTGCTGGTGGTGGACAACCACGACAGCTTCGTCCACACCATCGTGCAATATCTGCGTGAGCTGGGCGCCACCTGCGACGTGCGCCCCCGCGACGAGGTCGTGGTGTCCGACGCCGACAGCTTCGACGGCGTCCTCATCAGCCCCGGTCCCGGCACTCCCGAGGCGGCCGGCGTCAGCGTCCCCCTCGTCCACCACGCCGCCCGGCACCGCCTGCCGCTGCTCGGCGTCTGCCTCGGCCACCAGGCCATCGCCGTCGCCTACGGCGCCGTCGTCTCGCGGGCGCCTGAGCTGGTCCACGGCCACACCAGCGACGTCACCCACGACGGCAAGGGCGTGTTCGCCACGCTGCCGTCCCCGGTGCGGATGACCCGCTACCACTCCCTCGCCGTGCGTCCCGAGACCGTGCCGCCCGAGCTGCACATCACCGCCCGCACCGCCGACGGGATCGTCATGGGGCTGCGCCACCGCGACCTGCCCATCGAGGGCGTCCAGTTCCACCCCGAGTCCGTGCTGTCGCAGCACGGCCACCGGCTGCTCGCCAACTGGTTGACCGGGATCGTGTAACGCCCGCTTCGCCCCCGACGACACACGTACGAACGTCCCCGCCGTTGCCCCCGAGCGGCGGGGGCGTTTCACGTTCCGGCCCGCACGGGCGGCCCGGCGGCGCGGCCGCTCATGACGAAGGGCCGCCCCCGCGCGGGAACGGCCCTTCGTCATGCCTGCGTCAGCCCAGGTCGTCGTCCTCGATCGGGACGTCCTGCGTCGGCTCTTCGGTCGGCAACTGCGGGTCATCGGTCGGCTGCGTCGGGTCGGGCTGGTCGGTCGGGAACTCCGTGGGGGTCGTCAGCTCCTGACCCTTCGACACCACGATGGTGATCGTCATGCCGGGGGCCAGCTTGGTGCCCTCGCCGGGGTTCTGCTGGATGACGGTGCCCTCCGGCTGGTCGCTCGTCTGGGGGACGACCTTAACCTTGAACCCGGACGCCTTGAGCAGCTTGGACGCGTCGCCCTGGGTCAGCCCGATCACGGACGGCACCGCGGACAGCTCCTTGGGCACGAACAGCGTGACCTTGCCGCCCTTCTCGATGTTCTCGCCCGCCGCGGGGTCGGTCTCCATGACCTTGCCCTGCGGCTTGCTGGAGGTCTTGGTGCTGATCGTGGCGGTCAGACCGGCCTCCTCGAGGATCGCCCTGGCGTCCTCGGGCGCCAGGCCGATGAGCCCGTCGGGCACCTTGACCTTCTCCGCCCCCTGGGAGACGAACACCTTGACCGTGGAGCCCTTGTCCACGTCGGTGCCGTCGGCGGGGTCGGTCTTGATCACTGTGCCCTTGTCGACCTCGGCGCTGAACTCCTTGACCACCTCGGCCTTCAGCCCCAGCGCCACCAGCTCGGCCACCGCGGCCTTCTCGGTCTGCGTGGCGAGCGACGGGATCTTGACGGACTGGTCGGCCGGGGTGCCGCTCGAGTTGAGGAAGGTGTAGCCGATGCCGATGAACGCGCCGATGATCAGCAACGGCACGATGATCCAGGCGGCCGTCTTGAGCGCCTTGTTGCCGCCGTTGTCGGCCCGGCGCCGGCCCCCGCGGCCGCCGCCCTGGCCGTCGTCGTACTCGTACGCGGGCACGGTGGTGGTGCGCTGCGTGGCCGGACCGGCCGCCCCCTGCGTCGAGGTCATCATGCGCGTGCCGGGCCCGTAGGTGCCGTTCATCGCCGTGGTCTGGGCGTCGACCGGCATGCCGGACATCGCGCGCTGGATGTCGGCCCGCATCTCGGCGGCGCTCTGGTAGCGATGCGCCGGGTCCTTGGCCATGGCCTTGAGCACGATCGCGTCGCACCACGCCGGGATGTCGCGGTCGATCTGCGACGGCGGGATCGGCTCCTCGCGGACGTGCTGGTAGGCGATCGCGACCGGCGAGTCGCCGGTGAACGGCGGCTGGCCCGTCAGCAGCTCGTAGAGCACGCAGCCGGTGGAGTAGATGTCGCTGCGGGCGTCGACCCGCTCACCGCGCGCCTGCTCGGGAGACAGGTACTGGGCGGTGCCGATCACCTGCGCGGTCTGCGTCATGGTCGCGGCCGAGTCGGCCATCGCCCGGGCGATGCCGAAGTCCATGACCTTGACGTCGCCGGCGCGGGTGATCATGACGTTGGCCGGCTTGATGTCGCGGTGCACGATGCCGCCGCGGTGGCTGTAGTCGAGGGCACGCAGGATGCCGTCGACCAGCTCGGCCGCGCGCTCGGGCAGCAGCCGCCGGTCCTGGCGCAGCAGGTCGCGCAGCGTGCGGCCGTCGACGTACTCCATGACGATGTAGGGCACGGGAGCGCCGTCGGTGACGTCCTCGCCGGTGTCGTAGACGGCGACCACCGCGGGGTGGTTGAGTGAGGCCGCCGACTGCGCCTCCCGGCGGAACCTGGCCTGGAAGGTGTGATCACGCGCCAGGTCGGACCGAAGGGTCTTGATCGCGACTATGCGGTCCAGCCGGATGTCTCGGGCGCGATACACCTCGGCCATGCCGCCGCGCCCGACGACACCGTCGAGCTCGTAACGACCTCCGAGTCGCCGAGGCTGAGTCATTTCCTGCACTGTCCCTTACCGTTCATCTTGGGTACGGCCTCGCGCGTGGGCCGCCGCTGTCCATCATCGACCCCATGACACATCACGTCTCTCCCTTCGGCGGGTTTGTGTCGCCCGGGTCAGGTGAGGCGCTCGTTGTCGGAGTTGGCGTTGTGGTTGGTGGCGTGGGGGTCGGTGTCGGGGTCGGGGTCGGGGCGGACGGGGTGGGTTTCGGGGTCGGCTTCCGGGTGGGGGTCGCCGACCTTGTAACGGTAGCCGACCGTGAGGGTACCGGCCGTTGCGACTTCACCGGAACCACCGGGGGCCGCCGGGTGCGTGTCTTGGTCTTGGCGGGCCGTGGCTCCCGGGTCGTCGGCGGTGGCGCGGACGATCCGCTGGGCTCGGCCACATCCGGCGGCCGGGCGGGCAACTGCTGCTGGGTGAGCGTCATGGCGCCGAGGCCGACGACGGCCAGGCAGCCGGCGGTGGCGACCAGCGACGCGAGCACCCGCACGCCCCTGCCCCGCCGCCGGGGGACGTGCCGGGCGGCCCCGCCGCCGGCCGCCCGCGTCGGGGTGCCGCCGGAGGCGCCGGCCCGGGTCGCCGCCGTCTCGGGCAGGCCGCCCGCGGCGAGCGCTTCGCCCTCGGCGGAATCCGCCCGCGGCTCGTGGACGCGGAACCCCGCCGGGTCGGTGAGCATGCTGAGGTCGGAGCTCCGCCCGGCGTCGGCCGGCGTCTCGCGCAGCACGTACGCCCGGTCGGCCAGCTCCCGCGCCGACCCCGGCCGCGCGGCAGGGTCCTTGGCCAGCAGCGCCTTGACCAACTCCCGCACCGGAGCCGGCACGTCGACGCCCAGCGGCGGCGGCTGCTCGTTGAGGTGTCGCAGCGCGATGGCCACCTGGCTGTCGCCCTGGAACGGCGTGCGCCCCGCCAGGCACTCGTAGGCCACGATGCCCAGGGAGTAGAGGTCGGTGGCGGGTGTGAGCGGCAGGCCCTGGGCCTGCTCGGGGCTGACGTACTGGGCGGTGCCGAGCACGGTGCCCGCCTGCGTCACCGGCGCGGCCTCCAGGGCGCGGGCGATGCCGAAGTCGGTCACCTTGATCGTGCCCTCGGGCGTGACGAGCAGGTTGCCGGGCTTGATGTCGCGGTGGACCACGCCGGAGGAGTGGGCCGCGTGCAACGCCTTGGCCGTCTGGTGGAGCACGTCCAGCGTCACGTCGGGCCCCAGCGAGCCGTTGCGCGCCAGGATGGCCGACAGCGACTCGCCGTGCACGAGCTCCATGACGAGGTAGGCCCCGTCGCTCTGCTCGCCGTAGTCGTAGATCTGGGCGATGCCGGGGTCGGTCAGCGCGGCGGTGATGCGGGCCTCGTTGCGGAAACGCTCGCGGAACGACGGGTCGGCGTGGATGTGGCTGCGCAGCGTCTTGACCGCCACCTCGCGGCCCAGCAGCTCGTCGCGGGCACGCCAGACCTCTCCCATACCGCCCGTGGCGATGCGGGAGAGCAGAAGGTAGCGGTTACCGAGCCGCATGATTCAGCACGTTACCGTCAATCACTTGAGCACCGCCTCCATCACCTGCTTGGCGATCGGCGCGGCGGTGCCGCCACCGGTCGCCTCGGCGCCCACCCGGGCGGCGCCCGACTCCACGATCACCGCCACCGCGATCTTCGGATCGTTGGCCGGGGCGAACGAGATGAACCACGCGTGCGGCGGCTTGCCGTCGCTGGTCTCGGCGGTGCCGGTCTTGCCGCCGACCTGCACGCCGGGGATCTGCGCGAGGTTGGCCGTGCCGTTGTTGACGACGCTGACCATCATCTCGCGCAGCTTGGCCGCCGTCTCGGGGCTGACCGCCTCGCTGAGCTCGTCGGGGTCGGCCTCCTCGATGTTGTCGCCCTGGCTGTCGGTGACCTTGTTGACGAGGTAGGGCTTCATCACCGTGCCGTCGTTGGCGATGCCGGCGGCGATCATGGCCATCTGCAGCGGCGTCATCCGGACGCTGCGCTGGCCGATGGCGGACATGGCGAGCCCCGCCTTGTCCTCCTCCTCGCCGAAGTCGCTCTTCGCCACGGTCATGGGCACCTCGAGGTCCAGGCCCATGCCGAACTTCTCGGTCTGCTCGCGCATCTTGTCGTAGCCGAGCTTGATGCCGATGTCGCCGAACGGCGTGTTGCAGGACTTCTCCAGCGCGAAGACCAGCGGCACCTGGCCGGCGCCGCAGGCGGCGCCGCCGTAGTTGGGCAGGCTGATGGTGGTGCCGGGCAGCGGCAGCCGCTGCGGCGCCTGGACGGTGGTGGTGGGGCCGCGGGAGTCGTCGTCCTCCAGGAACGCCGCCGCGGTCACCACCTTGAACGTGGAGCCGGGCGCGTAGGTCTGGCGGATGGTGCGGTTGAGCAGCGGCTGGCCCTCCTGCTTGGCCAGCTCGTCGTAGCGCGTGAACACCTTGCCCTTGTCGGTGCCCGACAGCTCGGCCGGCTCGTAGGTGGGCAGCGACACCATCGCGAGGATCGCGCCGCTCCTGGGGTCGAGGGCCACCAGCGCGCCCCGCTTGCCGCTCTGCCGCAGCGCGTCGTAGGCGGCCTTCTGGGCCCGCGGGTCGATGGTGAGGTCGACGTTGGCGCCCCTGGTGGCCTCACCGGTGAACAGGTCGATGCTGCGGCGCAGCAGCAGGTCGGAGCTGGACCCGTCGAGCAGCTTGTTCTTGCTCGCCTCGATCGCGTCCGCGCTCTCCGGGGAGAAGAAACCGGTGATGTGGGCGTAGAGCTTGCCCTCGGGGTACTCGCGGACGAACCTGAAGCGGGTGCTGTCGGTCTCCTTGGACTGGGCGAGGATCACCTTGCCGCCCGCCGTGATCCGCCCTCGCTGCACCGCGTAACGCTCGTAGAAGTTGCGCTGGTCGCGGGGGTCCTCGGACAGGTTCTCGGCGCGCACCGCCTGGAGGTAGTTGGCGTTGACCATGAGCAGCGCGAACATGGCCAGGCAGGCCACGGCCACTCGCTTGAGCGTGCTGTTCATCGCTGGAACACCTGCGTCATTCCTTCGTTCTGGATCGCCTGGGGCGGCGGCTGCCGGGCCGCGTCCGAGGTGCGTACGAGGAGGGCGATCAGGATCCAGTTGGCGAGCAGGGCCGAACCGCCCTGGGACATGAACGGGGTGACCAGGCCGGTGAGCGGGATGAGGTTGGTCACGCCGCCGACGATGATGAAGAGCTGCCAGGCCAGCAGGAAGGACAGGCCGCCCGACAGCAGCTTGGAGAAGGGGTCGCGGGCCGCGAGCGAGGTGCGCAGGCCGCGCTGGACGATCAACGCGTAGATCATGAGGATCGCCATCACGCCGGTGAGCCCGAGCTCCTCGCCGATGGCGGCGAAGATGAAGTCGGAGTAGGCCAGCGGGATCAGCTCGGGGTGGCCCTGGCCGAGCCCGGTGCCGAGGATCTGGCCGTTGCCGAACCCGAACAGCGCCTGCATGATCTGGTAGCTGCCGCCGATCTCACGATCGTAGAACGCCTGGCTCTCCGGATTGAGCCAGATCTCGAACCGGTCGCCGACGTGGCTGAAGAGCTGACCGGCCATGAACGCGCCGCCGACGAAGAGCAGGATGCCGATCAGCACCCACGACGTGCGCTGGGTCGCGATGTAGAGCATCACGATGAACGTGCCGAACAGCAGCAGCGAGGAGCCGAGGTCCTTCTGCAGGACCAGCACGCCCAGGCTGACGCCCCAGGTGATGAGGATGGGGCCGAGGTCGCGGGCCCGTGGCAGGTCGATGAAGAGCAGCCGCCGGCCGGCCAGCGCCAGGACGTCGCGCTTGGCAACCAGGTAGCCGGCGAAGAAGACGGAGAGCGCGAGCTTGGCGAACTCGGCGGGCTGGATGGTGAAGCCGAACAGGCTGATCCAGATGCGCGCGCCGAAGAACTCGCGGCCGAGGCCCGGGATCAGCGGTGAGACGAGCAGGACCAGACCGATCAGCCCTGCGGTGTAGGTGAGCCGCTGCAGCGTCCGGTGGTCGCGCAGCAGGACCAGCGTCACGGTGAAGAGCACGATGCCCACGCCGGTCATGATGATCTGGTTGGTGGCCGAGGCCGCCTTGTCCACGCCGGTGAGCTCCAGCCGGTAGATCATCACCAGGCCGATGCCGTTGACCAGCGTCACGAGAGGGAGGATGAGCGGGTCCGCCCACGGGGCGAACTTGGCGAGGACCAGGTAGGCGACGAGCATCAGCCCGCCCAGGCTCAGTCCGTAGGTCAGCATGCCCGCGGGGACCTGGCCGTCCACGGCGAGCCCCACGTTGGCGTAGGCGAGCATGATGATGCCCACAGCGAACGCCAGCATGCCGAGCTGCGCCACGCGCCGCTTGGCGGGCATGAGGACGGGGGAGTCTGTCACATCGGTCATCTGGGGCTGCTCATCCGGGGCTTCAGGGTCTGTGGCCTTGTCTCTGCGGGGTCTACGGGCTCTGCGGGATCTCTGCGGTCGCTCTCCAGCGTCTCTAGGGCTTCGTCTTCGTGGTGCTGGGGCTCGGCGACGCGCTGGCGGCCGGTGCGGCCTTCTTCTCGGGCGTGACCGCCATGCCGTTGATCTTGGTGAGGCCCTCGGCGACGCTCGTGACCTCGATGCCGTCCTTGATCAGCGCCTGGTCGGGCTCGGAGAGCTGGGACAGGGGCCTGCCGGTGCGCTGGGCGACCTGGAAGAACTGGAAGGGGCCGACCTCCTGCCGGATGCCCTGGAACACCACCACCTCGCCGCCCGTGACGCCCACGAAGAACTTCTCCTGGGTCCACTGCCAGCCGAAGTAGCCGCCGACGCCCACGGCGACGATGCCGACCCCCAGCACCGAGGCGAGCACGGGCCACACGCGGCGGCGCTTGGCCGGCCGCCGCGCCGCGCGCGCGCCGGGCTCGTCGTAGCCGTCGTCGTCGGGGATCACCGGCTGCGGCGCGGTCACCGCGCCCGCCTGCCCCGGCGGGGCGTCGGGAGGGGCCGGATGCAGGCGGTTCATCCCTGCGGCGCCGACGACCGCGGCCTCGGCCGGGGGTTGCTGCCCCTCGGCGATCTCCAGCACGTCGGCCAGGACGCAGGTGATGTTGTCGGGCCCGCCGCCCCGGTTGGCCAGGTCGATGAGCTGCCGGACGACCTCTTCGGGGTCGTCGATGTTGGTCAGCGTGGCGTGCAGCGTCTCCGCGCTCACCACGCCCGACAGGCCGTCGGAGCACAGCAGGTAGCGGTCGCCGATCTGCGCCTCGCGCAGCGTGAGATCGGGATCGACCTCGCCGCTGCCGTCGAGCGCCCGCAGCAGGATCGAGCGCTGCGGGTGTGTCGCCGCCTCCTCGGGGGTGATGCGCCCGTCGTCGACCAACTGCTGCACCAGCGTGTGGTCGTGGGTGATCTGGTAGAGCTCCCCGCGTCTGAGCAGGTAGGCGCGCGAGTCGCCGACGTGCACCAGGGCCACCTGGGTGCCGTGCCAGAGCATGGCGGTGAGCGTGGTGCCCATGCCCTTGAGGCTGGGGTCCCGCCCGACCATCTCGTGCAGCCTGCGGTTGGCGTCGCGTACCGCGGCCTCGATGGCGTTGAGCAGATCACCGCCCGGTTGGACCTCTTCGAGGGAGGCCATTGCGGCGATGGCGACGGAGCTCGCCACCTCGCCGTGTGCGTGCCCGCCCATGCCGTCGGCGACGGCGAGCAGGCGGCCGCTGGCGTACGCCGAGTCCTCGTTCCCTTCGCGGAGGAGGCCGACGTCCGAGCGGGCGGCGTAGCGGAGTGCGATGGTCATTTGCGCAATTCAATGACTGTCTTGCCGACGCGGATCGGAACTCCGAGCGGCACCGGTGTCGGGCGGGTGACTTTCGAGCGGTCGAGATATGTGCCGTTGGTCGAACCGAGATCTTCCACGATCCACTGACCGTCCTGAGGGAAGAGCCGGGCGTGCCGGCTGGAGGCGTAGTCGTCGGTGACCACCAGCGTGGCGTCATTGGCCCGGCCAATGGTGATGGGCGTCTCCGTGAGGTTAATGGTGGTGCCCTGCAGCGGGCCACCTGTCACGACGAGCTGGCGTGGCTCGTTCTTCTTGTTCTTCGGCTTCGCCGCCGGTTTGGCGGGTTTCGCGGCTTTTCGTGGACCCGCGGAAGCCGTTCGTGACCCGAACAAGTCTGTCCGGATCACGCCGACTGCGGCAATGACGAAGAACCACAGCACCGCCAGGAAGGCGAGCCGGATCAGCAGCAGCGTGAGCTCGGACATGGACCGTTTGTCTACCCCTAATCGCGCCGGAACACCAGTGTCGTACGCCCCAGGGTCACTCGCGTGCCGTTCTGGAGCTCGATACTGCGTACCGGCTGGCCGTTGACGAAAGTGCCGTTGGTCGATCCCAGGTCGACGAGGAGGACCTGCTGACCCTCGACGCGCAGCTCCGCGTGGTGGCGGGAGACGCCGGGATCGACCAGACGAAGATCGCAGTCGGTGCCCCTGCCGAGCAGGGTCACCGGAGTGGTCAGCTCGTAGGAGCGGTCACCCTGCGGGTCGTCCTGGGTGGAGACGAGCAGCCTGGGCCGCCCGCCGAAGGCGTTGGGCCGGGACGGAGGCAGGTCGCTCGCCGGCTGGCGGATCTCGTCCTGCTCGACCGTCGCGCCGCGGATGACGCCGGACCTGATGCGGAACAACCCCACGGCCAGGTCGGAGGCGGTCTCGAAACGGACCCGGACCGGTCCCACGAAGGAGTAGCCCTGCTCCTTGGCGTACTCCCTGGCGAGGTTGGCCAGCTCGTGGCTGATGCTGTCGGTGTAGACCTCAAGCCGTTCGCTGTCGGTCGTCGACAGCTCCACCACGAAGTCGTTGGGCACGAGCGTGCGACCCTGGGCGACGATCGCCGCCCGCTCGTCCATCTCACGCTGAACCGCGCTGGCGACCTCGACCGGCTGAAGGTCAGATTTGAACGCCCGCGCAAAGGCCCCCTCAACCAAGCCTTCGAGCCTTCGCTCGAAGCGCTGAAGGACTCCCACCGGGTACCTCCCTTCCTCCGTGCATATGATCGCGGCTCCGGGCGCTCGCGCGCCCGACCCGCTCGTCCCACGACGCGGCCGGCTCGGCGCTCGTCGGCGCTCGCCCAGCCCCTCCGCTCCCGTGTCTTATGCGATCGTATCCGGGTTCAGTGGCACCGGCTGTTCCGTGCTACTGTTTCTCCGCACCCACAAGGGCGGGTGGCGGAACGGCAGACGCGCACGGTTCAGGTCCGTGTGTCCGAAAGGACGTGAGGGTTCAAATCCCTCCTCGCCCACCTCGGTCTCCGGTGAAATCGGCAGACCCACACTGACGAAGGAAGCCCCGGTTCGCAAGAGCCGGGGCTTGTTCTTTTCCACAACCCAAGTGCCGGGCCCGTACCCACGGGACCAGTCCTACGCCGGGCCGGTTGCGGCCGGCTTGCTCCCGGCCGACGCCGGGCCCGGCCGGTGGGTGTGTTCTTGGCCACATTCGGCGCTCCACCCGGCTGCGCCCGGCGCCTCGTGCCGGGCGCCGGGCGCATCACAGTCCGGTCACGCCGCCTTCGCGCGCGTGTCGAGCAGCTCGCCGATCAGGTCCGTCAGCGTCACCAGGCCGATGACCGCGCCGTCCTGGCCGGTGACCAGGGCCACGTGCGCCCGCGCCTCCTGCAGGGCCGTCACGGCCTCGGGCACCTGCGTGACGCACGCCAGCCTGGGCGCCTGGCGGGCCAGGTCGCCCGCCGTACGGGCGGGCTGGAGCAGCGCGTCGCGGGCGTGCAGGACGCCCCTGACGTCGCCGGGGTCGCCGACGAGCAGCCGCAGGTGGCCGCTGTCACGCGCGACCCGCCTGATGTGGGCGGCGTCGGCCGACGGCGGCACGATGACGGCCTCGCCGATCGGCACCATCAGCCGTTCGATGCCCTCGGCCTGCAGCCGCAGCGCCCGCGTCAGCAGGTCGTGCTCCTCGCGGTCGAGCAGTCCCATCCGGCCCGACTCGCCCACCAGCATGGCGAGCTGGCGCGGCGTCCTGGTGGTGGCCAGCTCGTCGCGCGGCTGCACGCCGAACAGGCGCAGGATCACGTTCGTCAGGCCGTTCAGCGCCGACAGCAGCGGCCGCATCACCGTGACGAACGCCCGGAACGGCAGCGTCAGCAGCAGGGCGGCGCGCTCGGGGTGGGTGAGCGCCCACGACTTGGGCGCCATCTCGCCGATGACCATGTGCAGGAACGTCACCAGGGCCAGCGCGAGCGTGAGCGCGATCGGCATCCGGAGCTGCTCCGGCACGCCGACGGCGGCGAAGACCGGCTCCAGGGAGTGCTCGATCGCGGGCTCGGTGACCTGGCCGAGGATCAGCGTGCACAGCGTGATGCCGAGCTGCGCGCCGGCCAGCATGAGCGAGAGCTGCCGTGAGCCGCCCACGGCGGACTTGGCGGTGAGCCGCACCAGGCGGTTGCCGCCGCTCGCCATCTCCTCCAGGCGGTGCCTGCGTGAGCTGACGAAGGCGAACTCGGCCGCCACGAACAGGGCGTTCAGCGCCAGCAGCGCCAGGCTGAACAGGATGAGCAGCGTCATCGGGCGGCCTCCGCGTGCTGTAGCGGCGCCAGCCGCACCCATTCGGGCACCCGGCGGTTGAGCGACAGGACGGTCAGCTCGGCCAGGTGCTCATGTTCGTCCTCGGCGAACGGATCGGTCTCGGGCGTGGTGGGCACGACGACCTTGTCGCCCTCGTCCGGCATGCGGCCCAGCCGCGCCAGCACCAGCCCGGCCAGCGTGTCGTAGTCGTCGCTCTCGGGCAGCGCGACACCGGTGGCCCGCTCGACCTCGTCGAGCCGCAGGCTGCCGGGCACGTCCCAGGCGCCGCCGGGCCGCTCTACCACGCCGGCCGGCTCGGGGTCGTTCTCGTCGACCAGCTCGCCGACGAGCTCCTCGGCCAGGTCCTCGATGGTGATGACCCCGGCCAGCCCGCCGTACTCGTCGATGACGCAGACGATGTCGTCGCCCGCCGAGCGCATCTCGTCGAGGACGGCCGGCAGCGGCAGCGAGTCGGGCACCAGGCGGGCGGGACGCATGATGTCGCGCACCGGCCGGTCCTCCCACCCGTCGTCCACGCCGGACGACAGCAGCTCGCGCACGCCGGCCATGCCGGCGACGTCGCCGTCGGCGGCGAGGACGGGATAGCGGGAGTGGCCGCACTCGCGCATCACGCCGATGAGGTCGGAGATCGGCTGGGAGTCGCGCAGCACGACGACGCGCGGGCGCGGAACCATGATCTCCTCGGCGATGCGGTCGCCGAACTCCAGCGCCCGCTCCAGCAGCTCCGACAGCCGGGGCGGCAGTTCGCCGGCCCGGGTCGACTCGGCGATGATCCGGGACAGCTCCTCGGGGGTCGCGCCGTGCTCGACCTCCTCGACCGGCTCGATGCCGACGCGCCGCAGCAGCCCGGTGGCCGCCGAGTCGAACAGGCGCACCACGGGGCCGACCACGGCCAGGTAGGCGAGCGTCGAGCCGGCGAGGGACTTGGCGACCTGCTCCGGCCTGGCGATGCCGAGGTTCTTGGGGGCCAGCTCGCCCAGCACCATCTGCACGACGGTCGCGAGGAAGACGCCGACGGCGACGGAGACACCCGTCACGGCGCCGCCGGACAGCCCGGCGTCCACCAGCCAGGGGCGGACGAGGGTCGCGATGGCGGGCTCGGCCAGGAAGCCCACCAGCAGCGCCGTCACGGTGATGCCGAGCTGGGCGCCGGAGAGCATGAACGACAGGCGGGAGGCCACCCGCAGGGCCTTCTCGGCGGCCTTGTCGCCGGCCGCGGCCTGCTCGCGCAGCACGCCACGGTCGGCGGCCACGAAGGCGAACTCCTGGGCGACGAAGTAGCCCGTCGCGGCGGTGAGAAGGAGGAGGGCCAGGAGGCCCATATAGGCGCTCACCACGGTGAGCTCGCAGGGGTACCCGTGCTCGCGCACGGGCCGCTACTCCAAGGGTCCGGAGTGGACACGATCATCCCTTCCATAGAAGTGGTCCACAACGCTAACGACCGCCGCCGCCTCTATGTTTCCGGGGGGACCGTGCGTCGGTTGTGCGTACTTTTCCGTGGGAAAAGCTTGGCAACACCTCTGCAATGGTCAAGGGATGGACGTAGCGTTTACGGCAACCGAGGGGAAGTAGAGGGAAGTGTCTGAGGACGACCGGACGCGGGCCATGCGCTCGCCAGGAGACGGACGCCCGCTGCCTCCCAGGCACGACGGCGGCCCGCTGTCCGGCGGGGCGCCCGCGCACCAGCGCCCCCCGGTGCCGCCTGCCGGGGGCGCCGCGGCGCCGACCGCCAAGCTCCCGGCGACACCGGCGGCCGGTCCCGGAGGCGCCTCCGCCGCCGCGGGCGAGCCGCCCCGGGGGAGTTCGCGCGTGTACGGCAGGCAGCGCTCCGGCAACGGCCCCGTCAGGCCGCTCAGGTCGTCGAAGGGCGAGCCGCCGGCCGCGGCGCCGCCCTCCGGTCCCCGGCCGCCGGCGCAGGGCCGGCCGAAGGGGCCTGGTCGCAGACCGTCCGGCAGGACCATCGCGAAGATCGTCGCGGCTGTCCTGGCGGTGCTGCTCGTGGCGGCCGTCGGCATGTTCCTGTGGATCGACTCGCGGCTGGCCGGCATCGAGGGCGTGCTGGAGGACTACGAGGGCCGCCCCGCCGACACCTCGGGCACCAACTGGCTGCTCGTCGGCTCCGACAGCCGCAAGGGCCTGTCGGCCGCCCAGCGCCGCAAGCTCGCGACCGGCCGCTCGGCCGGGCAGCGCACCGACTCGATGATGCTGCTGCACATCCCCGAGGGCGGCGACAGGCCCACGCTGGTCAGCCTCCCGCGCGACTCGGCGGTCACCGTCTTCGGCAAGGGACGCAACAAGCTCAACGCCGCCTACGCGATCGGCGGGCCGCGGCTGCTGGCCCAGACGGTCGAGACCGTCACCGGCGTGCACGTCGACCACTACATGGAGATCGGGTTCGCGGGCTTCGTGGGCATCGTGGACGCGGTCGGCGGCGTCGAGATCGACGTACGGGCGGCCGTGGACGACCCCAAGGCCGGGCTCAAGCTGAAGAAGGGCCGCCAGGTCCTCGACGGCGGCCAGGCGCTCGGCTACGTGCGCACCCGCAAGGGCGGCGCGCTGCCCGACTTCGAGCGCACCAAGCGCCAGCGCCAGTTCCTCGGCGCCGTGGTGAAGAAGGCCGCCAGCCCCGGCGTGCTGATCAATCCGTTCACCTCGATCCCGCTGGCCATGAGCGCCACCGAGGCGGTCACGGTCGACGACGGCACGGGCGCGTTCGACATGCTGTCGCTGGGCCTGGCGATGGGCGACAGCCCGGTGACCACGGTGGTGCCGTTCGGCGGCAGCGAGATCGCGGGCGGCGGCACGGCCGTCAAGTGGGACCGGGCCAGGGCGACCAGGCTGTTCGACGCGCTCAAGGAGGACAAGCCGGTGCCGAAGGACATCCTCGACGCGAGCTGAGGCGGCTCCACCGGGGCGCGCGGGCGCGCTGGGCCGTTCCCGCAGGGCCCAGCGGGCGGGCCGTGCGCCTGCCCGCGCTCTGCGTCAGCCGCTGCCGCCTCCCACGGCGGCGGCGGTGGCGGCGATCGAGGCCGTCACCACCACCGAGTTGATCGCCGCGATGGTCTGGGCGACGGCGTCGGCCGCCCAGGCGCCCTCGGCGATCTCCTTGATCCGCTTCTTGTCCGCCCCGGGGAACGCCTTCCTGTCGAGCTTGGCGGCGCGCATGAGGGCGATGAGGACGGCGGTGCGCGGGTCGGGGTCGGTGCCCGCGAGCGCGCCCGCCACGCGCTCCCTGACCTGCGCCTCCACGCTGCCGTCGAGCTCCGGCCAGCGGGTGGTGGGGAAGACGCCGAGCACCTTGCCGCGCTGCTCGCTCAGCACCCCGGTGTCGGCGAGCCTGGTCAGCAGGCGGTTGCGGAGCTTGGCGGAGTAGAGCTTCTGCACCCACCAGACGGGCTTGCGCTCCTTGCGCTCCTCAGCCATGCGGGCCAGGGTCGCGTCGAGCTCCGCGTCCGCGAGGGGGGTGGCGTCGCGGACGGACACCTTCTTCGCCGACAGCTCGATCCGCTCGTTGACGGCCAGCTCCGCCAGGATCGCCCCGGCCAGCGCCGGGTCGAGCTGCGTGCCGGAGATGAGCAGCTTGCCGTCGTCCTCGGTGAGGGCGAGGAGCAGGAGTTCCTCGGCGATCGTCACAGTCATGGTTTTGACATTAACGTGCCCTCATGGGTCTTTCGGAGAAGTTGCACGCCGTCGGTCTTCCGCTGCTGAGGGAGCAGCTCGCCCATCCCACTGTCGTGGGCATCGGGCGGGGCGACCTGCCCGAGCCGGTGTTCCGGTCGTGGCTGGAGCAGGACTACCTGTTCCTGCTCGACTACGTGCGGGTGTTCGCGCGGCTGGCCTGGCAGGCGCCCGACGGGCACGTGGGCGACCTGGTGGACCTGGCCCACGCGACGTTCCACGACGAGCTGGACCTGCACCGGTCGATGTCGGCCGAGTTCGGGGCCGACCTGGAGGGGGCGCGCAAGGGCCCGGCCTGCGCGGCGTACACGGCGTTCCTGCTGGAGTCGGCCACGGACTACGGGGAGGGGCTGGCAGCCCTCTATCCCTGCATGTGGGGCTATTCGATGCTGGGCGGGAAGCTGGCGGAGAACCCGCCCGCCGAGCCGCGGTACCGCGCCTGGGTGGACACCTACGCCGACCCGGGCTTCGCGGCGCTGGCCGCGCGGATCGGGGAGATGATCGACGAGGCGGCCCCGGACCCCGCGCGGGCGGAGGCGCTGTTCGTCGAGGGGATGCGGCACGAGCTGGCGTTCTGGGACGTGCCCTGACGGCACGTCGTCGCCGACGGTCCACAGGCTGTGGATTGCCGAGGCCGACCCGTACCCTGGTGACATGCCGGAACTTCCCGAAGTCGAGTCGTTGACCGCCTTCCTGCGGGAGCGGGCGGTGGGCCGCACGGTCCTGGCGGTCGACGTGCTCGCGATCCAGGCACTCAAGACGTTCGACCCGCCGGTGGGCGCGCTCGGCGGGCTGACCGTCACCGGCGTGGCGCGGCACGGCAAGTTCCTCGACCTCGACTGCGACGGGCTGCACCTGGTGATCCACCTGGCGCGGGCCGGGTGGCTGCGCTGGCGCGACGACCTGTCGGGCGCCAAGCCGGTCCGCCCGGGCAAGGGCCCACTCGCCGTGCGCGTGCGGTTCGCGCCCGACGACGCGGGGCTCGCGCCGGGGTTCGAGCTGACCGAGGCGGGCACACAGAAGCGCCTCGCCGTCCACGTCACCAAAGATCCCGACACCGTGCCGGGCATCGCGGCCCTCGGCCCCGACCCGCTCGACGACGCCTTCACCGTCGACGCGCTCAAGCGCATCGTCGGCGGCAACCGCACCCAGATCAAGGGCCTGCTGCGCGACCAGAAGATCATCGCGGGCATCGGCAACGCCTACTCCGACGAGGTGCTCCACGTGGCCCGGATGTCCCCGTTCAAGATCGCCGCCACGCTCACCGACGCGCAGATCGCCGACCTGCACGAGGCCATCGTCACCACCCTGCGCGAGGCGGTCGAGCGGGCCCACGGGCTGGCGGCCAAGGACCTCAAGGCGGAGAAGAAGTCGGGGCTGCGGGTGCACAACCGGGCTGGGCAGCCCTGCGACGTGTGCGGCGACACGATCCGGGAGGTGTCGTTCGCCGACTCCTCGTTGCAGTACTGCCCCACCTGCCAGACGGGCGGCAAACCCCTCGCCGACCGGCGGTTGTCCCGTCTGCTCAAATGAGCGGCACCGAGGCCGACGACGCCTACGACGTCCGGCAGTGGGACACCCGAGAGGGCTGCGAGGTCCGCCAGATCCTCGACCGCGTCGCCGGTCGTGCCGCCCCGGGTGGACTACGCGCTCACGCCGCTCGGCCGTACCCTGCACGAAACGATCAAGGCGCTGGTCACCTGGCCCGAGGAGCACCAGGGGGAGATCGCGGCCGCCCGTGCCGCCTACGACCGCGGGCGCGAGATGATGGACACATGACGGTTCCTGAGATCGAGGCCAACCAGGTCCCCGCCGACGCCTTCCTGCTCGACGTGCGCGAGCGCGAGGAGTGGGTGGCCGGTCACGCTCCCGAGGCGGTGCACATCCCGATGTCGGAGATCCAGGGCCGGGTCGCCGAGGTGCCGGAGGATCGCAAGGTCTACGTCGTCTGCCGGTCCGGCGGCCGGTCGCTGCAGGTGGCGGCCTGGCTGAACCACCTGGGACGCGAGGCGGTCAACGTCGGTGGCGGCATGCAGTCGTGGGAGTTCGTCCGCAGGCCGATGGTCAGCGAGACGGGCCAACCTCCCTTTGTCGCCTGACTAGTGACAAACTCGATCTAGTGTCATAATTCGGGCGATACACACACCCGCGGGAGCTCGGGGCAACCGGGCTGAGAGGGCAGCTACCGCCGCTGCCGACCGCATGAACCTGTCCGGGTAATGCCGGCGTAGGGAGAGTGCGATGGCGCACGTCGCCGACGAGGTTCCGCTGACCCTCGAAGGAGAACCCCCCAAGACCCTCGGGCTGCTCGACCAGGGCGCCCTGTGGGCCAACCTCGGCGTCAGCCTCCTGGGCTTCTCGGGAGCGCTGTTCCTGATCAACCCGCTCGGCGACGCCCCGCTGAGCCTGGCGGCCGCCCTGACGGCCGCGCTCGTCGGCAGCCTGATCGGCACGGCCATGGTGGGCGTGGCGGCCGTGCCCGGCACGCAGACCGGGCAGCCGGCGATGGTCCTGCTGCGCGGCCTGTTCGGGGCGAGGCTGTCGTACATCCCGACCGTGCTCAACATCGTCCAGATGGTCGGCTGGGGCGCCTTCGAGCTCTGGGTGATCGCCATGGGCGCGAGCGCCATCTTCGGCCCCACGGTGCCGTACGCCGTGTGGGTGATCGTGGCCGGGGTACTCACGACCGCGCTGAGCATCTGGCCGCTCGGCGCGGTACGGGTGCTGCGCCGCTACGTGACGATCGCCGTCGTCGTCGCGATGATCTGGTTCGCCGTGGACTTCCTGGGCACGGCGCAACCGGAGACCGGCGGCTCGTGGGCGGCCTTCGCGCCGGCCGTCGACTACGTGATCGCGCTGTCGGTCTCCTGGGTGCCGCTCGCCGCCGACTTCGCCCGGCACTCCAGGTCGAGCACGGCGGCGTTCACCGGTGTGGTCGGCGGCTACACGCTGGCCCAGGTGGCCTGCCTCGGCCTCGGCGTCTACGCGGTGGCCATCGCCGGGTCGGCCGCGGTGAGCGCCGACAGCACGGCGGTGTTCGGGCCGTTCGTCGCGGCGCCGCTCGGCGCGCTGTTCTTCGCCGTCCTCGTGCTGCGGGAGACCGACCAGTCGTTCGCGAACGTCTACTCCACCACCGTGTCGCTGCAGAACCTCATGCCGCGGGTGGACCGGAGGGTCTTCTCCATCGCGGTGGGCGTGCTGACGATCGGCATCGCGCTGCTCGTGAACGTGACGTCCTACGGGGCCTTCCTCAGCGTGATCGGGGCGGTGTTCGTGCCGATGTTCGCGGTGCTGGCCGTCGACTACTTCGTGCTCGGCGGCGCGTTCGGGTGGAACACCGCGGAGGACGCGCCGGCCCGCTGGTCCATGCTGCTGCCCTGGGCCCTGGGCTTCGCCGCGTACTGGCTGACCACCTCGACGCCGACCGTCGGGCAGTGGGACGCCCTGTGGGGGGCGGTGCGCGACGCGATCGGCTTCACCCGGCAGCCGTGGATGAACGGCGCGCTCGGCGCGGCCCTGGTGGCGGCGCTCGTGACGCTGGCGGTGGGCGTGGTCGCCCGCTCCCGCCGACGCTAACGACCAGCCCGGCGCGGTGTTTCAGGGCGGCGCGATGTTCAGAACGGCGCGGTGTTTCAGGGCGGCGCGATGTTCAGAACGGCGCGGCGTTCAGGGCGGCGCGGTGTTCAGGCGAGGGCGCGCGTCTCGACGGTGAGCAGGTGGCGCTTGGCGGCGGTGCCTCCGGCGTAGTCGCCGAGCGCGCCGTCGCCCGGGACGACGCGGTGACAGGGCACCACCACGCACACCGGGTTGGAGCTGAGCGCGTTGCCGACCGCCCGCAGCGCGCGCGGCCGGCCGATGCGCTCGGCGATCGCGTCGAGGGTGGCCGTCGTGCCGTAGGGAACCGCCATCGTCTTCTGCAGCACCGTGCGCGCGAACGGCGTGGCGAGGGCCAGGTCGACCGGTGTGGCGAAGGCGCGCAGCCGGCCGGAGAAGTAGGCGTCGAGCTCCCGGCGCACCGGGTCGAGCCGGCGGGCGTCGGGGCCGATGAACGTGCCGACGTGCCGGGACACCCGCTCGAAGACGACGTGTTCGTCGTCGTAGCTGCACGCCACGAGGCCCTTGCCGGACACCGCGAGCACCATCCTGCCGACGGCGCCGTCGTAGGTGCCGAACGCGATGTCGGGGGGCGACTGTCCGCGGTAGGTGGGCGAGGTGACCCGCAGCAGAGCATCGATGTCGCCGCCCGCCATCCCCTCACCCTCTTCCCGTCGCAAGCCGTGACCGCAGCGTATCGGACGGATCGCACGACGCAGGCACCTCGCCACGGGCACTATGGAGATGTGGGTGACGAGTGGGCCGGCAGTGACGACGAGATCGCCCGTGCGGTGCTCGCCGCCTCGCCCAACGCGCTGATCGCGCTCGACCGCGACCAGACCGTCCTGGTGTGGACGCCGGCGGCCGAACGGCTCTTCGGCTGGACAGCCGAGGAGATGCTGGGCCGCCGGGCGCCGATCGTGCCGGACGAGCTGACGGCCGAGCACAACGCGGTGCTCGAACGCGTGCGCACGGGCGGTCAGGTGAGGCTGCAGACCAGGCGGTTACGCAGCGACGGCGGCGTGATCGACGTCCGGGTCGACACGAGCGCGCTGGTCATCGGCACTTCGGTGGTGGGCTACGTCTGCGAACACCACCCCGCCGAGGCCGACGAGGCGGCCCGCGAGCGCGTGGCGCGCCGGGCGCAGCTCGTGCGCCGGCTGACCGACGTGGTCGCCGACATCAACGCCGAGCTGGAGTTGTCGGCCGTGCTCGACCGGATCGCGGCCAGCCTGACCGAGCTGACGGGCGCCGACGCGGGCGGCTTCGTGCTCATCGAGGGCGAACGCCTGCGCCTGGTGAGCACCCACCGGCTGCCCGAGACGCTCAAGGGCGCGACGGCCGATCTGCGCACCAGCCTCGTCGGCAAGCTGCTGCGCACCGGCCGGACCGTCCTGCTGGAGTCCGGCGGCCTCGGCGAACTGGTCTGGGCCGAGTTGTCCGGACTGCACACCATCGCGCTCGGTCTCGCGGCCGTGGGCGGGCGCCCCTACGGCGCGCTGTACGCGCTGTTCGCCGACGGCCGGCCCGGCCACCTGGAGCTGGAGCTGCTCGAACTGCTCGCCGGGCACGCGGGGATCGCCGTGGGCAACGCGATGGCCTACCAGGAGGCGATCCGCCAGCGGGCCCACGAGCGGGCGCTGTTCGACGCGAGCGCCGACGGCATCGCCGTGCTGGACCGCGAGGGACGGGTGATCCGGTGGAACCCCGCGGCGACCGAGCTCACCGCCCTGCCCGCCGACGCGGTGCTGGACCTGCCGCCGCCGTTCGCGCTGCCGGGGCCGGGCGAGAAGCTGACCTTCCGGCTGCCGAACGGGCGCTGGCTGGACGTGGTGGGCGCCCAGATCGAGGAGACCGGCGAGGTGGTGGTCGACTTCCGCGACGTGACCCAGGCCAAGGAACTGGAGGAGGCCAAGGACCTCTTCCTGGCCACCACCAGCCACGAGCTGCGCACCCCGATCACGATCGTGCGCGGCTTCGCCAGCACACTGGACGCGCGCTGGGACAAGCTGACCGACCCCGAGCGCCGCTCCGCCGTCCACACGATCGCCGAGCGGGCCCGGTCGCTGGGACGGCTCATGGACCATCTGCTGCTCGGCTCCCGCGCCGGCGCGGACGAGCTGAAGGTCCGGGTCGAGGCGTTCGACCTGACCGAACGCATCCACGCGGCGACGCTCGGCCTGCCCGAGCTGTCCGACCGGCACCGGGTCGAGGTGACCGTCCCGGAGGACCTGCCGCCGGTCCGGGGCGACGCGCTGGCCACCGAGATCGTGCTCGGCCAGTTGCTGGAGAACGCGTTCAAGTACAGCCCGGCAGGCGGCCTGATCCGGGTCGAGGCGTGGCCGGAGGACGACACGGTGGTGGTCGTCGTGGACGACGAGGGCGTCGGCATCGCCCCGCCGGACCGGGAACGGATCTTCGAGCGGTTCGTCCAGGTCGACAGCGGCGACCGCAGGAGGTTCGGCGGTGTCGGGCTCGGCCTCTACATCGTGCGGAGCCTGGCCAGGGCCCAGGGCGGCGACGTGAGCGCCCACTCGCGCGACGGCGGCGGCACCCGGATGCGGCTCGTCATCGGCACCGCCTCCATTACTGGATCCGACACACCGATGCGGTAACGAGGTGGTCACGGATGTGCTGACCTACAGTCCAATGTGTACAAGCTGTGATCGAGATGCGGTTTCTGGGATTGAGTAACGGGGCATTTCGGTCGTACCGGGGAGTGTTCCCGCGGGGGGCACTGGTAGACGGGGAGGTGGGTGTGTCAAGCATGGTGCTGCTGCCGTACGCGCCGTCCAGCGTCGCCGTTGCCCGCCAGCGTCTGAGCACTGACCTGCAGGATCTCGGCGTGTTCGACGCCGCGATCGACGACGCCGTACTGGTGGTGAGCGAGCTGCTCAGCAATGCGCTGAGACACGCCCATCCGTTGCCGTCGGGCATGGTCAAGGTGGCGTGGCTGCGCAGCGGCGACCGGATCGAGGTGGCGGTGAGCGACGGGGGAGCCGCCACCGAGCCGCGCGCGGGCCGCCCCACCCTCTCATCGCTGGGGGGCAGGGGGCTCGGCATCGTCGAGTACGTGGCCGAGAGCTGGGGCGTTCGCCATGACGGCGAGATGACGACCGTGTGGGCCATCCTGTCCGCGCCCAACGGCAACGGCTCGATGAACGGGCACGTCGCAGCCCTGAGAGAGGCCGGCTAGCCGACGCGGGCGGCCAGCACGGCGCGCTCGCCGAAGGTCCAGGCCGTGGACACCAGGAGGTACAGTCCGGCGGCCAGCGGCAGCATCGCCGCGGCGACGACCGAGCCCCACGGCAGCAACGGCATGATCTTCCGCAGCGTTTCGGGCTGCTCCTCCGTGAGCGTGGCGCGGATCTTCCGTGACGACAGCCACGCCACCAGTGCGACCAGTGCGATGATCACAGCGAAGACCGAAAATGGCCAACTGATCAGTCCGTAATTGGCTACCACGCCGGCCACCTGCTGACCCAGCGGAACCCCCAGCAACTGCTGGCCGGCGAGCGCGGTCGGATGCGTGGCGACCTGGTACATCAGCCACAGGAACGGCAACTGGGCCAGCCCCGGCAGGATTCCGGCGAACGGCGAGCTGCCCTCCCTGGCGTACAGCGCGGAGACCTCCTTGCTGAGCCGCTGCGGATCGCGCCCGAACCGCTTCTGCAGCCGGCGCAGCTCCGGCGCCAGCCGCTCCTTGACCTTGGCGCTGCGCGCCTGCCGGACGCTCAGCGGGAGCAGCAGCACCCGTACGGCCAGTGTGAACAGCACGATGGCGAGGGCGGCGTGGCCCCCGGACATGCCGACGACGAACGTGACAAGAGAATCGATCATGAGCCCTTCAGACATGAGGAAGTCTTCACACAGAGGAAGACGGACTCAGGGCTCGTCGAAGACGAAGCCCCGCTAACGGGAAGCGGGGCAGGGGGAAGGCGCTCGGGGGCGTGGCCGGCCGGCCGCGCCGGGATCGCGCTGCCGCTGGAACGCCGTGCGCCGGGCGTAGACCAGCGGGAAGCCGGACGGCTCGGCGGTGCCGAGCGGCAGCAGCCTGGCGGCCCAGCTGACCAGCAGCAGGACCGCCACCATCGTGACGCCCATCAGCCAGGGGTCGAGCAGGAACGCGGTCACGGGCTCAGCGGGACGTCTTGCCGACCAGGGTCACCGCGATGAAGACCAGCAGGGCGACCACCCCGATGATCAGCGCGACCTTCAGCAGACCCATGATCATGGGCAGCACGAAGTTGAACAGCACGAAGAGCGCCAGGAGCGCGCCCAGCACGAGCATGACGACTCGACTCATGAGCCCACCGTACGTCCTGTGGGCATGATCCGCGAGGCTTACGAACCGATGACGTGGGTGTCGTCCCGGGTGTCGGCACAGGGTGGCCCGGCCGTACCGTGAAGAGGTGAACACGCGCATCCTCGTGGTCGAGGACGATCCCACCGTGGCCGAGGTGGTGGCGCGCTACCTGGAGCGCGACGGGCACGAGGTGGAGTGCGTCGGCGACGGGGCGGAGGCGCTGCGGCGGGCGCTGGCCCGGCCGCCCGACCTCATGGTGCTCGACCTCATGCTGCCCAAGGTCGACGGGCTGCAGGTGTGCCGCAGGCTCCGCGAACGCTGGCCCGTCCCGGTCATCATGCTGACCGCCCTGGGCGAGGAGATCGACCGCGTGGTGGGCCTGGAGACGGGTGCCGACGACTACGTGACCAAGCCGTTCAGCCCCCGCGAGCTGGCGCTGCGCGTCCAGTCCGTGCTGCGGCGGGCGCGTGGCGCGTCCGTCACGGCCGGCTCGGGGGTGCTGCGCGACGCCGGCCTGGTCGTCGACGTGGGGGCCCACGAGGTACGGCTGGACGGCGGCGAGGTGCCGCTGACCGCCCGCGAGTTCGACCTGCTCGCCTACCTGATGCGCAACCCCCGCCAGGCGTTCAGCCGGTCGGCGCTGCTGAACCAGGTGTGGGGCTGGTCGTTCGGCGACTCCTCGACGGTGACGGTGCACGTCAGGCGGCTGCGCGAGAAGATCGAGCCCGACCCGACGCGGCCGCGCAGGATCGTCACGGTGTGGGGCGTCGGCTACCGCTACGAGCCCCTGGAGTCGCCGGGATGACCGGCCTCGGCGGGCTCGCGCGGGCCGCCGCGATGGGCGACCTGGGCGTGATCGTGGCGGTCACCGCCGGGCTCGGACTGGTGGTGGCCGTGCTCGGCGTGTGGGCGACGTGGTCGCTGCGCAGGCGGTCCATCGGCGTGATGCTGGCCGTGGTGATGGTGGTCTCGGTCGTCGCGACCCTGGCGGGCGTGGTGGCCATCACGCTCATGATGATCATCGAGGGCCGGGTGCGCGACATCGTGCTCAGCGTCGTCGCCGTGGGCGGGCTGGTGGGGCTGGGAGTGGCGTTCGCGCTGGCCAGGCGGGTCGTGGGGGAGAGCAGGCGGCTGGTCGCCGCCGTACGGGAACTGCCGTTCACCGCGCCCCGAGGGCTGCCCGCCGAGCTGCAGACGATCGCCGACACGCTGGAGGAGGCGAGCGCCCGCGAGCGAGCCCTGGAGGAGGCGCGGCGCGAGCTGGTGGCGTGGGTCAGCCACGACCTGCGCACCCCCCTCGCCGGGATGCGGGCGATGGCCGAGGCGCTGGAGGACGGGGTGGTGTCCGACCCGGCGACCGTCGCCCGCTACCACGGGCAGATCAAGCTGGAGGTGGAGCGCCTGTCGGCGATGGTGGACGACCTGTTCGAGTTGTCGCGCATCCACGCCGGGGCGCTGCGGCTCTCGCGGGCCAGGATCGGCCTGGCCGACCTGGTGGCCGACACCGTCGCCGGAGCCGAGCCGCTGGCCCGCGCCAAGGGGGTGCGGCTGGCCGCCGAGGCGATGGGGGCCGTGCCTGTGGAGGCCGACCCGGGGGCGCTCGGCCGGGCGCTGGGCAACCTCGTGGTCAACGCGATCCGCCACACGCCATCCGACCGGACCGTCGTGCTGCGGGCGGGGGTCGAGGCGGGGATGGCCTGCCTGTCGGTCTCCGACTGCTGCGGCGGGATCCCGGACGAGGACCTGCCACGGGTGTTCGACGTGGCGTTCAGGGGCGAGGCCGCCCGGACGCCGACGCCCGACGGGGGAGCCGGGCTCGGCCTGGCGATCGCCCAGGGCATCGTCGAGGCCCACGATGGGATGATCGGCGTGGTCAACGACGGGCCCGGATGCCGTTTCGAGATCCGGCTCCCCCTGGTGCGCTGATCGGCGGCGGGTGGCGCGCGGAGCTCTGCGCGCGCCGGCCGAGGCGATCAGACGTCATGACGGGCTGTCAGGCGGACTCCGGCAGGGGAGGGAAGGCCGTGCCGAACGCCTCCGACATCGCACGAAATGTCGGGCATGGCCAGCGCCACATGCAGCTCCGGCACCGCAGGATCGGGTGCGCGGCGTCGCTCGTGATGCCGCCTGCGTCGCGAGGCTGGTGCAGGTCGAGCAGCCTCAGGGTGAGCTCGGTGAACGTGATCAGGTCTTCACGCGCCCCGGACAGGAAGTCGAGGTCCTCGACCGCCAGCCGGGTGCGCACGGGGACGAAGCCCTCGTGGTTGACCAGACAGCGCAGGCGCCCCGACTCCTCCCGCCAGGAGGCGGCCTTCTCGGTGCGGATGAGGATGGTCTCCAGGTGTTCGCGGAGCCGTTGACGCTGAGGATCTTCGGGTTGTTCAGTGTTCATCGCGATACGCGGGCCCGTGTCTCGCCCAGCCCCTCCTTCTCGGTGAAGTGGTGACCGGATGCGGAGGTGCCGGGCCGCCCCCTTCCGGCCGTGCCGGTGTCACACCGTCAAGCTTCGCGTACTCTCCGTCTCCATGGAGCCCAAACTGATGACAAAAACCGGTGGTCTCCCTCTCGGCGTGACAACGTGACCCGGGCGCTCCGCGCCGCTAGCCTGCCCCTGTGGAGCTCAAGGTCTCGACTCGATCACATGCCGGCCATGCACTCGTTGCGATCGCCGGCGAAATCGACCTCTATACGGCACCCCACCTGCAGTCGGAGTTCACCCGCCTGCTGCAGGACGGGCCCAGCCGCGTGGTCATCGACATGTCCGGCGTGGATTTCTGCGACTCCACGGGGATGAACGTCCTGCTGTCGGCGCTCAAACGGATGAAGGAGCGCGGCGGCTCCCTCCACGTGGCCGCCCCCCGGCCGGCCGTCCGCAAGATCCTGCAGGTCACCGGGCTCGACTCGGTGTTCACCGTGCACGACGAGGTGCCGCAGGAGTTTCTCATCGCCGAGGGATCATGACGGCTGGGGAGGACGGTGTGACCGACGCCACGCACGCACCGGCCGACGGCGACACCGCCGTGGTCGTGCCCGCCAAGGACGAGGCCCACCGCATCGGCGCCACCGTCACCGCGGCCTTGGCCCTGCCGGGCGTCGATCTGGTGGTGGTCGTCGACGACGGCTCGGCCGACCAGACCGGCAAGGTCGCGCGGGCCGCCGGGGCGCGGGTCGTGCGCCACAGCCGTAACCGCGGCAAGGCCGCCGCCATGGAGACGGGCGCCGAGGCCGTCCGCCTGCTGGACGGCCCGACGCCGCGCCACTTACTCTTCCTCGACGCCGACCTCGGCGACACCGCCGGTGCGGCGGCCGCGCTCGTCGCGCCGGTCCGCGCGGGCGAGGCCGACATGACGATCGCCGTCTTCGCCACCCGGGTCAGGCTCGGCGGCCACGGCATGGTCGTCAGGCTGGCGCGTGACGGCATCCGCCGCGCCACGGGCTTCGAGGCCAGGCAGCCGCTCAACGGCCAGCGCTGTCTCACCCGCGACGCCTTCGAGGCCGCCCGGCCGCTGGCCCACGGGTTCGGCGTGGAGACCGGGCTGACGATCGACCTGCTGCGCAAGGGTTTCCGGGTGACGGAGGTCGAGGTGGAGATGAGCCACCGAGCCACGGGCACCGACTGGCGCGCCCAGCTCCATCGCGCCAGGCAGCTCAGGGACGTGGGGCTCGCTCTGGCGGCTCGCGAGCCGCTGATCGCCCAAAACCTCAACAAACTTCGCGCCAACCGCTGATCCGCCCCACGCAAACCACCCATACAGCGCAGCCCTGCCACACCACCGGGCGCGGTGGGCGGCGAGAGGGAGCCCGGGACCACGGGCCGTGCCCGAGGTCGCCGGCCCGCGGACCTGGGTGTGCGGGCGGGTGCGCAGGCGGGGTGTGCGGGCGGGTGTGCGGGCGCGGGCTCTCGCGGTGGTGTGCTGGAATTTGCGGGTGAGATCCGAGACGCGGAGCGCGAGAGGCGGCACCCGGGCGGCGGGAGCGGCCACGGCGGCGATCGGCGGCTCGGTCCTGCTGACGATCCTCATCGGCCTTCTCGGGCCGTCCGCGATGGTGCCGGGGCTGGGCGGCCCCGCGTGGCTGCCGCCGTTCTCGCTGGAGGCCGGGCCCGGGCCGCACCTCGCGGTCGCGCTGGCCGCCGCCGCCATCCTGCTCGGCGGGCTCGGCACGCTGGCCGCCCTGCGCATCCTCCGCCACCACGACGGCGCTGACCTCGACGGCACAAGCACAGGCACAGGCACCGGCATACGCGCCGGCGGCACCGGCCCCGGTGGCGCGGACCTCGGCCGCATGGCCGGGCGGCTCGTGATGCTGGGGTGCGCCGCCGCCGGGGTGCTCGCGTTCCTGCCGCCGTCCGGCTCCGGCGACCACCTCAACTACGCCGCGTACGGGCGCATGGTGGTCCTCGGCGTCAACCCGTACACGCACGGCGCGACCGGCCTGCCCGGCGACCCCGTCGCCGACGCCGTCGAGGCGCCCTGGCGGGAGGAGCCCAGCGTTTACGGCCCGGTCGCGACGGCGGTGCAGGCGCTGGCGAGCTGGGTCGGCGGCGATTCGCCGAGGCTCACGGTGTTCGTGCTGGCCCTGGTCAACGCGGCGGCCTTCGTGATCACAGGGCTGATCGTCGACCGGTTCACCCGTGACGACCCCCGGCGGCGGCTGCGGGCGGCGCTGCTGTGGACGGCCAACCCGCTGTTGCTCTATCACCTCGTCGCCGGCATGCACGTGGACACGCTGGCCGTCGCCTGCATGGTGGCGGCGCTGCTCGCGCGGGCCCGCCCCGCCGCGTCGGGCCTGCTGCTCGGCCTGGGCGTGGCCGTGAAGGTCAACGCCGGGCTGGTCGCCCTCGGCCCGGCGTGGGAGCTGCGGCGCCGCCCGGGACGGCTGGCGGTGATGGCGGGGGTCGCGCTGGCGGTCGTGGTCGCCGGGTACGCCGTCGCGGGGCTCGACTCCGTCGGCCCGGTGACCCGCACCAGCAAGGCGATCTCGCACGCGTCGTACTGGAAGCTCGTGCAGGGCTGGCTGCAGGCGCTCGTCGGCGAGGGCAGCGCCTACCGGGGTGAGATCCAGGCCGGCTCGCTGGTCGTGCTGGCGGTGGTCGCCTGGTCGCTGCTGCGCCTGGCCGGCCGGACCTACGGCGAGCTGCCGGCCGAGGTGGTGGCGGCGGCGCTGGTCACCGCGTACGTGTTCGCCACGCCGTACGTGCTGCCCTGGTACGACGGGATGGCGTTCGGCCTGGTGGCGCTGGTCGCGGCGTCGGCGCTGGACGGGTTCCTGGTGGCCCACCTGCTCGTGCTGTCGCTGGCCTACCTTCCGGCGCGGGTGGACGTGCTGCCGCCGGACATGGGGTGGCTCATGACCGTGGTCCGGCCTCAGGTCGTTCCGCCCGTGCTGCTGGCGCTGACGGCGGCGCTGGTGTGCTGGGCGGTCCTGCGGGGGCGAGCCGCAGGGCGCGCACGGACGCGGCCAGTGCCAGCGGCACCGCCACGGTGAGCGCCATGGCCGGGATGGCGATGCCCGAGTCGTTGATCAGGAAGCCGATGAAGGCGCAGGTCAGCGCGCCGATCAGGCCCGCCCGGAGCGGCGGGGCGAGGGCGTAGGCCTGGCCGAGGGCGGAGGCCCCCCAGCGCGACGGCCGGTCGAGCACCAGGAACAGGAACGCCAGCGCCACCAGCGACAGCAACGTCAGCGACCAGTTGCCCACGGTCACGCCGACCATCGCGCCGAACTTGCGGCCGATCACGGTCAGCGCCTGGCCGTCGATGACCTGCTGCACGAACGCGCCCAGATGGGTGCGCTGGGCCGGCGGCCGCAGCCAGTCGAACACCGCGATGGCGCCGATCAGCACAGCCCCCGAGGCCCCCACGAGCAGCAGCTTCAGCACCGAGACCCGGCTGCCCGACAGCAGGATCCCGAACACCGCCAGGCCCGTCACGAACGCGGGCACGCCGCCGAAGTCGGCGCCCCAGGACGGCCACCCGTCGGCGAAGACCGCGAGACCGCCGTAGCCGGCGCAGACGAGCAGGGAGACGAACCTCGGAACGCCCCGGCCGGCCAGCCACTGCGACACCCCGGCGAGGGCGAGGATGGTGCCCGTCGCGTAGATGGCGAAGGCGATGTTGCTGAAGCCGTAGAACCTGCCGCCGGTGACCGGCTCGTAGCCGCTCACGGCGTTCACCTGGAGCGTGGAGCCGGTCATCACGTCCAGCAGCATCGCCACCGACGTCACGGCCGCGACCACCGTGAGCGGCCCCAGCACGTGGCCGCGCCACGGCCCGGCGAACGCCACCCCGGCGATCAGCCCGGCGATGGCGACGATCGTCGTGATCAGCGAGAGCATCGGCGCAGGTAGCGTCCACCACGGCACGAGCTGCGCCAGGAACGTGGACACGGCGATCGCCCCGCTCACCACCGCCACCACCTGCACGGTGGCCAGCACCCGCGAGGTGGCGGCGTCGTCGCGGGCGGGCGTGCCGGGTGCCCTGGCCTCCCGGCGGCGGCGCAGCGTCAGCGCGGCGAAGACGTAGAAGGCGAGCTGCACGGTCACGAACACCGCGAAGAACGGCCCGCGCACCTCCCGCAGCACCTGGCTGGCCAGGTCGGCGTCCACCAGCCCGGCGATCGTGGCGGCGGGAGCCGCCGGTGCCGGGCCGCCGTTCTGCCAGACGCGGCCGACCACCTCGCGCGGCTGCTCCAGGCCGAGGGCAGCGATCGCGGTGGCCGTCACGTCGGAGATCGTGACCAGGGCGTCCTGCCGGGTGGAGCTCGCCGTCAGGTGGCCGTGCCGGTAGGGCTCGCCGGCGGGCGACGGGCCGGTGGCCAGGGCGAGGTGCAGGTGGGGGTTCGGGGTGACGTCGGAGACGCCGGCGACCAGGACGGTCGTGCCGGCGGGGAGCCTGCCGAGCAGGGCGCCGACGCGGCGGTCCGCCGCCTCCGCCGCCGCCCGCCTGACCGGCGCGGGCATCGCGCCCGGCACGCCGTACTCGTCCAGCGGCCGGCCGGCCCAGGCGGCGGCGAGGTCGGGCGCCTCCATGACGATCAGCTCGTACGGGGCGAGGTCGGCGAGGGCCTCCACCGAGTCCGCGTAACCGGCGACGCGCCCGGACCCGTCGGCGGCGGCCAGCGCGGCGCCCGGCCCGATGGCGGCGACCCGGCCGCCGGCGGCGGTCACCAGCCGCCCGAGGGTGCCGATCCGCGCGTCGTAGCCGGTCGTCGCCTGGTGGGCGGCCAGGTCCGCCCAGCCGGGCACGCTCGCGCCCGTCCCGTCGGGGCGCGGAGCGGGGGTGGGCGGGCAGCCCCGGCCCGCCGTGCCCGCCCGCTGGCCCGCCGAGACGGTCAGCCAGCCGGCGACGGGACAGGTGATGCCGCGGTCCGGGGGCGGCACGGTCCGCGTCGAGAGGGACGCCGAGGCGCCCTGGGCGACGAGCCGCCACAGGGTGGGGGTGCGCGACTCGTCCACGTCGCTCCACTCCAGCCCGGGAACCCCGACCAGGGCCACCCGCCCGCTCGGAGCGGCGCCCGTGGCGGCGGAGCCGGTGGTGCCGGCGGTGGCCGTGGTGCCGGCGGTGGCGGCGGTGGCGGCCAGGGCGGGAGCCGGCAGGGTCAGGCACGCCAGGATCACGCCCAGGATGAGCGCCCTGAAAGCGGCGTGCGGCATGTGCGGACCCCCGGTGTGTGCGCCTCGACGAATCAAAGCCACGGTAACGTGCCACACCGTGACAGGTGGCGTGACGCCGTCGTTCCGGCGGCAGTGGTGGCAGTGGGCCCTCGCGGTGATCGTCGTCGCCGCTGCCGTGGCGCCGCTGGTCGAGCACTGGCTGACGAACCCCGACGACCAGCGCCTCGTGGACCTCGACGTGTACCGCACCGGCGGGCAGATGCTGCTGGAGGGCCGGCCCGTCTACGACTTCGTCACGCCCGCCCCGCAGCTCCTGCCGTTCACCTACCCGCCGATCGCGGCGATGCTGGCCACGCTGCTCGCGCTCATGTCGTGGGAGACGGCCCAGTGGGTCTGGACGATCGGGATCTACGCGGCCCTCGCCGTGACCGTGGGCCACGCCTTCCGCGACGTGCTGGGCAGGCACGCGCCGTGGGTGTTCGCGTTCGTCATGGTGGCCTGCGCGTACCTGATGCCGATCCGCGACCAGGTGCGGTTCGGGCAGGTGGACATCCTGCTCGTGGCCCTGTGCCTGGCCGACTGCGTGGCCAGGCGGCCGTGGTGGCCGCGCGGGTTCCTGATCGGGCTTGCGGTCGCCGTCAAGCTCACCCCCGGCGTCTTCCTCGTCTACCTGCTGGTGACGCGGCAGTGGCGGACGCTGTCCATGGCGACGTTCACCGCCGGGCTGCTCACGCTGCTGCCGTTCGCGGTGGTGCCGCGTGACGCCGCGGGCTTCTGGTTCTCCGCGCTGCTCGACCCCGAACGGCTCGGCGCGAACGCCGCGACCACCAACCAGTCGGTCCGCGGCATGCTCATCCGGCTGTACCTGCCCGACGCGCTGACGTCCGTGATCTGGCTGGCGGTGGTGGCCGTGGTCGGCTGGTACGGCTTCCGCGCGGCCCGCGACGCCTGCCGGGCGCACGACACGATGACGGCGGTGGCGCTGGTCGGGCTGATGGCCGTGCTGCTGTCGCCGGTCGCCTGGATCCACCACCTGGCGTGGGTCGTCGTGGTGCTGGGCGCGATCGTGGGTGACGGGCGCGACCCGGTCAGGCTGCGGGTCGCGGCCGGGGTGTGGCTCTTCTACGTGGTGCCGGTGCCCTGGTGGGGGGTGTCGCTGAAGGCCGCCGAGATCCCCGTGCTCAGCCCGGTGCTGGGCAAGATCGTGCAGAACGGCTACGGGCTGGGGGCGCTGGCCCTGGTCTGGCTGCTGGCGTCCTGGCTGCCGGAACGGCGGGCCCGAGGCGTTCCCGCCGCTTTGCCCGAGCGTTACGCTCTGTAGCGTGCTGATAGCCATATGGATGGGCGCCGCCGCGGGGCTCGGCGGCGCGGTGGTGGGCTACCTCGCGCTCAGGCGGGCGAGGGCCGAGATCGACGACTGCCGCAGGCAGCTCGTTCGGGCCGCGAGCGGCGGCGGTGACCTGCGAGCCATCCGCGACGTGGCCGTCTGCCGCTACGACGCGCTGGAGGAGATGTCCGGCAGGCTGTCGTTCTCGGTCGCCCTGATGAACGGGCTCGGCGACGGCATCGTGCTGACCTCCATCAACGGCAGGTCCGAAACCCGCACCTACGTACGCGCCATAACCGGGGGCCGGGGCGAGCAGCCGCTGGCGCCCGAGGAGCAGGAGGCTGTGCGCGCCGCCCGGCTCGGGCTCGGACCCGTCATCACAAAGCCGCGCGCATCGCGACAACCTGCGGATACTCTGTAACCATGCCCAGACTCGCCTACCTTGGACCCGAGGGCACCTTCACCGAGGAGGCCCTGCGGCTCCTGGAGCCCGACGCCGAGCGCCTGCCCTGCGCCAGCGTGCCCGCCGCGCTCGCCGCCGCGCGCAACGGCGAGGCCGACGGCGCCGTGGTCCCGCTCGAAAACTCCGTCGAGGGCGCCATCACCACCACCCTCGACGAGTTCGCCTGGGGTGAGCCGCTGCTCATCACGGCCGAGCTGCTGCTGCCGGTGCGCTTCTCGCTGCTGGCCCGGCCCGGCACCGAGATCCCGCACATCAAGCGGGTCTACACCCACCCGGCGGCCATCACCCAGAGCCGCGCCTTCGTCGCCCGCGAGCTGCCCGACGCCGTCGTGGTGAGCGCGCCCTCCACGGCCGCCGCGGCCCAGGAGGTCTCGCTGCCCGGCTCCCCCTACGACGCGGCCATCGCGGCGCCCATCGCGGGCGAGCACTACGGGCTGGTCGAGCTGGCCGGCGACATCGGCGACCGGACCGACACCGTGACCAGGTTCGTCAGGGTCAACCGGCCCGGCCCGCTGCCCGAGCCCACCGGCTCCGACCGCACCACGCTCGTCGTCTTCCTCGCCGACGACCACCCGGGCGCGCTGCTGGAGATGCTGACGGAGTTCTCGGTGCGCGGCGTCAACCTGAGCCGCATCGAGTCGCGGCCCACCGGCGACGGCATCGGCCGCTATTTCTTCCACTTCGACTTCGAGGGGCACGCCGCCGACGCCCGGGTCGGCGAGGCCCTCGCGGGGCTGCACCGCATCTGCGGCGAGGTCCGCTTCCTCGGCAGCTATCCGCGTGCCGACGGCGTCGCGCCGCAGGTCAAGCCCGGCACCTCCGACACCGAGTTCGCCGAGGCGGCCGACTGGCTGGCCCGCGTACGCGCCGGCCAGGTCTGACGAGCCGACGGGCGGCATAACCGGGGAGTTATCCACAAGAGAGATTACTCCCCGTCTCGGCGTTCGGTCAGCCTTGGGGGGACGTCCAACGCATCCGTCCAAGGAGATGCCGTGCGCCACACCCCCCGATTAGCGGCCGTCGTCCTGGTCGCCGCCGCGCTCCTCGCCGCCCCCGGCCCGGCCGCCGCCCAGCCGCCGCCCACCGAGCCCGTCGAATGGGTGGAGGTCTTCTCCCCCGACGGCACGATCGAGCGGGTCGAGGTCCCCGAGCGGACCGAGCCCCGCACCGCCCGCATCACGGCCGCGCCGCCCACCGTGGTCGCCCTTCAGCGGACGGGCCCCTCTGACCGCCGCTTCGACCTGGTCTTCGTCGGCGACGGCTACACCGCGGCCGAGCTGGGCGCCTTCCGCAACCACGTGGCGGGCAAGTGGGCCCACATGATCACGGTGGAGCCCTTCCGGTCGTACAAGGACTCGTTCAACGTCTGGATGGTCAACGTCGTCTCACCGGAGTCGGGCGTGGACCACGACCCTTACCGGGGCGTCTCCCGCGACACCGCGCTCGGCATGGGGTTCTGGTGCGCGAACATGCAGCGCCTGCTGTGCGTGAACGAGCGCGCGGCGCGGTCCTACGCCGCCTACGCACCCGAGGCGGACCAGGTGATCGCGCTGGCCAACTCCACCACCTACGGGGGCGCCGGCGGCGGCGTGGCCACCGCCTCGGGCGGCAACCCCCAGTCCGGGTGGATCGCGGTGCACGAGCTCGGCCACTCGGTCGGCGGTCTGGGCGACGAGTACGACTATCCCTACGACCGCTACAGCGGGCCCGAGCCGTCCGCGCCGAACATCAGCGTCTACTCGTCCTCCCAGATGTCGGCCTACCGGCTGAAGTGGTACGCCTACCTCGGCCGGCCGACCCCCGACGGTGGCGTCATCGGCACCTACGCGGGCGCCCACCAGTACCGCACCGGGATCCACCGGCCCTCCCAGGACTCGCTCATGCGCACCCTGGGCAGGCCGTTCAACAGCGTCGGCCTGGACATCATGATCGCGGCCATCCGGGCCCGCACCGGGACCTGACGCCCCGGCGCCCGCCCCGGGCGAGAAGGCGCGGTGCCCGCCCCCGGACGGAGGCGGGCACCGTCGTCACCCCGGGTCGGCGTCGGCGGGCGGCCCGGGCTCCTGGCGGGCGAGCCAGGCGGTGTAGTGCGGGCACGCGTCCAGCGCCTCCTGGTGCGCCCGGGTGGCCAGGCGCACCAGGAGGTCGCCGTGCCGCGCGAGCGGACCGTCGCGCCGCCAGGCGACGAGGTGTCGCATCCACAGCGGCGTGCCGGCGATCGGGAGGACCGCGATGTCCTCGTCGGCGGCGAACGTGGCCCGGCAGGGCGAGAGGGCCCGGCGGCGGGCGACGAGCTCGCGGATCATGGCCACCTCGACCATGAGATGCGGCACCCGTGGCGTGAAGCCCGCCTCGCGGCAGGCGGCGGTGAAACACTCCGGCCAGCCCACCCCGTCGGGCGGCGACAGCACCCAGTCCGCCTCCGCCAGGTCGGCCAGCCCTACCTCGGGCCGTCCGGAGAGCGGATGCCGGCTGCTCATCGCGACGAACACCGGCTCGACGCCCACGCTCCGCGTCTCGATCGAGGGCACCGACGGCAACCGGTGGCCGGGGTAGTCGACCAGTGTGGCGGCGTCCAGCCGGCGGGAGGCCAGCAGGTCGAGCAGCAGCCGGGGGGAGTGCTCCGTCTGCACGGTGACGGCCAGGCCGGGGATCTCGAACAGCCGCGTGAGCAGCCCGCTGAGCACCGGGTTGGCGTAACCGCCGAGACGGGCCGGCCCGGACCCGGGGTCGCCGCCGTCGAGCAGCTCGTCCACGATGGCCAGCGCCGCGCGGGCCCGGGTCAGCACGAACTGACCGAACGGGGTCGGCGTGATCCCGCCCCGGCCGCGACGGAAGATCTGGCCGCCCAAGGTCTCCTCGATGCGCCGCAACTGGGCGGTGAGCGCGGGCTGCGAGACGCCTGCCTGGGCGGCGGCCCGGCTGAGGCTGCCGGCGTCGGCAATGGCGCGCAACGCGCGCAGGTGGCGCAGCTCCAGCCGCATCGACCTACTATAGGCGCCGTATTCGGGAGGCCAACCGCTGTCCGGCACCGGTAGCCTCTTCTTGTGATTGACCTGCGCACCCTTCGTGAGGACCCCGACCGGCTCCGGGCATCGCAGCGTGCCCGCGGCGAGGACGACTCCGTCGTCGACAAGCTGCTCGACCTGGACGAGCGCCGCCGCTCGGCGCTGACCGGCTTCGAGTCGCTGCGCGCGGAGCAGAAGAGCCTGGGCAAGTCGGTCTCCAGGGCGCAGGGCGAGGACAAAGCGGCGCTGCTCGCCCGGGCCAAGGAGCTGGCTGCCGAGGTCAGGGCCGCCGAGGCGGAGGCCGAGCGACTGGGCGCCGAGCTCGACGAGCTGCTGCAGACGGTGCCCAACATCGTCGAGGCCGACGCGCCCGCCGGAGGCGAGGACGACTACGTCGTGCTGGAGACGCACGGCGAGCCGCGGACGTTCGACTTCGAGCCGAAGGACCACCTGGAGCTGGGCGAGCTGCTCGACGCCATCGACATGGAGCGCGGCGCGAAGGTGTCGGGCTCGCGGTTCTTCTTCCTCAAGGGCGTCGGCGCCCGGCTGCAGCTCGGCCTGCTCAACATGGCCATGCAGCACGCGATCGCGCACGGCTTCGTCCCGATGATCACCCCGGTGCTGGTCAAGCCCGAGACCATGCAGGGCACGGGCTTCCACGTGGCCCACGACAAGGAGATCTACCGCCTGCCGGAGGACGACCTCTACCTGGTGGGCACCTCCGAGGTGTCGCTGGCCGGCTACCACGCCCAGGAGATCCTGGCCGGCGACCAGCTCCCGCTGCGCTACGCCGGCTGGTCGTCCTGCTTCCGCCGCGAGGCGGGCTCCTACGGCAAGGACACCCGGGGCATCATCCGCGTCCACCAGTTCGACAAGGTGGAGATGTTCTCCTACTGCCGCCCCGAGGAGGCGCACGAGGAGCACCAGCGGCTGCTCGGCTGGGAGAAGGAGATGCTGGCCGCCATCGAGGTGCCCTACCGGATCATCGACACGGCCGCGGGCGACCTCGGCATGTCGGCCGCCCGCAAGTTCGACTGCGAGGCGTGGATCCCCACCCAGGGCCGCTACCGCGAGCTGACCTCGACCTCCAACTGCACGGAGTTCCAGGCGCGCCGGCTCGGCGTCCGCTACCGCGACAAGGACGGCAAGCCGCAGCACCTGGCAACGCTCAACGGCACCCTGGCCACCACCCGCTGGATCGTCGCCATCCTGGAAAACCACCAGCAGGCCGACGGCTCGGTCGTGGTGCCCCAGGCGCTGCGCCCCTACGTGGGCCTCGACGTGCTGGAGCCCGCCAAGTAGTCCTCGGGGCCGGGCGCGGCCGCCTGGCGGCGGACGAGCGCGACGACCGCCGCCGGCACCGTCACGGCCAGGCAGGCCGCCATCGCCACGGCGATGCCGTAGGAGTCCGGGGTGCCCCGCGCCCAGCCGTGGAAGGGCGCGTACACAGCGGCGAAGGCGAGCGGCGCGCCCGCCAGGCCGACGAGCAACGCCCGCCCCCGTGCGCGCCCGGCGGCGGCGAGGGAGAGGCACACGACGACGCCCAGGAGCGTCGCGGCGGCGCCGAGTGCCAGCGCCACCGGTCGCACCTCGCCGAGATGGTGGTCGGCGAATCCGCGCAGGGTGGTGTAGTACAGCCCGCCGCAGGCCAGCAGCGCGAAGGCCATGTACGGCGGGTGCAGCCGCCGCATGCCCGATCCGAGTGCGCCCAGCAGCACGGCGAGGGCGAAGACGTAGGCCACCTCCCGCTCGCCCTCCACGGGATCGGCGGACCAGGGAGCCGCGAACTCCGGCCAGCCCACGTGGCGCCAGTCGCCGGAGACGTCGCGGACCGTGAGGCCGGCGGCGTCGCTCGCCACCACCACGACGTGCCCGCCCGGCCGGGGCTGCACGGCCAGCCCTCGTGACCGCGCCGCCGTCATGTCCGTGGTCGGGTGCGTCCTGGCCAGGACGTCGATCCGGCCCTGGGACAGCTCCCACGAGGCGTGCCAGGTGGTGCCGCCGTCGTCGGACTGCTCGACGGCCACCCGTCCGGGGACGACGCGGTAGCACCGCCGCGCCTGGTACGGCACGCACGCGGCGCTCGGCGCCCCGACGGGGCCGGTTCCGTCCGGCGCGGCCACGGTCTCCTCCGACCAGGTGCGCCCGCCGTCCGTGGACACGAGACCCTGGACCGGGCCGTCGGGCGCCAGGTAGCCGGCGACCACCACGACGCGCTGGCCCTCGACGCGCACGGCGAGAACCGGGGGCGGAGGGTAGTAGACCCCCGAGGCCGTCACGGCGACCACGGCCAGCGCCACGCCCGCCACCGCTCGCCACCGTCCTGCCCCAGGACCCCACCGTTCCGTGGCCACCGGCCCCCCTCCCGCTGCGGGACGCGGCCGTGGGGCGGGGGTGAGGGTGCGGCGGCGTACCCACCAGGCGAGGGCGAGCGCGGGGAGCGCCACGAGATCCGTGGGATCGGCCAGGACGCGCGACGGACCGGCTGCGAGGGTCCAGAGGTGGGAGGCCGCCTGTGCGCCCGTCTCCGTGGTCTTGACGAGCGTGAAGAGCGCCCCGGTCGCCAGCATGACGGCCAGGTCGGCGCGTCTGGCGAGGAGCAGGGCCGCGAGCGGCGGGGCGACGACGAGCCCCGCGACGTCACTCAGCTTGCCGGTGACGAACCCGGGATGGGCCTGCTTGAGCAGGTGGTCGTTGAGAAGCAGGACGACGGCCGCGACCATGGTCACGGGGTGACACAACCACGCATGCCTCATACCGGGACAGATCGTCCGGGAGACGCGGAGGTTCGGTCACGGTATGACCTGAGTCACATCCGTGACCGAACCGCGCCCTGGAACGGCGAAAGGCCGGGGTCCGCTGGAAGCGAACCCCGGCCTGTCTCGCTGCTACAGGTCAGATGGCACGGACCTGAGAGGCCTGCGGCCCCTTCTGGCCCTGCGTGATCTCGAACTCCACTCGCTGGCCGTCTTCAAGGCTGCGGTAGCCGTTGCCGACGATCTCGGAGAAGTGCACGAACACGTCCGGCGCACCGCCGTCCGGGGCGATGAAGCCGAAGCCCTTCTCGGCGTTGAACCACTTGACGGTTCCCTGAGCCATAAAAGCTCTCCCTCAGGATGTGAATCTATGGGACCCGCACCTCGCGAGTCCCGGTGTGTCGTACAGCAAGCACCCGGGGTGGCTCAGACAATGTCATGCTGGTTTTCACTACGGGATCAGCTAATACAACGCCATCACATCTAACACCATTCTGGCGCGTTGGTGTTCCCGTCCCAGGGAAGATTTCTGGCCGGCCGCATGACCGGGCAAACTGGAACGTGTTATGCAGAGCCTTCCCGCGCCCCGCCTCGTGGCCACCGACCTCGACGGCACCGCCCTGCGCGCCGACGGAACCGTCTCTCCCCGCACGGCCGCGGCGTTCGCCAAGGTCGAGGAGGCGGGGGCCATGCTCGTCTTCGTGACCGGCCGCCCGCCACGCTGGATGAGCGGTGTGGCGAGCGCCACTCGGCACAGAGGCCTGGCCATCTGTGCTAACGGAGCGTTGATCTACGATCTACATACCGAAAGGATAGTCGAATCACGACTTATCACCCCGGAGGTCCTGGCCGAAGTCGTCGCTCAGCTAAGAGCGAACGTGCCCGAGCTCGCATTTTCGGTCGAGTATGAGGGGGGATTTGCGCATGAGTCCGATTTCCCCCTCGGGGGCTGGGACAGCAAGGCCGTGGGCGGGCTGCGGGTGGGCGCGGGCACGCTGACCTCGCAGCCCTGCGCCAAGCTGCTGGCCCTGCACCCCGACATGGACCCCGACAGCCTGCACGCCACCGTGCACGACCTCGTGGGTCACCTGGTGACCGCGACCCACTCCAGCGGCAGAGGGCTGATCGAGATGAGCGCGCACGGTGTGACCAAGGCCACAGCCCTGGCCGTGCTGGCGGAGCGGCACGAGATCAAGCCCGCGCAGGTGGTGGCGTTCGGGGACATGCCCAACGACCTGCCCATGCTGAGTTGGGCAGGCAAGTCGTACGCCGTCGCGAACGCCCATCCCGACGTGCTGGCCGCTGTCGATCACGTGACGGCGGCCAACAACGAGGACGGGGTCGCCCGAGTGCTCGAAGACCTCTTCGGCCGAGCGCCTTACAGGTAGGGGCCCGAACCGCCCGGCGGGCGGTGCTGGTCGTCACCGTGCGGCACGCCGGGCAGCGCCCTGCGCATCTGCTCCAACTGGGCCCGGGCCGCCATCTGCTGCGCGAACAGGGTGGTCTGGATGCCGTGGAACAGCCCTTCGAGCCAGCCCACGAGCTGGGCGTGGGCGATGCGCAACTCGGCGTCGCTCGGCGGCACGCCGTTGTCGTCGGTGAACGGCAGCGACAGCCGCTCCAGCTCGTCGACCAGCTCAGGCGCCAGGCCGTCCTCCAACTCCTTGATGGAGGACTCGTGGATCTCCTTCAGCCGCTTGCGGCTGGCCTCGTCGAGGGGAGCCGCGCGCACCTCCTCCAGAAGCTGCCTGATCATGCTGCCGATCCGCATCACCTTGGCGGGCTGCTCGACCAGGTTGGTGACCGACCGCTCGTCGTCGCCGCTGTCGGCCTTGCCCTGGAAGTCAGGGCCCACCACCACGATGTGGGAGGTGTTGTTGTCCTCAGCATTCATATGTCTCACCGTACTAGCAGGATCTTCCCGATGTGCTCGCCGGAATCGAGCATCCGGTGCGCCTCGGCCGCCTCGGCCATCGGCACCTCCGCGTACACCACCGGACGCAGCGCACCCGCGCTGACCAGCGGCCACACGTTGTCGACGACGCTGCGCACGATCGCGCCCTTCTCGTCGACCGGACGCGCGCGCAGCGTGGTGCCGTGGATGGAGGCGCGCTTGGTCAGCAGGGCGCCCAGGTCGAGCTCCGCCTTCGCACCGCCCTGCAGGCCGATGGTCACCATGCGTCCGCCGGTGTTGAGCGCCCTGATGTTCTGCGCGAGGTACTTGGCGCCGATGATGTCGAGGATGACGTCGGCACTCAACCGGTCGGCGAAATCCTCCTCACGGTAGTTGACGACCTCGTCGGCGCCCAACTCCGTCAGCCGCCGCGCCTTCTCCGCCGACCCCACGGTCGTCACCACCCGCGAGCCGAGCGCCTTGGCGAGCTGGACCGCGAACGTGCCGATGCCGCTCGCCCCGCCGTGCACCAGCAGCGTCTCGCCACGGCGCAGCCTGGCCAGCATGAACACGTTGGACCAGACCGTGCACGCCACCTCGGGCAGCGCGGCGGCCCGCACCGGCGAGACGCCGTCGGGCACCGGCATGAGCTGCTGCCACGGCACGGCCACCCGCTCGGCGTAGCCGCCGCCCGCCAGCAGGGCGCACACCTCGTCGCCCGGCCTGAACCCCTCGACGCCGTCGCCGACCTCCGCGACCACGCCGGAGACCTCCAGCCCCGGGTACGGCGGTGCGCCGGGCGGCGGGTCGTAGAAGCCGCGCCGCTGGTGGACGTCCGCCCTGTTGACCCCGGCCGCCGTCACCTCGATGACGACCTCGCCCTGCTCGGGGCGCGGATCCGGCACCTCGCGCCACTCCAGCACCTCGGGCCCGCCGGGGGCGGTGATGTCGATCGCTCGCATGCAACCACGTTAGCTGGGCAAAGAAGTTGTGGGTTGACTGCGTTCAAGAGAACACATGCCGTTACCCTGCAAGATGTTTGCTGCCCCTTTAGACCCACCCGAGGGGGAACACGGTGGCACGACAGGATCGCGAAGAATCGCTCGAGGAGCAGTTGGCCTGGCTCGACGCGATCAAGGAGACGGACGAGGCTCCGCTGAAGGTCAGCTCACCGGCCGCCGCCGCCACGGCGGACGAGCCGGTCTCCTCGCCGTACCCCGAGGACCCGTGGGGGTCGGTCGCGGCCCTGCAGGGCGACACGCCGACCCCGCCGCTGTTCCGCGCCGCCGTCGACTCCGTGTACGGGCCGCACGCCGCCGAGGAGCTGCCCGCCGGGGAGAGCGAGGCCACCGAGTGGCTGGAGACGGTGACCCCCAAGGAGGACCCGGGGGTCACGGGACAGGGCGACCCGTCCGGACGGGCCGACGACCCGTTCCTCGCGCCGCTCAAGCCGCTGCCCCGGCCCGACGAGACCGACCCGTACGCGCTGTCCTCCCCCGGGGCCGAGACGCTGTCCGGTGACGAGACGCTGCCGCGGCTCGACCGGCCGGGAGACAACACCCCCTGGCCCGAGCCGCCGGGATGGCCGGCGTCCCCGTCGGCCCTCGACGAGCCGCGCCCGGCCGCCGCGGAGTCGCGGTCCGGTGCCGCCGAGGAGCACCCGGTGGACGAGCCGCGGCGCACCGCCTTCGAGGCGGCCCCGGCCACCGGCGACGAGGCGGGGCGTCCTGCGGACGAGGCGGTGCGCAGCCCTTTCGAGCTGCGCCTGGGCGACGTGCCGGCGCGCGGCGTCGTCGAGGAGCGTCCGGTCGAGGAGCGTGCGGCAGGGGAGCCGCGGCGCAGCGCCTTCGAGGTGCCGCCGGTCGGTGACACGCCGTGGGGGGCCACGGAGCCGTCCTGGCAGCGCTCCCAGCAGCCGCCCGCCTCCGACCCGCTCACCACCGACACCCGGCCCGCCACCGACTCGTGGTCCACCGACACCCGGTCGGCCACCGACTCGTGGTCCACCGACACCCGGCCCGCGGCCGAGCCTTGGTCCAACGACACGAGACCCGCCGCCGAGCCCTGGTCCACCGACTCGGGCCCCGCCGACACGAGACCCGCCGAGACGAGACCCGCCGAGACGAGACCCGCCGACCCGGGCCCTGCCGACCCGGGCCCCGCCGAAACGAGGCCCGCCGACCTGGGCCCCGCCGGCACGAGGCCCGCCGCCCGGCCCGAGCCGCAGGTCGAGCGGCCGAGGGAGCGGCCGGAGGGACCCGCGCCCGAGCGGGCGCGGCGCCCGGCGCCGGTGTCCGTGTTCGGCACCTCGCCCAGGCCGCCCGCCACCGGCAGGCCCACCGCGGACAGCCTCGACCCCGAGACCCTGCTGCGCGGCCGCCGCAACGCCCCCTCCAAGGGCTGGCGGCGCCTGGTCTACAAGGCGTCCGGCGGATGGATCAAGCCCGGCGAACCCCCGGAGGTGCGCCGTCGCCGCGAGCTGGTCGGCCGCGCCCGTACCCCCGTCGCCACCGGTCACCACCGCGTGGCCGTGCTCAGCCTCAAGGGCGGCGTCGGCAAGACCACGACCACGGTCGGACTCGGCGCGACGCTGGCCCAGATGCGCGGCGACCGGGTCATCGCGATCGACGCCAACCCCGACCGGGGCACGCTGTCCGACAAGCTGCACCTGGAGACCTCGGCGACCGTCCGTGACCTGCTGAACGAACGCGACCAGGTCAAGAGATACGTCGACATCAGGGCGTTCACCTCGCAGGCGCCGTCACGGCTGGAGGTGCTCGCCTCCGACCGCGACCCGTCGGTGTCGGAGGCGTTCAGCGGCGCCGACTACCAGGCCGTCTCCCAGGTGCTGGAGAACTTCTACTCCATCTGCATCACCGACTGCGGCACCGGCCTGCTCCACTCGGCCATGGGCGGGGTGCTCGGCCTGGCCGACCAGCTGGTGCTGGTCAGCTCCCCGTCGGTGGACGGGGCGCGGGCGGCGTCGGCGACGCTCGACTGGCTGGAGGCCCACCACTACGGCCACCTCGTCAAGGACGCGACCGTGGTGCTGTGCAGCGTCCGGCCGCGGTCGAAGTCGGCGGTGGACATCGGCAAGCTGGAGGCCCACTTCGCGGCCAGGTGCCGTGCGGTGGTGCGGGTGCCGTACGACCCGCATCTGGAGGAGGGCGCCGAGATCGACCTCGACCGGCTGCAGGAGGCCACCAGGGACGCCTACCTGCAGTTGGCCGCCTCGGTGGGCGACGGTTTCGCGGGCACGCCGGACGGCTACGCGGGCGACACGGCCGGTGGCCTCGCCGGAGGCCGCGGGCGGGAGTGAGCGGAGGGTGTGGGATTCGAACCCACGAGGCCATCGCTGACCTGGCCGCTTTCAAGGCGGCTGCACTCGTCCACTATGCGAACCCTCCAGTGCGCACACCACCATAGCGGCTGCGGTGGCGCGGGTGTACGCCAAGCGGCGACGGATCCGCCGGGCGCTACGGACGGCGCCCTCCGGGCCCGCCGCCCGCGCGGCAGGCCCTACCCGTCGAGCTGCGAGAGCAGCCAGCGCGGCCCGGCGGTGGTGGCGCCCAGCTCGGTGACGCGCTGCTTCAGGCCCCGGTCGGCGGTCACCACCAGCACCCGCTCCCACGGCCTGGCCCGGCGGACGACCTCGGTGATCGCGTCGTCCCCGCTGCCCGTGGCGGCCACGACCTGGATGCCCTCCACGTCGGGCACCTGCCGGGCGGCGCCCTCCACGACGGCGACGATCCGCGGATACCACTGGGCGAGCACCGCGTGCGTCAGCCGCAGGCCCGCCACCTCGCGGAGCAGGCGGGCTGCGGCGGCCTCCCTGTCGCGCCACCAGCCGTGTTCGGCGCGGGCGCCCACGATGTTGGCCACGTCCAGCACCAGCGTCTCGGGGGAGAGCTGCGGCTCGATCGTGCCCCACGTCTCGGCGAACCCCGGGTGCAGCAGCATCCCGGTCACCTCCGGCAGGGGCAGCCAGCGCATCTCGTCGCTCTCGCCGTTGGCGGGGGCGACGGCCAGCAGGGCGGGCGCGTCGGCGATCACCGTCTCGAACGCCCAGCCGCCGTGGTCGTCCACGTAGACGCCGCGGACGCGCAGTTCGTCGCCGGGCAACGCGGCCTCCTCGTGCGCCTCGCGCAGGGCGGAGGTGACGGCGTCCTCGTGGCTGTCGCGCGCCCCGCCGGGCAGCCCCCACGTGCCGCCGTGGTGACTCCACTCGGCGCGTTTCTGCATCAGCACGTACGGCACACCGGACTCGTCGTGGTGCACCACCAGCAGGCCGGACGCCCCGTGGATGCCCCAGTGCCGGTGCCCTCGCGCGCACTCCGCCCAGCCGTCACCGTCTTTCGCAGCCATGCCCTCGATTCTCGCAGCCTTTCGTCCCGCCGGGCCGGTCAGAACTCGAAGACCAGGCGGGCCGTCACCGCGCTGGACAGGATCTCCTCGAACGACTGGTTGATCTCCTCCAGCTTGCGCGTCTCGTAGCTGACCCTGGTGCGGCCGGCGGCGTGCAGCTGGAAGACCTCGGCCAGGTCGGCCCGGGTGCCGACGATGGAGCCGATGACGGAGATGCCGCCCAGCACGGTCTCGAAGACGGGCAGGCGCATCGCGTTGTCCTTGGGCAGGGAGACCAGCACCAGCCGGCCGCCGCGCCGCAGCGAGGCGTGGGCCTGTTCCAGGACGCGCGGGCTGGCCGCGAGGACGATCGCCACGTCGGCGCCGCCCAGGGCCTGGATCTCGGCGACCGGGTCGCCGGTGGCGGCGTTGACGGTGTGCGTGGCGCCCAGGTCGCGGGCGAGCCGCAGCTTGTCCTCGGTGATGTCGACGGCGACGGTCTCGGCGCCGAAGATCTGCGCGTACTGCTGGGCCAGGTGCCCGAGCCCGCCGATCCCGAAGATCGCGGCGCGCTCGGTGGGCCGCACGCCGGAGACCTTGACGGCCTTGTACGTGGTCACTCCGGCGCAGGTCAAGGGCGCGGCCTCGGCGGGCGAGATGCCCTCCGGCACGGGCACCACGTACTCGGCGTGGGCCACGGCGTACTCGGCGTGACCGCCGTCGAGCGCGTAGCCGGTGTTGAGCTGCGCCTCGCAGAGGGTCTCGCGGCCGCTGACGCAGTAGGAGCAGGTGCCGCAGGCGTAACCGAGCCAGGGGATGGCGACCCGCTCGCCGACCGTGCGGTCGGTCACCGCGGAGCCGACCTTCTCGACGATCCCGACGCCCTCATGGCCGGGTGTGAACGGCGGAGCCGGCTTGACCGGCCAGTCGCCGTGGGCGGCGTGGATGTCGGTGTGGCACAGGCCGCTGGCCTCGATGCGGACGAGGACCTGGTGGGGGCCGGGCTCGGGCACGGGCAGGTTCTGGATCTCCAGGGGCTTGTCGAACGCGGTCACGACGGCAGCGCGCATGGCTTCCACTCTCCTTCGGGTTCACCACCGAGTCTCGCGGTGGCGCGCCGGGCGGAGCAGGGCCGAAAGTCCCGGCGGCGGCGGCCGTCCGTCATGCCGGCCCGGTCAGGTCGCGGCGGTGCTGTCGCGGACGATCAGGGTGGTCGGCAGCTCCGTCCTGGCCGGGGCCCCGCCCGACAGCAGGGCCGCCAGCGCGGCGGCGCCCAGGTCCGACCAGGGCTGGCGGACCGTGGTCAGCGCGGGCGTGATGTGCGTCGCCGCCACCGAGTCGTCGAACCCGACCACGCTCACGTCGCCGGGCACCTGGCAGCCGTACTCGGCCAGTGCCTGGAACACCCCGACGGCCATCGCGTCGGAGCAGGCGAGGACGGCGGTCGGCGGGTCCGGCAGCGCGCCGAGCATCGCCCGGGTGGCGCGCAGTGCGTCGTCGCGCTGGAAGTTGCCGCACACCTCCCAGCGCGGGTCGACGGGCAGCCCCGCTCCGGCCATCGCCTCCCGGTAGCCCGCGAGCCGTTCGGCGGTGCACGGCACGCCGGGCCGGCCGGTGACGACGGCGATCCGCCGGTGGCCGAGGCCGACGAGGTGGACGACGGCGGCGCGGGCGCCGGCCCGGTTGGCCGAGACGACGACGGGCACGCCCGGCGGGGCCTTGCGCCGCGGGTCCACGATCACCACGGGGATCTCGCGGTCGGCCAGCCAGGAGCGCTGCGCGGCGGTCGGACAGGTGCGGACGAGGAGCACTCCCGCGCTGTCGCGGGCGCTCATCCGGTCCAGCCAGGCGGGCGGCGGCTGGCCGTTCTTGGTGCGGCCGACGACGGCCGAGACGACCAGGTCCACGCCGAGCCGCCAGGCCGCGTCCTCGACGCCGCCGAGGATGGCCAGCGCGTACGCCGAGTCCAGGCCCTGCAGCATGACGTCCACCAGGCTGCCCCGGCGGGGCTTGAGCCGCTGCCGGGGATAGCCCCGCCGCTCCAGCACGTCGGCGACGAGGCGGCGGGTGTGGGGGGAGACGCCCGACCTGCCGTTGAGCGCTTTGGAAACGGTTGCGACGGACACCCCGGCCTCGCGGGCGATGACCGCGAGCTTGGGCAGCGGTGCGGGCGTGTTTGCGGCCGTCATGTCCCCAACTGTGCCCGCCGCTTCACCACCAGGCCACCCCCGCGATCGCGAAAATTTCGGGATTTCGGCATCTGTGCTGCTGAGGGCGGTGCGCCGGGGCGTCTGCCATTGACGTTGCGTCCACGCTGACGGAAGGTTTCCTGCAACCGGTTGCATGCCTGCGCCGTGCAAAGGAGTCACCGTGGCCGTCGTCTCGGCACATCCGGCCCGAAGACCACGTCGGGCCGGCAAGCCGTCAACACCCATCTGCCGATCGCGCCGTCCTTGATCGCGATGCTCGGGCTCCTCGTCTCCCCGATGGCCGGCGTGGTCTTCATCCACAGCTGGAACAACGTCCTCTTCGCCCTCATGTTCATCAACGACCAGGAGAAATTCACCGTGCCCGTGGGCCTTTCCTGCAACCTCGGCGCGCTCGCCGCCGCCGGCGTCGTGGCCGCCCTGCCCGTCGTGATCGTCTTCGCCTTCATCCAGCGCCACCTCGTGCAGGGCATGGCCTCCGGGGCGGTGAAGGGATGACCGCCTACCGCAACCCGGTGCTGAACGCCGACTGGTCCGACCCCGACGTGATGCGCGTGGGGGACGACTTCTACCTGACCGTCTCCACCTTCACGAAGGTGCCCGGCCTGCCGATCCTGCACTCCCGCGACCTGGTCAACTGGACGATCATCGGCCACGCCGTGACCAGCGGATACGACGACGTGCGGCCCGGCTGCGGGGTGTGGGCGCCGTCGCTGCGCCACCACGAGGGCCGCTTCCACATCTTCTACGGCGACCCGGACGTGGGCATCTGCGTGGTCACCGCCACCGACCCGCGCGGCCCGTGGACCCCGCCGCACGTCGTCAAACCCGGCCGCGGCCTCATCGACCCGTGCCCGCTGTGGGACGAGGACGGCCAGGCGTACCTGGTGCACGCCTGGGCCAAGAGCCGGGCCGGGGTGAACAACCGGCTCACCCTGCACCGCATGTCACCCGACGCGCGGGAGATCCTCGACGACGGGACGCTCGTCGTGGACGCCGACCTGCTGCCCGGCTACCGCACCCTGGAGGGCCCCAAGCTCTACAGGCACGACGGCCACTACTGGATCTTCGCGCCGGCGGGCGGCGTGGAGTTCGGCTGGCAGTCGGTGTTCAGGTCGCGTTCGATCTTCGGCCCGTACGAGGGCCGCATCGTCCTGGAGCAGGGCGGCACCGACGTCAACGGCCCGCACCAGGGCGGCTGGGTGGACACGCCGTCGGGCGAGCACTGGTTCATGCACTTCCAGGACCGCGGCCCGTACGGCCGGGTCGTCCACCTGCAGCCGATGGCGTGGGAGGACGGCTGGCCCGTCATGGGAGACAAGGGCGAGCCGGTGCCGGGCGGCCCGCTGCCGGTGCCGGGCGGCACGCCGAGCGCGCCGGCCGCTTCCGACGACTTCGCCGGGCCCGCGCTCGGGCTCCAGTGGAGCTGGCAGGCCGACCCCGACCCCGCGTGGTGGCGGCTGGGCGGCGGCGGGCTGCGCCTCGCCTGCGTACCCGGGCCCGCCGACCTGCGTGAACGCCCGTCCGTCCTCGGCCAGCGGCTGCCCGGCGACCCCTGCGTGGTCACCACGCGGGTCACCCTGCACGGCGTAGGCCGGGCCGGGCTGACCGTGCTCGGGTTCACCTGCGCCGACGTGGCCGTGGAGGCGACGCCGGACGGGACGGCCGTGGTGTGCGGGGACGCGCCGCCGGTGCCCGTCGCCGGCGGGACGGCCGTCACCCTGGGCGCGCGGATCGACGCGGGCGCGGTCGTGACGTTCCTGGCCGACACCGGCGACGGCCTGCGTGAGATCGGCGAGCCGTTCCCGGCCACACCGGGCCGGTGGGTGGGCGCGGTGCTCGGCCTGTACGCCGCCGCCCACGGGGACACGCCCACAGGCCACGCGGACTTCGCGTTCTTCACCGTGCAACTCGACACGGACCTCGATGTGGACACCGAAAGGTAGACGTCACACGGCTGCACACCCCCACGGCGCGCGCTGACCGGCGCCGCCACGTCGCTCCTCCTCGGAGCATGCCGGCAGCATCGCCGTCATGCACCCTGGGTCCACCTGGGACGGCCCGGGTGTTCAGGGCAGCGAGGCCGGCAGGCCGAACAGCCCGAAATGCTCATCCCCGATGAAGGACGTCACCTCGGCGATCAGCTCGCCGCGCATCGTCAGCACGTTGACCGACCAGCTCACGTGGGCGCCGGCCGCCTCGTCCCAGAGGTAGCAGCCCACGGCGGGCTGGCCGTTCGCCCGCACCGGCAGGTGCCGCCACGAGCCGCACGTCGTCAGCGGCACCCGGGTCACGAAGTCCATCACGGGCCCGACGCCGTGATACCAGTGCGGCAGCGGCGGCATCGACCAGGTGACGTCCTCAGTGAGCAGCGCCACCAGCGCGTCGGCGTCGCCGTCTTCGAGCGCCGTCGCGAAGCCCGTGACCACCTCCCGCAACCGCGCGTCACCCACCTCGCGCAGCGTCCGCTGCTGGCTGCGGGACGGCACCCGCTCGGCGACGAGCTTGCGGGCCCGCGCCAGCGCGGAGTTGACCGACGCCGTGGAGGTGTCCATCATCGCGGCGATCTCGGCGGCGGCGAACCCGAGCACCTCGAACAGCAGCAACGCCGCCCGCTGGTTGCCCGGCAGGTGCTGCAACGCGGCGACGAAGGCCAGCTCGACGGCCTCTCGCTGCTCGTAGCGCGCCTCGGGGACCGCCGGCCCGGCACCGAGCCCGGCGTCGTCGTAAGGCCCGAGCCAGGCCACCTCGGTCAGGGGCGCGCCGCCCGCCACGACCCGCTCGCTCGACGGCCCGAGGTCCACGGGCAGCGCCCGCCTGCCCCGCGCCTCGACGAGGTCGAGGCAGGTGCGCGTGGCCACGGTGTAGAGCCACGACCGCAGCGTCCCGCGCCCCGTGAACCGCCCCAGCCCACGCCACGCCCGCAGCAGCGCCTCCTGCAACGCGTCGTCGGCGTCGTGGGAGGAGCCCAGCATCCGGTAGCAGTGGGCGTGCAGCTCCCGCCGCAACGGCTCCACCAGCCGCCCGAAAGCGGCCCCGTCGCCGCCACGGGCCATCGCCAGATCGCCGCCCTCACCCGAGGCGGCCACCACCTGCACGGACACCGAACCAGTCACGACGACGATCCTGCCTCATGCCACCGACAGTTCGACCAGCCGGGCCAGGCGCGCGGGTCCAGGGGCTGCGGTTCGGCGAACCCCTCACCGGCGACTCAGCCCCGTCCGCGGTGGCGCCGGGGGCTGGTGACGCGCAGGCAGCGGGTCGCGCCGAAGACCTGTACGCCCCAGAAGGCCGCCGTCGCCAGACCCGCCACCATGGCGGGCAGGAAGTCCGGCAGGGCCCCCACGCGCCCGTCGAGCGCGAGCGGCAGGGTCATGAGCCCGGTCGCCGGCAGCATCACCCAGACCAGGACGCCCAGCGACCTGGTCACCGCCTGCGGTCCCCGGACCCACCGGGCGCCCCGTCCGAGCGCGAACAGCACCAGCCCGCCGTACAGGCTGGTGGCGAGCTGGGCGAGGTCCAGCGCCCGGGAGAGGGCCACGGGCCAGCCGGTGAGGGCGGCACGGTCCGTCGGGTAGAACCGCCAGACCACCGACCACATGAGGACGGTGACCGGTATGCCGGCGACCAGCAGCATCCCCAGCCGCCGCCCGGCCGCGGCCGTCAGCTCGGCCTGGTAGCCGGGTGCGACCTCCTCGACGGCCCCGAACCCGGCCACCGCCAGCCGCTCGGCCTCCGCCCGGTCGAGCCCGCCGGCCTCCAGGGCGTCGGCCGTGTCGGCGAGGCTGTCGCGCGCCTCGACGAGCAGGTCGTGCTTGGGGCCGTACGGACCGGTCAGGGCGCGCTCCAGCTCGCCCACGTAGTCGTCGATCCGCATGCTGCCAACTCTAGGAAGCGGCCTCCCCTCGGCGGATCCGGAAGAACCCTGAGATCTGCCTACGTCGGGACAACCTATATGTAGATAGTCTACATATTAAGCCGGGCGAGCTCGTCCGGACTGAGCGCCAGGTCGGCCGCCGCGGCCGAGTCCCGGACGGACTCGGGGCGGCTGGCGCCCGGGATGGGCACGATCACCGGGGATCGGGCCAGGAGCCAGGCCAGGGTGACGCGCTGCGGGCTCACACCGCGTTCGGCGGCGACGGCGTGGAACGGCGTCGAGGCCGCCTGGTCCAGCTTGGAAGGGCCGTCGAGCGAGCTGCGGGAGATGCCGCCCAGCGGGCTCCACGGCAGGAACGCGATGCCCAGCCTCCGGCACAGATCGAGCTCGGGTTCGCTGTCGCGGACGGCAGGCGAGTAGCGGTTCTGTACCGAGACGAGCCCGTCGCCGAGGATCTCGTACGCCTGGCTGATCTGCTCGGCGGTCACGTTCGACAGCCCGGCCATGCGGATCTTGCCCGCGTCCAGGAGCACGCGCAGCGCCCCGACCGACTCGGCCCAGGGCACCGCGGGGTCCGGCTTGTGGAGCTGGTAGAGGTCGAGGGCGTCCACGCCGAGCCGCCGGAGCGAGCCCTCGCAGGCGCGCAGGAGATGCTCGGGTGTGCCGGTCACCGTCCAGGAACCGTCACCGGGCCGGCCCCGTCCGCCCTTGGTGGCGATCAGGACGGAGCCCGGGTCGCCGCCGTGGGCGGCCAGCGCCCGCGCGATCAGTTCCTCGTTGTGGCCCCGCTCACCGGCGTGCCAGTGGTAGGAGTCGGCCGTGTCGATCAGGGTCACCCCGGCGTCCAGGGCGGCGTGGATCACGGCGATCGCCCGGGCCTCGTCCGGTCGCCCCTCGACGGACAACGGCATGGCGCCCAGCCCCACCACGCCGACCTCGACGGTGCCGATCCGGCGCGTCCGCATCACGTGTCCTTCCGCGGGCCGACGGCCGCGGCGACGGCCTCGGGCAGCCAGTGCGCGGTCGTGGCGAAGTCGAACCCGAGCCGTTCGGCCCGGCCGTTGTCCATGGCGTAGTAGCGGTCGAAGGAGAACGGCGACGCCTGCCCGCCGTCGGCCGGCCGATAGTCCGGCCTCCGCCCGCATGCCGCCGCGATGAGGTCGCACAGGCCGCTCACGCCGAGCTCGCCGTGGGAGGAGGCGTTCACGGCTCCGGTGAACTCCGCGCCCGCCGCCCAGAACAGCACGTCGGCGATCTCCCGGTCGTGGGTGAACGAGGTGGGGAACGGCTCCCGGTGCACGGTCACCGGCCGGCCCGCCAGGATGTGCTCGACGTAGTGCTCCAGCCGGCCGGTGAAGTCCCTGGCCGCGATGCCGAGCACATGCGCGCTGCGCACGGTGGCGAACGCGAACGGGCTGTCCCGGGCGAGGACCGCCTCGGCCTGCCGCTTGCCCTCGGCGTAGCAGGTGGGTTCGTCGAGAACGCCCGCCATCCGCTCCGGGTCGTCCCAGGGCAGGTCGGCCTGGACCGGCCAGGAGGCGGGATCGACCGACTCCTCGGTGACCGGGACTCCCGGGACGGCCGGCGTGATCGACGCGGAGGTGGCCGGGTCGTACACCTCGATGGTGGAGGTCATCACGTACCGCGAGGTCCGACCGCCGAAGACCCGGCGGGCGATCGCGGCCTGGTGCGGCGTGTAGCAGACCTGGTCGATCACGACGTCGAACGTGCGCCCGGCGACCGCGGCGGCGAGACCCTCCTCGTCGCCGCGGTCGGCGACGAGGTGGGTGACACCGGCAGGCGGCGCCGCCGAGCCGCGGTTGACCACCGTGACGTCGGCGCCCGAGTCACGCAGCAGTTCGATCAGATGGAGCCCGAAGTAGCGGTTGCCCCCGATGACACATACGTCCTTCACGGCGTCGAGCCTGCCGGGCTAGGCTCGTTAGCAGAAGTGCTGACTTACTAAGCTGGCTGTTAGGAAAACTGTTGATCGACGTCAAGCGGCTGCGGATCCTGCGCGAGGTGGCCTGCCACGGGAGTTTCAGCAAGGCGGCCGACGCGCTGCGGTTCACACCGTCGGCGGTCTCCCAGCAGATCGCCGCCCTGGAGCGGTCGATCGGCGCGCCCGTCGTCGAGCGCAGCACCCGCGGCGTGGTGCTCACCGAGCCCGGCCGGCTCCTCCTCGACGCGGCCGAGGCGGTCTTCGCCGAGCTGCACCACGCCAAGGAGCAGATCGACCGGCTCGCGGCCGGCCGCAGCAGGTTGACGATCGCCACGTTCAGCAGCGGCGGGCGCCACATCCTGCCCCGCGCGCTCACCCCGTTCGTCGCCGGCCACCCCGAGGTGGAGATCAACGTGCTGGAGCGCGAACCGGAGGCCGGCCTGCCGCTCGTCCGCACGGGGCAGGCGGACCTGGCCATCGCCTACCACTTCGACGGCCCGCTGCCCGTCACGCCCGGCGACCGATCCCGCATCACCTGGACCCCGCTGATGGACGACCCCATGTCGGTCGTCCTGCCCCGGGGGCACCGGCTGGCCGGCCGCCCCGCCCTCGACCTGGCCGACCTGGCCGGCGAGCGCTGGGTGCTCGGCTGCACCAAGACCGAGGCCTTCCTGCGGCGCTACGCCGCCCGCGCCGGCTTCGAGCCCATGTTCGCGGGCCAGACCAGCGACTACTTCTTCGCCCAGTCGCTCGTCGCCGCGGGCGTCAGCGTGTCGCTGATCCCCCGCGTCGCGCTCGACCACGCGGCCACCGGCCTCGCCGTCGTCCCGATCCGGCCGCCGTGCCCCACCCGCCACATCGGGATCGCCACCGCCCGCCGCCGCCACCCGCAACCGCTGGTCGACAAGCTGGTGCACGCCCTCCTCGCGACCGTCGCCGAAGAATGTCGAAGCACCGCTGTATGACCGCTGCATGACGGTCCATGGACACCTCGTGACCGCGGGTCCTAGCGTGATCACGACGTAAACGATCTCGCATCGGGGAGATTCCTGGAAGACGAGAACGGCTTCGAGGGCGTGGGTGGCGGCCGCGGGCGCCGCATTCGTGCTGGTCGCCGGAACGGGCAGCGCGTGCGCTAACCCCGCCGACGGCCCGTACTCCGACCTCCAGCGCGCGGCCAACGCCCTGGGCCGCTACGGCCACCCCGAGGAGGTCGCCGCCGGCATCGCCTTCCTCGCCGGCCCCGGCGCCTCCTTCATCATCGGCGCCGTCCTGGACATCGACGGCGGTTACCTGGCCTGAACGGCCGATGAGCGGTCAGCGGCTCACGACGGCGCGCAGGTCGAGCGGGGCGGGCGGCGGGAGGGGCTCGGCCTGTTCGGCGCGGAAGGCGCTGAGCAGGTAGGCGACGAGCCGCCGGGAGGCGGCCAGGGCCGTTTCGGTGGGTCCGGTGATGACGCCGCCGTTGGCCATGAGCAGGAGGGCGAGGTCGTCCTGCGCGAAGTCGGCGCGCAGCCCCCCGGTCGCCTTGGCGCGTCGCACCAGCTCGGCGAAGCCCTCGATGGCGCGGTGGCGTTCCCGTTCGACGTCGAGTGCGTCGGGGAACGCCGCGACGAAGGCCGCGCTGAAGCCACGGTCGGCGGCCTGCATGGAGCACACCCTCTCGACGGCCGTGCGGAACCCGCGCCACGGGTCCGGATCGGCCAGCGCGTCGTCCACGACCGACACGCACGCCTCGAACTGGTCGGCGAACACCTCGGTGACCAGCGCTTCCTTGCTGGGGAAACGGCGGTAGAGCGTGGCGACCCCCACGCGGGCCTGCCGGGCGATCGCGGCCATCGGCACGTCGAGTCCGCGGTCGGCGAACAGTTCGCGGGCGACCGCGACCATGCGGTCGCGGTTCTGTCGCGCGTCCGCGCGCAATGCAAGGGGCGCGTCCGCGCGCGATGCAAGGGGCGCGTCCGCGCGCGATGCAAGGGGCGCGTCCGCGCGCGATGCGACGGGCGCGTCCGCGCGCGACTTTGCGGGCGCGTCCGCGGCCGGCATGCGAGATGCCTCGGCGTTCATGTTTCTCACTTTAGGTCAAGTGGACGGGGCTCTCCACTTATCGGATTACGCTGGCCGGCAAGAGACCCGTCGTATGGGAGGTTCCATTGCGCTACCGGGGGCCGCTTCCGAAGCGAGCGATCGGCCGTTTCAACTCCTGTGTCCTGACGTTGCGCTCCTCTCCTCGATGGGGCCGGCTGCTCAGCAGACACCTCACGGTCGTCACCTACACGGGACGCCGCTCCGGACGCACCTTCAGCACCCCCGTCGCCTTCCGGCGCGCGGCCGACACCGTCACGATCGGCGTTCAGTTCCCCGACGCCAAGACGTGGTGGCGCAACTTCCTGGGCGAGGGCGGTCCGCTGTCGCTGCAACTGGAGGGCGTGGACCGTGCCGGGCACGCGGTCGCCAGGCGTGACGAAGCGGGTCGTGTCACCGTCACCGTCCGCCTGGACGGCTGACCGGACATCCGTACGCCGGCACGCGCCGCAGGTCCTGCGACGCCCGCTGTCGTGTGCGTTTCCGGGGGCGGCGACACGCCCGGCCGGTGTCCCGTGCTGTTCGGCGAGGCGTGCCCTGCTCACCCTGCGAAGCTCGGCAGACAGGAAAGGCCGTCGACAGCATCCACAAAGAATGGTCATCTTCCTGAGAGAAACGTCAACAATCCCGCTGACAAAAGTCGGCGCGTTACCCGTTCGACCGGCCGACGCCCACCGGCGAACGTGAATGAGCGCAGCGTACGGCCCTTCCGGTTTCAGTATTCTCACCGATTCATCGGAAGGGAATGCACCCATGAGAGATGGCCATGTGGGCGGTCACGTCCACGGTGCGCTCAGGTATGCGCTGGTCGGCGTCGCCGTATTCGCCCTGTCGGCCGGATCGGTCGTCGCCCAGAGCACGACCGCGATGGCGGCGTCCGCCGCCCCTGGAGTGCCGCAGGATCCACAAGTCGTCTTCACCGAGAATTTCGAGAACGGCCAAGGCGCCGCCCCCATCGTCGTCACCGACTACACGGGGCCCGCGCCTGTTGACCAGACCTACAAGGCCGATCCGGCATGGCTGACCGCCTGCAACGGCTGGGTCGCCTCCCAGCAGAACCCCGCCAACCCGCCCGCTGGTTCCGGCTGCGGCGGGTGGTGGAGCTCGGTCAAGCAACTGGCCGGCACGCTGGGCAAGTGGGCAGGTGGCGATCCGGCGACCAACCACGCCGTCACCGCGTACACCAATGCCGACCCCGGCCCGAACAAGACGCAACTGGAGGCCGTCACACCCGTCGCCATCGGCGCTCCCAACCGGTTCCTGACGTTCTCCGTCGACGCCGCCGAGGTCAACTGCTACGCCAACCACGCCAAGATGGGCTTCTACCTGCTGGACGGGCAGCAGGCCGTGCCCACCTTCACGACCCCGATCGAGCCGTGCGCCAACCCCGGCACGACCGTGGGCGGGATCGCCGTGGGCACCTACACCAGTAACAGCCCGGTTCTCTTCGGCGGTTCCGCTGTCGGGCTCCGGCTGGTCAACTTCCAGGCAAGCGGTTACGGCAACGACGCCGCGTTCGACAACGTGCGGATCCTGGACGTCACGCCGCAGCTCGACGTCGCCTACAGCCCCGCGTCGGTCGAGGTGGGCACGGACGCGACGCTGACGTTCACCATCACCAACACCAGCGAGCTGGCGGTGAAGAACGGCTGGTCCTTCACGGAGCGGCTGCCCACCGGCCTCACCGTGGCGGCCGCCGCACCGGCGACCGACTGCGCGGCGCCGCAGGTGACGGCACCGGCCGGCAGCGGGCAGATCGGCGTGACCGGGACACTTCCCGCAGGTCAGGCGTCCTGCACCGTCAAGGTGGCGGTGACGGCCGCGCGGGCCGGCACCTACACCACCTGCGCCGCCGACCTGGCCGGATACGCCGGAGTCAACCCGCCCGGGTGCGCCGCTGTGAGGTTCGTCCCGCCCGTCCTGGCGTTCGACGCCCACGCTCACGGCGGGCGCGTCAGCAGCCGGCTGCTCTCCGTCGGACCTCTCGAACCGTCGGACATCACCTGCACCGAGACTCCGGGTGCCGACCGGCACGCGCTGGTGAAGGCCACGCTGCCGGGTCTCGGCTCGCTGCGAGCGATCAGGACGGAGGCCTCGGGAAGCGTCGACCCGGCCGGGCTCCGCACCGCCGCCGCCACGGCCAGGACCGCGCACCTCCGCCTGCTCGGCGGCCTCGTCACGGCCAAGGAGATCGTCTCAACGGCGAAGGCCCAGGGCGACGACGCCGGGCACGTGAACTCCACGGGACAGGTGACCCTGACCGACCTCAAGGTCAACGGCGTCGCGATCACCGACACCAAGGCCAACCTCACGATCGACATCCCGCTGGTGGCCAAGGTCGTGATCAACGAGCAGGTGACGTCCGCCGACGGCATCGCGGTCAACGCCATCCACATCCGCACGCCGGCGGGCGCCGACATCGTCATCGGCCACGCCAGGGCGGCACTCACCGTGCCGGGAAAGCCCTGCCCGACCTACTGACCGCCACCTGCCGGCCGCTGCACCTGCCGAAGCCCCGCCCAGACCCTGCCGGCGCCGACCGCGTCGGCGGGGCCTGACCCGCCCGGCGCGACCATGCGCAGGACACGACGCGACGGGTTTGGTCGCGGTGCGGGCGGCCTCGACAATGAGCGGCATGCCGCAGATCACTGTCGAGTACTCCGCATCCCTCGCCGAGGCGTTCGACCGGCGCGGATTCGCGCTGACACTTCACCTGGCCGCAGCCGAGCTGATCGGTGGCGCACTACCCGACTTCAAGACGCGCTTTCACGCCATCACCGAAGCCGTCATCGGTGGCGGCGAAGCCACCGAGGCGATGCTCCATGTGGATCTGGCGATCCTGCCCGGCCGTGCCCCCGAGGTCAAGGCCCGTCTGGGAGAGCTGACCCTTGCGACGCTGTGTGACCACATCAGGCCCGGAACGGAGTTGAACACCCAGGTCACCGTCGAGGTCCGGGACATCGAGAGCTACCACAAACGGGTCCTGACGCGATAGCCGATGCGCGGGCGTTGCTCAGCCGACCCCCTACCCGGGCTGAATCGGGGCAGGGTACGGGCGGCAACAGCTTCGGCATGCGTTCAAAGGCCACTGACGTTCAAGGCGTTATGTTGCGACAAGTACTAGAACCCGCCCGTCGCCCGGGGGTCAGTTTTCACGTGTCGTCGACAACCCGCCCATCCGGCCCGGGGGTGTGACGGTGCGGACGATCGCCGGGCATGTCCCCGTCCCGCAGTTCCGCCTCCGGTGGTCTGCCCTCCCTGCCATCGACGGACCATTCATTGATCTTTCATGCGAGATGCGCGGAAGGTTACGATTTGGGAATGGGACCCGTATTAATGACGTCGCTACTGACCCTGCCAGCGCTCGCCTTGCTACTGATCCCCTTCCATGACGAGTCAGGCGCTGTGGACACGCGACACCGGCTATCCGGCCTGCGAACCCGCCACACACTCGCCTCTCGCGAGGCGTGGGACGCCGCGCACGCCTGGCTGAGGCGCCCCCTGCGATGCCTGGCCGTGGTTATGGCGGCGGTTCTCGTCGTCTCCGTCGCCAGCGAGCTGGCGTTCGGCCTGCCTGAGGCCCTTGCGCTAATGATTGCCGCGTCCCAGGCCGTGTTGTTCGTGGGTGGAATCCTGTTGATCGGTTGGCGCGCCAACAAGGTCGCGGCGCAGGTCAACCAGCCTCGCAACGCGTAGGTCAGTGCTCCGAGGTGCCTACGCCTGCACATCCCCTGAAACGCAGAAGAGGCCCGTAGGGGCATCGGAGATCACGCAGATCTGCGAGGGCAGGGCACAACGAGGGCACACGAGGGTGTGAGACGGTCGGAAGCGTTGAGTACTGCTGAGTGGACGAACGGCAGGTCAGAGGCTGGATCGCGACACCGCCCCAGCTCTCAGCCGCCGCCCTTGCTGAAGTGCTGGTAGTCCTTGGTGCCGGTCCAGTAGCCGCCCCATTCCCAGCCGACCGAGGCGAAGGCGCGCACCACCTTGTCGCCCGGGTTGATGACGCCCTTGCCGCGCACGGGGCGCTTGGCGAACTTCTTGGCGTTCTGGTGGGCGGTGCTGCCTGCGGCCGTGACGTACGGGTTCTCGCGGGGGTTGATGTCGACGGCCTCGCCGTACGCGTGGTTGGACCAGTTGCTCGAACCCGTCGCCGGGCGGCAGTTGAAGGCGGAGGTGTTGTCGGCGTCGATGGAGTCGAAGTCGTCGCCCTTGTAGACGTCGACGAGCTCCATGCGCTTGATCGGGTAGCGCATGTCGTACAGCTTCTTGAAGGCCGTGGTGATGTCGTCGGTGACGGTCTTGCGGACGACGAGCTCGCCGGTGTGCGGACGGTCGTCGAAGCCCCAGTACGTCATGGTGACGAGGCGCAGGTCCTGGTGGTGGACGGGGCAGCCGGGACGCCAGGAGTAGGGCAGGCGGTCGCGGGCGATCCTGGTGACCTTCGCCGTGAAGGCCGGCGGCGCGGTCGTCGTGGGGGTTGCCTCCGAGGTCGAGGACGAGGTCGAGGTCGAGGTCGGGGTCGGGCTCGGGGGCTCGGCGGCCGCCGTGGTCGCGGCGGGGCGGGACGCCGACGACGGCGCGGTGGAGGAGGCGGCCGGGGGTTGGGCGGCGCACGCGAGGGAGGTGAGCGTCACGAACGCCATCGTGGTGGCGCTCCTCATGGTGGCGGCACACATCATCTGCCCACCATATGCGACGTCGTGCCAGGTCAGGGAGTACGAGGGGCGGTGGCGGCGGTGGGCGGCGCGACGGAGGCGGTGGCGCCGCGCAGCGTCAGCTCCTTCAGGAGGACGACGGCCACGAAGCCCAGCAGCGCGATGGGCACGCCGACGAGGAAGACCGTCTCCAGGCCGCGGGTGAACGACTCCAGGACGATGCTCCTGACCGGCTCCGGCAGGGCCTGGATGGCGCTGGGGCTGCCCAGCTCGGGTGTGCCGCCGCCGGGGAGCGAGATGTGCGCGGTGCGCAGGCCGGCCGCCATCTCGGCCTCCAGCCGGTTGACCAGGATCGCGCCGAACGCCGCCACGCCGACGGCGCCGCCGAGCGAGCGGAAGAACGTCACGCCCGAGGTGGTGACGGCCATGTCGCGCGTCTCGGAGCCGTTCTGCGCCGCCAGGACGAGCGTCTGCATGGTCAGCCCGAGTCCGAGGCCGAGGACGCCCACGTCCAGGCCGATCAGCCACAGCCCGGAGTCCACGTGCAGCCGGGACAGCAGCCACTGGCCCGCGGCTACGAGGAGCAGCCCGGCCGCGGGGAAGATCTTCCACCTGCCGGTACGGCTGACGATCCGGCCGGAGACGACGCCGGCGACGAACAGGGCGAGCACCATGGGCAGCGTCATCAGACCGGAGTTGGCCGGGCTCAGGCCCTTGACGATCTGCAGGTACTGCGGAAGATAGATCATCGAGCCGAACATCGCCATGCCGACGAACAGCGAGGCGAGGCTGGTGAGCAGGAACGTGCGGTTGCGGAACAGCCGGGGCGGCAGGATCGGGGCGGTCGCGGCGCGTTCGGCGAGCACCGCGAGGCCGAGCATGACGACGCTGGTCGCGCCGAGCGCGTACGTCCAGCCGGAGTTCCAGGCGAACTCCTGCCCGCCCAGCGTCAGCAGCAGCATCAGGGACGTGGCCGAGGCCGTCATGGTCGTGGCGCCCCAGATGTCGATCGAGGTGTCGCGTGTGACCTTCGGCAGCTTCAGCACCCGCTGGATGACGACGAAGGCGATGGCGGCGAACGGGACGACCACGTAGAAGCACCATCGCCAGCCGAGCCGGTCGGCCTCCACCAGGAACCCGCCGAGCAGCGGCCCCGCGACGGTGGAGATGCCGAAGACGGCGCCCATGTAGCCGGAGTAGCGGCCCCGTTCGCGCGGCGCGACGATGTCGCCGAGGATCACCTGGGCCAGGGCCGACAGGCCGCCCGCCCCGATGCCCTGCACGGCCCGCGCCGCGATGAGCTGGCCCATGTCCTGCGACAGGCCGGCCACGAGGGAGGCTGCCACGAACAGGCCGAGAGCGGTCTGGAACATGAGCTTGCGGCCGAACAGGTCGGACAGCTTGCCCCACAGCGGGGTGGACACCGTCATCGTCAGCATGGTCGCCGAGGCCACCCACGAGTAGTGGTCCTGGCCGCCCAGCTCGCCCACGATCGTCGGCAGGGCGGTGCTCACCACCGAGGTGGAGATCATCGAGGTGAGCATGGCGAGCATGAGCCCGGACATCACCTCGAGGATCTCGCGGTGAGAGTACTGCCGTGCCTGGGTCATGGGGCGCCACACCTCCTGGGATCTCGGCGACCCCAAGAGTATACGTTTGTTTACTAGCCGAGCGGCAAGCTGGGATGCCGGTCGTGACGTGACGAGGCGGCGGCGCGCGATCCGCGCACCGCCGCCTCCCCGGAACGGCTAGGCCTTCGCGTACTCCGCGGCTCCACCCGCGAAGTCGAACACCACGCACGACTCGTCACCGACGACCCACGCGTCGTGTCCCGGCGGGGCGACGAAGACCTCACCCGGGCCGATCTCCGCCTCGCTGCCGTCGTTCATCCGGATGCAGAGCCGGCCCTTGACCACGAACCCGTTGTGGTGGACCTCGCACGACTCCGTGCCGACGATCGGTTTCACGGACTCCGACCACCGCCACCCGGGCTCGAACGTGGCCGTGCCGAAGGTCAGGCCCGTCAGGTTGCACACGTCGAGATGCCCCATGGGGAAGTCTCGGCGCTCGTCGGGCTTGTCGATGCTCTTGACTTCGATCATGACGTCCCCCCGTCATGTCGACCCCTTTGTCCCTCTCAGTCTGGCACCGGGAGGCGTGACCGGTACACCTGCCTGGCCCGCTCGTACAGGGCCAGGTGGTCGGCGTGCTGCTCCTTGCCGTCGAATCGCCCGAACTCCCCGACCAGCTCCTCCAGCCGGTCCAGCCAGCCCAGGCACCAGCGCACGTCCGCCTCCCTCGCCACGTGCTCGCCCGCCACGTCCAGGAAGACCGGGCTGGTGTGCGCGTACGCGCCGCCGCGGTGCTGGCTGCGCGGGTGCGCGCCGCCCGCGGCGACGGCCACCACGTACGTCGGCTCGCCCGCCGCGAGCGTCGCCGTGAGCCGTCCCCGCGGGCCCTCGGCCAGGACGCCGTCGGCGGTGCGGATCTCCAGCCGCTCCACCTCGGGCCCGACCGAGCGCACCTCGACCTCCACCCGGTCACCGGGCGCCAGGTCGAGGGTGTCGCCGGGCTCGTGGCCGTTCACGGTGAGCTGCAGCCACGGCCCGGTGGTCGCGAACGTGCGGCCGAGCAGGACCGCCTCCATGTACGACTCGGCGGTGAGCGGCCCGCCCACGTGCGCGTACACCCGGGCCCAGCCGGGCGGCCCGGAAGCGGTGCCGCGCCGGCAGAAGGACAGGACGGCGTCGGTGCCGGCCGTGACGGCGAGCCGGTTGCCGGCCCCGATCAGGTGGCGGTAGACGGCGGCGGTCCCCAGGATCGACGAGTGGTTCAGCACGTCGAGCGTGTCGATCAGGCCGAGCGCCGCGTCGGCGACGATCTCCCGTGCCGAGCAGTTGCGGCCACGGCTGAGTACGGCCTCGGGCGGGTCGTCGTCGGCGATCGGCCGGTGGAACGGGTGGCCGTAGCCGGTCATCGCGCCCAGGGCGCGCAACTCCTCCAGCGCGGCCGCGTTCGGCGGCCAGTCGGCGTCGCCGGCGAAACCGGAGTGGTAGCGCTGCGGCAGGCCGCGCAGCCCGAACGCGGAGACGTGCCCGACCAGGTCGTTGCGGTACTCGACCCCGATCCTGGCCACGTGCTCGCTGTCGGACCAGGGCAGGTCGCGGCCCACCCAGTGGGCGAGCGCCTCCAGGTCGTAGACCCGCTCGGTCGCCACGTTGCCCGCCACCAGGCCGAGCACGTGCAGGTCCTCCCCGTGCTGGGCGGCGGCGGCCAGCGGGGGAGCGGCGGGTTCCTCGCCCATCCAGTTGAGGTGGACGTGCAGGTCGCCGCCGTACCAGCCGTGCGCCGCCGCGTCGTACAGGCGCTCCGGCGTCAGCTCGACCAGCCTCTCCTCGCCCGCGACCGGGGTGAGCGCGAGGTCGGACTCGGTGTACTCCATACCGCGGGCGACGGTCACGGTGAGCGGCTCGGCGGGCACCTCGACGACGACGTCGTCACCGTGGAAGTACGGCCGCAGGTGCCCGTCCACCTTGTGCGGTGCTCCCTGGGGATACCAGCTCTGCCCGTCGGCGCCGGTCACGCTCCACCGGCACGGGAACCCGGCGCGCAGCCGGAGCGCGGCCGCCGGCGCCCGCCTGGCCAGCGGCGTCAGGTCCACCGGCCGCCCGCCGACCAGGACCTCCCGCGCCACCTCGACCACCTTGGCGCCGCGCGGCTCCACCTCGTGCGGGGTGCCGTCCACGACCACCGTGACCGGACCGGCGCGGCTGGAGTCGAGCAGCAACGCCGTACGGAACGGCGCGTCGCCGAGCACGACCTGGGTGCGTGCCTCCAGCGTCACGCCCTCGGGGGTGAGCCGCAGCGCCGGCAGGTGGTCGAGCACGTCGCCGCCCAGCCCGTCGCGGATCAGCCGGTCGACGTCCACCTCCCCCATGCGGTCGTCCAGCTCGGCCGGTGACGCGCCGGGGTGGCGCTCGGCGAGCTGCCGCAGGCCGGTGTTCCAGTAGTCGTAGCGGCGGTCGAGGAAGACGGTCCCGCGGGCCTGGACGACGTAGCTCAACGGCGCCTCACCCCAGGTGGGCCCGTGCCTGTCACGCAGGTCTCGGTACTCGGCGACGGCGCGGGCCACGGGCTCGGGAAGCAGTGGATCATCGCACATGCGTCACTCCCTGATGTCAGACATGTCGCCAGAGTGACATGAATCAGGGCTGATGTCAGGAGAACTCAGTCAGCGAGCGGGCTCGTCAGCCGGGCGGGTCCGCCGAACGTGCCCTCGCGGCGGACGGTGTGCCAGCGCAGCCGAACGCCCAGCACCGCCGTGGCCAGCGACTGGATCACCACCAGGTACATGAGCTGGCGGTAGACGAACTGCTGCAACGGCAGCACCCACAGCGCGGATGCCCGCTCGCCGTCCAGGCGGAGCGCGTACCAGCCGGTCAGCGCCTGGACCATGACGAACCCCGCCCAGACGGCCACGACCGGCAGCGGGTCGCCCACGGCCGTGCTGTAGAGCGCCATCAGGTCCACGACGGGTGCCAGCAGGGGCAGCAGCACCTGGAACAGCGTGAGGTAACCGAGGCAGCGGCGACCGAACGGACCGCGTTCGAGCACGGCGCGCCGGTGCTTCCACATCGCCTGGAGGGTGCCGTAGCACCAGCGGTAGCGTTGCTTCCACAGCTGGCCGAGCGAGGTCGGCGCCTCCGTCCAGGCGAGTGCCTTCTCCTCGTAGACCACCCGCCATCCGGCCCGGCACAACGCCATCGTCAGGTCGGTGTCCTCGGCCAGGGTGTCGGTGCTGACCCCGCCCAGCGCGAGCAGCGCCGACCGCCGGAACGCCCCGATCGCGCCGGGCACGGTCGCCATGCAGTCGAGCAGCTCGAAGGCGCGCCGGTCGAGGTTGAACCCGATGACGTACTCGATGTGCTGCCAGCGCCCGATCATGCCGCGCCGGTTGCCGACCTTGGTGTTGCCGCTCACCGCGCCGACCGCCGGGTCGGCGAGCTGGCGCACCAGGTTGCCGATGGTGGCGGGTTCGAAGACGGTGTCGCCGTCCACCATGACGACCAGCTCGTGCCTGGCCTGCATGAGGCCGGTGTTGAGCGCGGCGGGCTTGCCGCCGTTGGGGCGGCGGATCACCCGAACGCGGGGATGGCCCAGCTCAGCGGCCAGTTCGGCGGTGCGGTCGGTGGAGCCGTCGTCGACGACCAGGATCTCCAGGTCCCCCTGGTAGGTGGTCTCCACCAGGGAGAGGACGGTCGCCTGGATCCCGGCCTCCTCGTTGTAGGCGGGGACGATGACCGTGACGGGCGGCGGTGCCGGCCAGGTGGGCGCGCGGCCCTTGCGCCGCCTGCCGCCCCGCGTGCGGCGGGCGTGCACCCATGCGAGCACGGCGAAGAACACGAGCCGGGCCAGGGTGAGCGCCCCCGCGGCGAACAGCACCCAGGACAGGCCCCCGGTGACCGTCTCGGCGGCGCGCTGGGCGAAGTTGAGCGCGGACCCGGCGAACCGGTCCACGCCGTCGGCCCGGCTGTGGGCCGAGGGCATGCCGAGCGCCCGCGACACCGTGACCGCCTGGTAGCCCCTGCGGGCCGCGTCCTCCAGCACGAGGCCGACCGCCTCCACGGTCTGGCGCCGGTCGCCACCCGAGTCGTGCATCATGACGATCGCGCCACGACCCCTGGCCGGCCGCGACGACGTCACGATCTTCCCGGTGCCGGGACGTCCCCAGTCCTTGGTGTCGAGGTCGGTCAGCACCACGAGGTAGCCCTCGGCGCCCAGAGCCTTGAGGCTCTCCCACTGCGGGACGGTGAGGGCCTCGGGCGTGGCGGAGTACGGAGGCCGGGCCAGCGTCGTGTGCAGCCCCGTCGCTCCGGCCAGCGCCTTCTGCGTCAGCGACAGTTCGAGCCGGAGCCGCCAGCCGGGCACCGAGGCCAGGTCGGCGTGCGCGTAGGTGTGGTTGCCCAGCTCGTGCCCCTCGGCGACGATCCGCCGCGCCAGCTCCGGGTGCTTGGCGACCTTGGAGCCGACGGTGAAGAAAGTCGCCTTGGCGCCGTGCTTCTTGAGCGCGTCCAGCACCTGGGGGGTCCAGGCCGGATCGGGGCCGTCGTCGAACGTCAGGGCGATCGTCCTGGCGGCAGGTCGTGCGCTGGAGGGCTCGCCACCCGTCAGGTTGAGCACAGGACCGTCCCGCCGCGCCTTCGCCACCTCGGGAGTGGGACGATCGGCCGTGGGGACCGCCTGGGCGTGGGTCTCCCCGACGACGTTGGTCACGTAGCCGTTCAGCACGAGTGCCGCGGCGACCAGCAGCATCGCGACGGCGAGCATGAACCAGTGGCCTCGGGGGTCGGCCGCCTTCGCGACGACCCCGGGGGCGGGCGGCGAGACGGGCGGCGGGGCGGGCGGCGGGCTGGGGTCCTGCCAGGCGGGCACCGGCGCGGGAGGCCGGGCTCGTCCTCCGTCGCCGGCGTGGCCGTTCACTTCTTCGGCCCCTTCGTCCGGTCGGGGTCCTGACCGGGAGGCGTCCTGACTCTGCCGGGAGGCTCCGTGGGCTCGGCGGTGGGCTCCGCCGAGTCGGTGGGTTCGGCCGTGGGTTCGGCCTCGGGCGCGGTGCTCCGCCCGGGGGACGGCCGTACCGTCGGTGACTGCGCGGGCCGGGGCTCCAGCGACGGGGTGGCCGACTTCGCCGGAGTGGGTGTACGGCTCACAGGTTGCCGGGTGACCGGGGTGGTGGTGGGCCGCCTGGACGGGGTCGCGACGGGCGTCGGCGAGCGCTTGGGCGAGGCGGTGCCACCCACCGCGCCGGGCCGGTCGCCGGGCCATCCGTTCACCGAGAGGGTGGGGTCCGAGAAGACACCGCCGACGAGGACGGCGAGCAGCGCCAGGGCCAGCACGCTCGACGCGATCGAACCGGCCATGATCAGCCGTCGGCGACGGCCGCTGTGGTCGACGAAGACGGCGGCCGGGCCGGATTGCTCAGGGGACACTCAGGTGATGGTAGTGACTCGTGGTAACTGGTGGGGAAATACCCCTGCATCTCACGGCATACCTAGAGCTAGAGAAGACTTATCCACATTCGGGGTTCGAAGGGTGGTTGGTCTTCTTAGTCTGGGAGGATCCGGCAGCCGCTCTCTAAGGAGGTAGCCATGACCAAGTTCATGGACGTCCACCGAGGCATGGTGGGCATCACCGCCGAGCAACTCCACGAGGCGCACGACGCCGATCTCGCGATCCAGGCGGAGGAGGGCGTGACCTTCGAGCAGGCCTGGGCCGATCCGGAGGACGGCGTCGTCTACTGCCTGTCGGAGGCGCCGAACGCCGAGGCGGTCCAGCGGATCCATCAGCGGTCCGGCCACCCGGCCGACGAGATCCACCCCGTACCGCTCGTCGTCTGACCGTCCGGTCTCTCACGCGATCCTCACGAAACTCTCAACCGAAAGGCACGCGGCCCTCAGCCGGGACCCAGACGAGATCCGTAGCTTTTCCGTCAACGGCGGGCTTCACCAGCGGAAACACCTCCGCGGGCTCGCCGAGGACCGGAGATCGCCATGCGTTTCGTCAAGCCGCTCGCCGTTGGTCTGCTCGGCGCCACGATGCTCGCCGTCCCGTTCTCGGGCGTCTCGCTCGCCGCCACGGGGACCGACGGCTCCCGTCCGGCCGCGCCGAACCCCGCCAGGTACGCCCAGGCGGTGGGTGACCACGTCTCCGGCGCCACGGTCACGGTGAGCGCCGTGGGGCTCGGTGACGTGGCGGGCCAGGTGGTGGCCGGGCAGAAGTACCAGGTCAAGGTCACCTCCCGTGGCTCAGGGAAGTCCGGCGTCGCGACCCTGAAGACCCCGCAGGGCAAGGCGTACCGGCTGCGCCTGGTCAACGGCAGCGCCACCAAGACCCTCACCCTGCCCCGCACCACCAAGCCGGGCCGCTACAGGCTGAGCGTGGTGATCGGCGGCAAGATCACCACGGTCGAGTGCATGGTGACCCGGCAGGAGGACGCCAGGCGTGCCCCGGAGTCCAAGCGCGCCTCGGAGTCCAAGCGCGCCTCGGAGTCCAAGCGCGCCTCGGGCACCGAGCGTGCCACGGGTTCCGAGCGCGGCACGCAGGCCCACCGCGCCGCCTGAGCGGTCACCCGGCGCTCGAAGACGGGCCGGTCCCTCGACGGGGCCGGCCTTTCGGCGTGTGGGCGGTTTCGCCGGCGGGGGCGTCCGGCCTTCGGGCGCGGGTTCGCGGGCCGGAGGTCTGTGGTGTGCGGGCGTGGGTTCGCGGCCGGGGGGCGTCCGGCCTTCGGGCGCGGGTTCGCGGCCGGGGGTCTGCGGTGGGCGAGCGCGGTTCCCTGGCCGGCCTGCGGCGAATAGCCTGCAGCGAGTAATCAGATATCCCGCCCCAAGTCGCCCCAAACCAGTCTTGACATCCGCACCCCACGCCCCCACTCTGTTGCGTATAGCGCTAGACGTTGCTCTTTGTGAAACCGGGGTGTGACGATGATCCCAGCGTGCCCTCTCGTGTCACTGCCGCGAGGCGAGGCCCTCCGTCTCGACGTCGATCCGCCCATCGCCGTCTTCCACACCGACGACGGCGAGATCTACGCCATCGACGACACCTGCACCCACCAGGACGCCTCCCTGGCCGACGGATGGCTGGAGGGCTGCGAGATCGAGTGCCCGCTGCACGCCTCCCGGTTCGACCTGCGCACCGGGGAGGTGGACGCGCCGCCCGCCAAGCGGCCCGTCCGCACGCACCGGGTCGTCGTCGAGGACGACGTGGTCTACGTCGTCCCGTCGGACGCCCCGCCCAACCTGCCTCCCGGCCTCACCCTGAAGGGACGGCCGTGAACACTGTCTGCGTGGTCGGCGCCTCCCTGGCCGGCCTGCTCACCGCGCGCGCCCTGCGCGGCCAGGGCCACGAGGGGCGCATCGTCGTCGTCGGCGAGGAACCGCACCGGCCCTACGACCGGCCGCCCCTGTCCAAGGACTTCCTCAAGGGCGCGATCGGCGAGGCCGACCTGGCGCTGGAGGGCGAGGGCGGGGAACCGGGCATCGAGTGGCGCCTCGGCGTCGCCGCCACCGGGCTCGACGCGCCCGCCCGCCGGATCACGCTGAGCGACGGCGGGACGCTGACGGCCGACGGCATCGTGATCGCCACCGGCGCCGCCGCCCGCAGGCTGCCCGGCACCGGCGGGCTGGCCGGCGTCCACTCCCTGCGCACCCTCGACGACGCCCGCGCGCTGCGCGCCGACCTGCGCGCCGCGCGCAGGGTCGTCGTCATCGGCGGCGGCTTCATCGGCGCCGAGGTCGCCGCCACCGCCCGAGAGCTGGGCCTCGACGTCACGCTCGTCGAGTCGGGGCCGGCGCCGCTGGCGGGCGTCATCGGCCCCGCGATGGCCGGCGTCCTGGCGGGTCTGCACGAGCGGCGCGGCGTCCGGCTGATCACCGGCGCGTACGTGACCGAGGTGACCGGCACCGGCCGGGCCGACGGCGTACGGCTGGCGGACGGCACCCACCTGCCCGCGGACGTCGTCGTCGCCGGCATCGGGGCGACCCCCTGCACCGGCTGGCTGGCCGGCAGCGGAGTCGAGCTGGGTCGCGACGTGGGCGGCGGCGTGCTGTGCGACGAGGGCGGCGGCACCGGCGTCCCCGGGATCGTCGCCGTCGGCGACTGCGCCGCCTGGTACGACCCGGCGCTCGGCCGCCACCACCGGATCGAACACTGGACCGGCGCCCGCCAGCGGGCCACGGTGGCCGCGGCGACGCTGCTGTCCGGCGGCACCGCCCGCCCGGAGCCGGCGCGCCCGCCGTACTTCTGGTCCGACCAGTACGACGTGAAGATCCAGTTCATCGGGCACCCGGGTGAGGCCGACACGGTGACCGTGGAGGAGGGCGACCCCGCGACCCACAGCTTCCTGGCCGTCTTCCGGCAGGGTGAGCGGCCCGTCGCGGTGCTGGGTGTGAACCAGGTCCGGCTGTTCACCCGCTGGCGCCGCCACATGGAGACCGCGCCGGTCCACACCGGCTGAGACAGGAGTGAATCGTATGGCTCATGAAGTACGCGGCGTCGTCGCCACGGGCAAGGGCAAGCCGGTCGGACTGGAGACCGTCCTGGTGCCGGACCCCGGGCCGGGCGAGGCCCTGGTCAAGGTGCAGGCGTGCGGCGTCTGCCACACCGACCTGCACTACCGCGAGGGCGGCATCAACGACGACTTCCCGTTCCTGCTCGGCCACGAGGCCGCCGGAGTGGTCGAGGCCGTCGGTCCGGACGTCACCGGCGTCGCGCCGGGCGACTTCGTCGTCCTCAACTGGCGGGCGGTGTGCGGGTCCTGCCGCGCCTGCCTGCGGGGCCGCCCGCAGTACTGTTTCGCCACCCACAACGCCACCCAGAAGATGACCCTGGCGGACGGCACGCCGCTCAGCCCGGCGCTGGGCATCGGCGCGTTCGCCGAGAAGACGCTGGTGGCGGCCGGCCAGTGCACCAAGGTGGACCCGGCCGCCAGCCCGGCCGCCGCGGGGCTGCTCGGCTGCGGCGTGATGGCCGGGCTCGGCGCGGCCGTGAACACCGGCGCCGTCGGCCGCGGCGACTCGGTCGCGGTCATCGGCTGCGGCGGCGTCGGCAACGCGGCCATCGCCGGGGCGAGGCTGGCGGGCGCCTCCAGGATCATCGCGGTGGACGTGGACGACCGCAAGCTGGAGTGGGCGCGCGGCTTCGGTGCCACCGACACGGTCAACTCCCGTGAGAGCGACCCGGTCGAGGCGATCCGCGACCTCACCGGCGGGTTCGGGGCCGACGTGGTCATCGAGGCCGTCGGCCGGCCCGAGACCTACCGGCAGGCCTTCTACGCCCGCGACCTGGCGGGCACGGTCGTGCTGGTGGGGGTGCCGACGCCGGAGATGACGCTGGAGCTGCCGCTGCTCGACGTGTTCGGCCGGGGCGGCTCGCTGAAGTCGTCCTGGTACGGCGACTGCCTGCCGAGCCGCGACTTCCCGATGCTCGTCGACCTGTTCCTGCAGGGCCGTTTCGACCTCGACGCGTTCGTCACCGAGACGATCCGGCTCGACCAGGTCGAGGAGGCGTTCGCCAAGATGCACCGCGGCGAGGTGCTGCGGTCGGTGGTGGTGCTGTGATGGATCCGCAGCGTAGCGAGGACATCCGTCACAGCTTCGCCGGGCGGAGCGCGGCCGGGGAGGCACTGTGATGCGGGTGGAACGGCTGGTCACCTCGGGGACGTTCAGCCTGGACGGCGGGACGTGGGAGGTCGACAACAACGTCTGGCTGCTGGGCGACGACGACGAGGTGCTCGTCATCGACGCCGCGCACGACGCCGAGGCGATCGAGCGGGCGGTGGCCGGGCGCGCGGTGCGGGCGATCGTCAGCACGCACGCCCACGACGACCACGTGAACGCCGCGCCCGGCCTGGCCGCCCGCACGGGCGCGCCCGTGCTGCTGCACCCGGACGACGACGTGCTGTGGAAGCTCGCGCACCCCTCCGCCACCCCGGACGGGGAGCTGGCGAACGGCCAGGTCCTGCGGGTCGGCGGCACGGCCGTGCACGTGCTGCACACCCCGGGCCACGCGCCGGGCGCCGTCTGCCTGTATGTGCCCGAGCTGGGCGTGCTCTTCTCGGGTGACACCCTCTTCCAGGGCGGGCCGGGCGCGACGGGCCGGTCCCACAGCGACTTCCCCACGATCATCGCGTCGATCAGCCGCACCCTGCTCACGCTGCCCGCCGAGACGGTGGTGCACACCGGGCACGGCGACGACACCGGCATCGGAGCCGAGGCTCCGCACCTAGAGGACTGGATCCGCCGCGGACACTGACCCGGCCCCTCACGAAGGAGTAGTCCCGTGACCACCACCACGACCTCCAGCGTCATCCCCACCCTGCCGGGCCGCTACTACACCGACCCCGACCTGTTCGCGCTGGAGCAGCAGAACATCTTCGAGGCGATGTGGTTCTGCGCGGTCCGCTCGTCCGACCTGCCGAAGCCCGGCGCGTTCCGGACGGTCCAGGTCGGCGCCGAGAGCATCCTGATCACGCGGGCCCGCGACGGGTCGGCCCGCGCCTTCTACAACGTGTGCCGGCACCGCGGCGCCACCCTGTGCACGGAGGAGTCGGGCGAGGTCAAGCGAGCCTTCCAGTGCCCGTACCACGCCTGGACGTACGACCTCGACGGCAAGCTGGTCGCGGCGCCCAACCTGACCAAGATGGCCGACCTGGACCGGGTTCACTACGGCCTGGTCAAGGTGCACGTGCGTGAGTGGCTCGGCTACGTGTGGGTGTGCCTGGCCGACGAGCCGCCGTCGTTCGAGCAGGACGTGCAGGGCGCGGTGGCCGAACGGCTGGGCGCGGTCGAGCTGATCGACAACTATGACGTGGCCAACCTGCAGGTGGGCCGGCGGATCGTCTACGACGTCAAGGCCAACTGGAAGCTCATCGTCGAGAACTTCATGGAGTGCTACCACTGCGCGACCATCCACCCCGAGCTGACCGAGGTGCTGCCGGAGTTCGCCGACGGCTACGCGGCGCAGTACTTCGTCGGCCACGGCGCGGAGTTCGGCGAGGAGGTCAAGGGCTTCACGGTGGACGGCTCGGCCGGGCTGGACCGCATCCCGGGCGTGAGCGAGGAGCAGGACCGGCGCTACTACGCCATCACGATCAAGCCGCAGGTCTTCATCAACCTCGTCCCCGACCACGTTATCCTGCACCGCATGTTCCCCCTCGCCGTTGATCGCACGGTCGTCGAGTGCGACTGGCTCTACCTGCCCGACGTGGTGGCGAGCGGCAAGGATCTGGACAAGTCGGTGGAGCTGTTCCACCGGGTCAACGAGCAGGACTTCGAGGCGTGCGAGCGCTGCCAGCCGGCGATGAGCTCGCGGACCTACCGGGAGGGCGGCGTGCTGGTGCCGAGCGAGCACCACATCGGCGCCTTCCACGAGTGGGTCCAGGAACGGATCGGGTGATCGTGACGGGCGACGACGAGGACGCGCGGCTGCGGGTCAGCGGGCCGAAGGACTGGGCGGGCGGGCTGCCCGCGGTGGGCAACGCGATGCGGATCGCCCAGCGCGAGATGGGCGTCGCCCGCACCACCCGCACGCTGCTGCGGGTCAACCAGAAGGACGGCTTCGACTGCCCCGGCTGCGCCTGGCCGGAGGGCACGCACCGCAGCCCCGCCGAGTTCTGCGAGAACGGCGCGAAGGCCGTCGCCGAGGAGGCCACGACCCGCCGGGTGACGCCGGAGTTCTTCGCCGCGCACCCGGTGGACGACCTGGCCGTGCGGACCGACCACTGGCTCGGCGGGCAGGGCCGGCTCACCGAGCCGATGCACAAGCCGGCCGGGTCCGACCACTACGTGCCGGTGAGCTGGGAGGCGGCGTTCGAGATCGTCGCCAGGGAGCTGCGCGCGCTCGGCGGCCCCGACGAGGCCGTGTTCTACACCTCCGGTCGCACCTCCAACGAGGCGGCCTTCGCCTACCAGCTCCTCGTGCGCCGGCTGGGCACCAACAACCTGCCCGACTGCTCCAACATGTGCCACGAGTCCAGCGGTTCGGCGCTCACCGAGACGCTGGGCATCGGCAAGGGCACGGTGTCGCTGGACGACCTGCACCGCGCCGAGCTGATCCTCGTGGTGGGCCAGAACCCCGGCACCAACCACCCCCGCATGCTCACCGCCCTGGAGAAGGCCAAGCGCGGCGGGGCGCGGATCATCGCCGTCAACCCGCTGCCCGAAGCGGGCCTGCTGCGCTTCAAGAACCCGCAGCGCCCCTCCGGGCTGGGGCGCGGCACGGCGCTCGCCGACAGGTTCCTGCAGATCAGGCTCAACGGCGACCTGGCGCTGTTCCAGGCGCTGTCGTCGCTGCTGCTCGACAGCCCCGACCGGGCGTTCGTCGAGCAGCACACGCACGGGTTCGAGGCGTGGGCGGAGCACATCCGCGGCCTCGACTGGGACCGGGTCCTCGCCGCGACCGGCCTGACCCGGGCCGAGGTCGAGGAGACGGCCGCCGACGTCCGCGCGGCCGGCTCGGTGGTCGTCTGCTGGGCCATGGGCCTGACCCAGCACCGCAACTCGGTTGCGACGATCCGCGAGGTGGTCAACTTCCTGCTGCTGCGCGGCAACGTGGGCCGGCCGGGGGCGGGGGTGTGTCCGGTGCGCGGCCACTCCAACGTGCAGGGCGACCGGACGATGGGCATCTACGAGAAGCCCTCGGCCGCCTTCCTCGACGCGCTCGGCGAGGAGTTCGGCTTCGAGCCGCCGCGCCGCCACGGTCTCGACACGGTCGAGGCGATCCGGGCCATGCGCGACGGCGGCGTGAAGGTCTTCTTCGGCATGGGCGGCAACTTCGTCCGGGCGACCCCCGACAGCGCGGTGACCGAGGCGGCGCTGCGCCGTACCCGGCTGACCGTGCAGGTGTCCACCAAGCTCAACCGGTCGCACGCGGTGTGCGGCGAGGAGGCGCTGATCCTGCCGACCCTGGGCCGCACCGAGCGCGACCCCGGCGGCTACGTGACGGTCGAGGACTCGATGGGGCTCGTGCACGCCTCGCGGGGCAGGCTCAAGCCGGCCTCGCCGCACCTGCTGCCCGAGGTGGCCATCGTCTGCCGGCTGGCACGGGCGGTCTTCGGCGACGACCCGCACGTGCCATGGGCGGAGTTCGAGCACGACTACGGCGCGATCAGGGATCGGATCGAGCGGGTGATCCCCGGGTTCGAGGACTTCAACGCGCGGGCGCCGGGCGGGTTCGCGCTGCCGAACGCGCCGCGCGACGAGCGCCGCTTCCCTACCGCCACCGGCCGCGCCAACTTCACCGTCAACGAGCTGGAGGTGCTCAGCGTCCCGCCGGGCAGGCTGCTGCTGCAGACGGTCCGCAGCCACGACCAGTACAACACCACCGTGTACGGCCTCGACGACCGCTACCGGGGGGTGAAGGCGGGTCGCAGGGTGGTGTTCGTGCACCCGGACGACCTGGCCGAGCGCGGCCTGGCCGACGGTGAGGTGGTGGACCTGGTCAGCGAGTGGCCCGACGGGGAGCGCACGGCCGAGGGGTTCAGGGTGATCTCCTACCCCACGGCCAGGGGCTGCTGCGCGGCCTACTTCCCGGAGACGAACGTGCTGGTGCCGCTCGACTCGGTGGCCGAGACGTCCAACACCCCGACGTCGAAGAGCGTGGTGATCCGGCTGGTCAGGGCTGACCCGCGTACCCCAGGCGGCGGCTGATCTCCTCGGCGCCCCTGATCAGGAGGGGGGCGAGCTCGTGCATGCGCTCGGCGCTGAAGCGGTAGGCCGGGCCGGAGGCGCTGACGGCGGCGACGACCTCGCCGTGGTAGGAGCGGATGGGCGCGGCCATCGCGTTCAGCCCCTCCTCCAGCTCCTCCAGGCAGAAGGCGTAGCCCGTGCGGCGCGTCTCGGCGAACTGCAGCTCCAGCGCGTCGAGGTCGGTGATCGTCTTGGGCGTGAAGCTCTCCAGCTCGCCCACGGCGAGCAGCCGCTCGCGCTCGCGCGCGTCCTGGTGGGCGACCAGCGCCTTGCCGCTGGAGGTGGCGTGCAGCGGGGTGATCTGGCCGACCCAGTTGTACGCCGTGACGGCCGAGGGGCCGCGTACCTGGTCGAGGTTGACCGCGTGGGCGGAGCGCAGCACGGCGATGTTGACCGTCTCGCCGACCTCCTCGGCCAGCCGCTGGCAGACCGGCCGGGCGCGGCCGATGATGTCCATCTGCGTGCTGACGCCGCCGGCCAGGCGGATGATGCCGAACCCGAGGCGGTACTTGCCGCGGTCCTCGGCCTGCTCCACCAGGCCGCGCGCCTCCAGCGCGCCGAGCAGCCGGAAGGCGGTCGACTTGTGCACGTCGATCTCGGCTGCGACCTCGCTCACGCCGGCCTCGCCGCGCCGGGACAGGATCTCCAGCACGCTGATGGCCCGGTCGACGGACTGCACGCCTCCACTGCCCGAATCGTTGCTCATAGCGAAACTGTAAGTGCTACGGGCAACCTTGTGTGAACAGATGCCCAAAAGATCTCCTGTTGCGAGTAGTGAAACGCGATGCGTATAGCGCTACGATTCGGTGAAACGTGCGATGAGACGAGGCACCAATGACGTCACAGCAGTACGACTTCGTCATCGTCGGAGGAGGCTCGGCGGGCTGCGCCCTGGCCAACCGGCTCTCCGCGGACCCCGGCACGCGGGTGCTGGTCCTGGAGGCGGGCCGTCCCGACTATCCGTGGGACGTGTTCATCCACATGCCGGCCGCGCTGCCGTTTCCCATCGGCAACCGCTTCTACGACTGGCGCTACGAGTCCGAGCCGGAGCCGCACATGCGCGGGCGGCGCATCTACCACGCGCGCGGCAAGGTCCTCGGCGGCTCCAGCAGCATCAACGGCATGATCTTCCAGCGCGGCAACCCGCTCGACTACGAGCGCTGGGGCGCCGACCCCGGCATGAAGAGCTGGGACTACGCGCACTGCCTGCCGTACTTCAGGCGGATGGAGAACTGCCTGGCCGACCCCGGCACCCCCTTCCGCGGCCATGACGGACCGCTGGCGCTGGAACGCGGGCCCGCGGCCACCCCCCTGTTCGAGGCGTTCTTCGAGGCCGTCCAGCAGGCCGGCTACCCGCTCACCGACGACGTCAACGGCTACCGGCAGGAGGGCTTCGCCAGGTTCGACCGCAACATCCGGCGGGGCCGCCGGCTCAGCGCCGCCCGCGCCTACCTGCACCCGGTGCTGGGGCGCCCCAACCTCACGGTCAGGACGCGCGCGCTCGTCTCCAGGGTGCTCTTCGAGGGCACGCGGGCCGTCGGGGTCGAGTACGACGGCGGCACCGTGCGCGCCAAGGAGGTCGTCCTGTGCGGCGGCGCCATCAACTCGCCGCAGCTCCTGCAGCTGTCCGGCGTCGGCAACGCCGCGGAGCTGGGCGCACTCGGCGTCCGCGTCGTGCACGACCTGCCGGGCGTCGGGGAGAACCTCCAGGACCACCTGGAGGTCTACATCCAGCACGGCTGCTCCCAGCCCGTCTCCATGCAGCCCAACCTGCAGAAGTGGCGCCACCCGTGGATCGGCGCCCAGTGGCTGTTCGCCCGCAGGGGGCCCGGCGCCACCAACCACTTCGAGGCCGGCGGGTTCGTGCGGAGCAACGACGACGTCGACTACCCCAACCTGATGTTCCACTTCCTGCCCATCGCCGTCCGCTACGACGGCTCCGCCCCGGCGGGCGGGCACGGTTACCAGGTGCACGTCGGGCCGATGTACTCGGACGCCCGCGGCACGGTGAAGATCAAGAGTACGGACCCGCGGCAGCACCCCGCGCTGCGCTTCAACTACCTGTCCACCGACCAGGACCGGCGCGAGTGGGTGGAGGCCGTCCGGGTGGCCCGCGACATCCTCGGCCAACCGGCGCTGGGCGCGTACAGCACCGGGGAGCTGTCACCCGGTCCGTCCGTCGAGACCGACGAGGAGATCCTCGACTGGGTGGCCAGGGACGGTGAGACGGCCCTGCATCCCTCGTGCACGGCCCGCATGGGCGTGGACGAGATGTCCGTGGTGGACCCCGAGACGATGCGCGTGCACGGCGTGGACGGGCTGCGCGTGGTGGACGCCTCGGTGATGCCGTACGTCACCAACGGCAACATCTACGCGCCCGTCATGATGCTCGCGGAGAAGGCGGCCGACCTCATCCTCGGCAACACGCCGCTCGCGCCCGAGACGACGGAGTTCTATCGGCACCGCGCGTGAAGGAGGCGGTGGGGGCCGCCGCGCCCCCACCGCCTCCCGCTTCACGCGTCTCCCGCCTCAGCGGAAGACGACGGTCCGGTCGCCGTTCAGCAGCACCCGCTGCTCGCTGTGCCACTTCACGGCGCGGGCCAGCACCTGGGCCTCGACGTCCCGGCCCGCGGTGATGAGGTCGTCGGGGTCGAGCTCGTGGTCCACCCGGACGACGTCCTGCTCGATGATCGGCCCCTCGTCGAGGTCGGCCGTCACGTAGTGCGCGGTCGCGCCGATCAGCTTGACGCCGCGTTCGTGGGCCTGGTGGTACGGCTTGGCCCCCTTGAACCCCGGCAGGAACGAGTGGTGGATGTTGATGGCCCGCCCTTCGAGCCGCTTGCACAGGTCGTCCGACAGGACCTGCATGTAGCGGGCGAGCACCACGAGGTCCGCGTCGTACTCGGCGACCAGCTCCAGCACCCTGGCCTCGGCCTGCGCCTTGGTGTCGGGGGTGACCGGCACGTGGTGGTAGGGCACACCGTAGGAGGAGGCCAGCGGCTCCAGGTCGGGATGGTTGGAGACGATCGCCGGGATCTCGATGTTCAGCGCTCCGCCCTGGCGGCGGAACAGCAGGTCGTTCAGGCAGTGGCCGAACTTCGACACCATGATGAGCGTCCGGGTGGGCGTCGAGGCGTCGTTGAGCCGCCAGTTCATCTGGAAGGACTCGGCGACGTAGGTGAAGCCGGCGCGCAGCTCCTCCAGCCCGTGCTGGGCGGCGAAGTGCACGCGCATGAAGAAGCCGCCGCCTCTGCGGTCGTTGAACTGCTTGCTCTGCAGCATGTTGCCGCCGTGCTGCACCAGGAAGCTGGTGACGGCGTACACGATGCCTGGTTTGTCGGAGCAGGAGACCGTCAGGACGAACTCGCGTCCGGGATCGGGTCGGGGAGACATCACACCTCCTAGTGTTGCGTATAGCGCACAACGGTGATGTATGCGCAACAGCGTGGACGCCAGAAGCCGCTCGCGTCAAGAGGGTCGGTCGCTTGCCGTGACGGGCGCACTTCGCAGCGATTTGGTATGTGATGTACGCCACCACTTGACGCGGCGTAGTCGAGCGGTCAATCCTGTTCCTCACTAAGCATTGCCTTGCGCAATACGCAACGATCAAAGGTGCGCCGATGACCGATCTCTATATCGGCGGCACGTGGACCAAGCCGGCCGACGGTGGGCAGCGCCTCATTCACTCGCCCGCCGACGGCAGCCTCGTGACCACGGTCGCAGAAGCCACCGCGACCGACACCGTCGCCGCCATCCGGGCGGCCAGGCATGCCTTCGACCACGGCACCTGGCCCGCCACCCCGGCGCGCGAGCGGGGAGCGCTGCTGTACCGGGTGGCCGACCTGCTGGAGCGCGACCGCGACGCCTTCGCCCGCGCCGAGTCGGGCGACACCGGCAAGCGGCTCGTGGAGAGCGAGTACGACGTCGACGACTGCGTGTCGTGCCTGCGGTACTTCGCCGGCGTGGCCGGCACCGACGCGGGCCGCGTGGTCGACACCGGCCGTGACGACGCGATCAGCCGGATCGTCCACGAGCCGGTCGGCGTGTGCGGCCTCATCACCCCGTGGAACTACCCGCTGCTCCAGGCGACGTGGAAGGTCGCCCCGGCGCTCGCCGCCGGCAACACGTTCGTGCTCAAGCCGAGCGAGCTGACCCCGAGCACCGCGATCCTGCTGATGCGGGCGCTGGAGGAGGCGGGCCTGCCCGCCGGCGTCGCCAACCTGGTGCTGGGCGCCGGGGCGAGCGCCGGCGCACCGCTCGCCGAGCACCCCGACGTGGACCTCGTGTCGTTCACCGGCGGCCTGGAGACCGGGCGGCGCGTCATGGCGGCGGCGTCGGCCACGGTCAAGCGGGTGGCGCTGGAGCTCGGCGGCAAGAACCCCAACATCGTCTTCGCCGACGCCGACTTCGAGACCGCGGTGGACTTCGCGCTGACCGCCGTGTTCCTGCACTCCGGCCAGGTGTGCTCGGCCGGCGCCCGGCTGCTCGTGGAGGACTCGCTGCACGACGCCTTCGTGGACGAGCTCGTCCGGCGGGCCGAGCTGATCCGCCTCGGCGGCCCGTTCGACCCGGAGGCGCACACCGGCCCGCTCATCTCCGCCGCCCACCTGGCCAAGGTCGAGGAGTACGTGGCCGCCGGCCTGGCCGAGGGCGCGGTCCTGCGCTGCGGCGGCGAGCGGCCCGGCGGCCCCGGTTTCGAGCGGGGCTTGTTCTACCGGCCGACCGTGCTGGACGAGTGCAAGCAGGGCATGCGGGTGGTGCGCGAGGAGTCGTTCGGCCCCGTGCTCACCGTGGAGCGCTTCACCGGAGAGGACGAGGCCGTCCGCCTCGCCAACGACACCGAGTACGGCCTCGCGGGCGCCGTCTGGACCCAGGACGCCGGCCGGGCGCAGCGGGTGGCGGGCAGGCTGCGGGCCGGCACGGTGTGGATCAACGACTACCACCCCTACGTGCCGCAGGCCGAATGGGGCGGTTTCAAGCAGTCGGGCACCGGCCGCGAGCTCGGACCGGCCGGACTGGACGAATATCGCGAGATCAAGCATGTGTGGCAGAACACCCGCCCGCGCCCCCAGCGGTGGTTCCCAGCGAGCTGACGCTCCGACGACCGCGCCGACGACCAAGAGGTGGTCATGACTGTGCCGTCAGTGGCCGAACGTAGTGCATCCGACACCGACACCACGCCCGTCCTCGCCGTCCGCGACCTGTGGAAGGTGTTCGGCCCCAAGGCCGAGAGCGTCGTCGGCAGCACGCTCAGCCGGAAGGAACTGAAGGAGAGGACGGGTTGCGTCGCGGCCGTCCGCGACGTCTCCTTCGACGTCCGCAGGGGCGAGGTGTTCGTCGTCATGGGCCTGTCCGGCTCGGGCAAGTCGACGCTGGTCCGCTGCCTGACCCGGCTGATCGAGCCCACGGCCGGCGAGGTGCTGCTCGACGGCGAGGACGTCCGCAAGGCCGACGACCGCAGGCTGCGAGAGCTGCGCAGGAACCGTATGGCCATGGTCTTCCAGCACTTCGGCCTGCTGCCGCACCGGTGCGTGCTGGACAACGTCGCCTTCGGGCTGGAGATCCGCGGGGTGGCCAAGAAGGAGCGCTACGCCAGGGCCCGCGAGGTGGTCGGGCTGGTCGGGCTCACCGGCTTCGAGAACTCCTACCCCGACCAGCTCTCCGGCGGTATGCAGCAGCGGGTCGGGCTGGCCCGGGCGCTCGCCGCCGACCCCGAGGTGCTGCTGTTCGACGAGCCGTTCTCCGCGCTGGACCCGCTGATCCGGCGCGAGATGCAGAACGAGGTCATCCGCCTGCACCACGAGGTCGGCAAGACGATGATCTTCATCACGCACGACCTCAGCGAGGCGCTCAAGCTGGGCGACCGGATCCTCATCATGCGCGACGGCGAGCTGGTCCAGGTGGGCACACCCGACCAGGTGGTGGGCGCGCCGGCCGACGACTACGTCAGGGACTTCGTCAGCGACATCCCGCGCTCGCACGTGCTGACGCTGCGCTGGATCATGCGCCCGCCGCACCCGGACGAGCCGCTCGACGGCCCCGAACTGGGGCCCGACGTGGTCATCCGCGACGCCGTGCACGCGGTGCTCTCCGCCGACCGGCCGGTGCGGGTCACCGATGGCGAGAGCGTGCTGGGCGTGGTGACCAGCGCGGAGATCCTGGAGGTCATCGCCGGGGGGCAGGACTGATGGCGGCCGTGCAGGTGGTGGCCGCGCGGGTGGCCGCCCGGCTGCCGGCCCGCAAGTACCTGGTGCTCGCGGTGTTCGTGGCCTGGGTGCTGGGCTGGGCGGTGCTGCGCGGCCGCGACACGCTGCAGCTCGGCGAGGCGGAGCTGACGCCGCTGCACACCTCGCTCGGCGACGGCATGGACGCCGTGGACGCCGGTCGCAACAGCAACCCGTTCTTCCTGTACTTCATCAACTACATCCGGCTCTTCCTCGACGAGGCCGTGACGTTCGTGCAGGCCCTGATCAGCCAGCCGTCGTTCGGCCGGCCGCTCCCCGTGCTCGGCTGGCTCGGCGTCGTGGGCCTGGCCACCGCCGTCGCCTACCTGTACGGCAACCGCAGGGTGGCGCTGCTGACCGCCGCCGGGTTCCTGTCGTTCGGCGTGCTCGGCCTGTGGCAGGAGAGCATGGACACCCTGGCGCTGACGCTGACGGCGGTGGTGCTGTCGCTGGCCGTCGGCATCCCGCTCGGCGTGTGGGCCGGGTTGAGCGACCGGTTCCACCGGCTGGTCACCCCGGTGCTCGACTTCATGCAGACGATGCCGACGTTCGTCTACCTGGCGCCGCTCACCCTGTTCTTCCTCATCGGCCCGGCCAGCGCGACGGTCGCCACCATGGTCTACGCGATCCCGCCGGCCATCCGGATCACCGCGCACGGCATCCGGCAGGTCTCGCCCGAGACGCTGGAGGCGAGCGCGTCGCTCGGCGTCACCCGCGCGCAGGCGCTGCGGCACGTGCGGCTGCCGATGGCCAAGCAGACGATCATCGTCGGCGTCAACCAGACCATCATGGCCGCCCTGTCCATGGCCACCATCGCGGCGCTCATCGACGCGCCCGGCCTGGGCAAGACCGTGCTGAAGGCGCTGCAGACGCTCGACGTCGGCACCGCGTTCAACGCCGGGCTGGCCATCGTCATCATGGCCGTCGTGCTCGACCGCGCGACCTCGGCGGCCAGCCGCCGGGTGGAGGCCGAGCGCCGGGCCGGGCGGCTGCGCACCGTGCGCGGCCGCCGCCTGGAGGTGGCGGGCGTCCTCGGCGTCGCCGCCGTGCTCGGCTACCTGTCGTACACCTACGTGTGGGCGGCGGAGTTCCCCGTCCAGGCCAACCTCGGCTTCACCGTGCGGGGCGCGGCCGACGCCGCGAGCCTGTGGGTGCAGGACAGCCTGGTCACCTACACCGACGCGGTCAAGAACGGGCTCACCAACGGGCTGCTCAATCCGTTCGAGGCGCTGCTGACCGGCTCGCCCTGGTGGCTCGTCGCCGCCGTGGCCGTGGCGATCGCGCTGCTCGTGGGCAGCGTGCGCGCCGCCCTGGTCACCACGGCCGGGCTGCTGGTGCTGGTGCTGCTCGGGCTCTGGCAGGACAGCATGGTCACGCTCGCCTCGACGCTCGTCGCGACGATCCTCGTCATGGTGCTCGGCGTGATCGTCGGGGTGTGGATGGGGCGCAGCGACCGGGCCGACACGCTGCTGCGGCCGGTGCTGGACGCGGGGCAGACCATGCCGGCCTTCGTCTACCTGGTGCCCATCCTCGGCCTGTTCGGGCCGACCCGGTTCACCGCGATCATCGCGGCCGTGGTGTTCGCCGCGCCGATCGCGATCAAGCTGGTCGCCGAGGGCATCAGGCGGGTCTCGGCGACCACCGTCGAGGCGGCCACTTCAGCGGGCGCGAGCACCTGGCAGCTCATCTCCAAGGTGCAGCTCCCGATGGCGCGCAGCGCCGTCACGCTGTCGGCCAGCCAGGGGCTGATCTACGTGCTGTCGATGGTGGTCGTCGGCGGCCTGGTCGGCGCGGGGGCGCTCGGCTACGACGTCGTGGCCGGCTTCTCGCAGCACCAGTTGCGCGGCAAGGGGCTGGCCGCCGGGCTGGCGATCGTCGTGCTCGGCATCGTGCTCGACCGCGTCATGCGGGCCGCCACCGAGCGGGCCGACGCTGCCGCGCACGGCGGACTCCATGACAAGTGAGAGACACCGGCCGGTGGCCGGTGAGAATCAGGAGGACCAGGTGGCAGTTACCAGGAGCGGAAAGGTCCGGGCGGCCGCGCTCGTGACAGGCGCCGGCCTCCTGCTCACCGCGTGCGGTGGGGCGAAGGTCGGCGAGGTGCAGACGGGTGCGAGCAGCGCCGCGAGCGGTGCGGGCAGTTGCGGCACCGTCAACCTCGCGATCAACCCGTGGGTGGGCTACGAGGCCAACGCCGCGGTCATCGCGCACGTGGCCGAGAAGCAGCTCGGCTGCAAGGTGGTCAAGAAGGACCTCAAGGAGGAGGTGGCCTGGCAGGGGTTCGCCACCGGCGAGGTCGACGCGGTCGTGGAGAACTGGGCCCACGACGACCTGAAGAAGAAGTACATCGACGAGCAGAAGGTGGCCGTGAACGCCGGGCCGACCGGCAACAAGGGGATCATCGGCTGGTACGTGGCCCCGTGGATGGCCGAGAAGTACCCGGACATCACCGACTGGAAGAACCTCAACAAGTACGCCTCCCTGTTCAAGACCTCCGAGTCCGACGGCAAGGGCCAGCTCCTCGACGGCGACCCGTCGTTCGTCACCAACGACGGCGCCCTGGTCAAGAACCTCAAGCTGGACTACAAGGTCGTCTACGCGGGCAGCGAGACGGCGCTCATCACGGCCTTCCGCCAGTCGGAGAAGCAGCAGAAGCCGGTGCTGGGCTACTTCTACGAGCCGCAGTGGTTCCTGTCGGAGCTGCGGCTGGTCAAGGTGAACCTGCCGGCCTGGACCGAGGGCTGCGACGCGGACGCGGAGAAGGTGGCCTGCGACTACCCGCCGTACGAGCTGGACAAGATCGTCAGCAAGAAGTTCGCCGAGTCGGGCAGTCCCGCGTACACGCTGGTCAAGAACTTCACGTGGACGAACGACGACCAGAACCTGGTGGCCAAGTACATCGCCGAGGAGAAGATGAAGCCGGAGGAGGCGGCCGCCAAGTGGGTGGCCGACAACCCGGACAAGGTGAAGGCCTGGCTGCCCAGCAGCTGATGATCCACCCACGCCCGGCCCGGTCGACGCAAGGTGCGACCGGGCCGGGCGTGCGCGTGTCTGTGGACCGTTCCACAGCAGGCGTGCAAACCGTATGGAATACGACAGAACACACTCTTGACACCCGGAACGCGGCAGGCGACGCTTGTTGCGAAAAGTGCGTTTGGTTGCATATATCGCAACAACGGAGGTGGCTATGACGGGCCCAAGCGTCGTCATCATCGGCGCGGGCGTGGTCGGCGCGGCTCTCGCCGACGAGCTGTCCGCCCGCGGCTGGACCGACGTCACCGTTGTCGACCAGGGAGACGTGCCCGCCACCGGCGGCTCCTCCTCCCATGCCCCCGGCCTGGTCTTCCAGATCAACGGCTCCAAGACGATGACCGAGATGGCCCGCTACACCGTCGAGAAGTTCGTCGAGCTGGACAGCTTCCACCAGGTGGGCGGGCTCGAAGTGGCCACCACCCCCGAGCGGCTCGTCGAGCTGCGCCGCCGCCACGGCTGGGCGACCTCCTGGGGGATCGAGACCCACCTGCTGTCCGCGGAGGAGAGCGTCGCCCGCCACTCGCTGCTCGACCCCGGCACGGTGCTCGGCGGCCTGTACATCCCCACCGACGGCCTGGCCAAGGCCGTCAAGGCCGTGGACGCCCAGCTCGCCCGCGCCCGCTCCCGCGGCGTGCGGGTGCTGGCCCGGCACGAGGTGCTCGACATCACGACCGAGGGCGGCCGGGTCAAGGCGGTCGTCACCGACCGGGGCGACATCCCCGCCGACCTCGTGGTCTGCTGCGCCGGCATCTGGGGGCCCAAGGTCGCCCGCATGGTCGGCATGGACCTGCCGCTCACCCCGCTCGCCCACCAGCTCGCCTGGACCGGCCAGGTGCCCGACCTGGCCGGGCAGACCGTCGAGGTGTCCCGGCCCATCCTGCGCCACCAGGACGCCGACCTCTACTACCGCGAGCGCTTCGACACCCTCGGCATCGGCTACTACGGCCACCGCCCCATGCCGATCAGCGCCGACGACATCCTGTCCGTGGACGAGGCCGAGGTGATGCCCTCGGTGCTCACCTTCACCCCCGACGACTTCGCCGACGCCTGGACCGAGACGCGGCGGCTGCTGCCGTCCACCCGGTCGGCCAAGGTCGAGGAGGGCATCAACGGCCTGTTCTCCTTCACCACCGACCACCTGCCGCTCATGGGAGAGTCGCGCGACGTCGAGGGCTTCTGGGTCGCCGAGGCCGTCTGGGTCACCCACTCCGCCGGCGTCGGCCGGGCCATGGCCGAATGGCTCGTGGACGGCCACTGCAGCTCGTTCGACCTGCACGAGTGCGACGTCAACCGGTTCGAGCCGCACCAGATCGCCCCCGACTACGTGCGGGCCCGTGGCTGCCAGAACTACGTCGAGGTCTACGACATCATCCACCCCCTCCAGCCGATGGAGGAGCCGCGCCCGCTGCGCACCAGCCCGTTCCACACCCGCCAGCGCGAGCTCGGCGCGATGTTCCTGGAGGCGTCCGGCTGGGAGCGCCCGCAGTGGTACGAGGCCAACGCCCCGCTGGTGGCCGGCCGCGACATCCCCCCGCCGGGCGACTGGGCGGCGCGTTACTGGTCGCCCATCGTCGGTGCCGAGGCCCAGGCCACCCGCGAGGGCGTCGCCCTGTACGACATGACCGCGCTCAAGCGGCTGGAGGTCAGCGGCCCGGGAGCCGTCGCCTTCCTGCAGCGGCTCACCACCGGCGACGTGGACAAGTCGGTCGGCTCCGTGACGTACTGCCTGCTGCTCGACGTGGACGGCGGCATCCGCAGCGACGTCACCGTGGCCCGGCTCGGCCCGCAGGAGTTCCAGGTCGGCGCGAACGGCAATCTCGACCTCGACTGGTTCGACCGGCACCGGCCCGCCGACGTGTTCGTCCGCGACATCACCCCCGGCACCTGCTGCGTCGGCGTGTGGGGCCCGAAGGCGCGCGACCTCGTCCAGCCGCTCACCCGCGCCGACCTCAAGGCGCTGCGCTACTTCCGCGGCACCCGTACCCACCTCGGCAACGTGCCCGTCACCATGCTCCGCCTGTCCTACGTCGGCGAGCTGGGCTGGGAGATCTACACGACCGCCGACCTCGGACTCAAGCTGTGGGACACCCTGTGGCAGGCCGGGCAGGACCACCTGGGCCCGCAGGGCGTCATCGCCGGCGGCCGGGGCGCCTTCACCAGCCTGCGCCTGGAGAAGGGCTACCGCTCGTTCGGCACCGACATGACCTTCGAGCACGACCCGTACGAGGCCGGGCTGGGCTTCGCCGTCAAGCTCGACAAGGGCGACTTCATCGGCCGCGAGGCGCTGCTCGCCCGCAAGGAGTCGGTCACCCGCAAGCTCGCCTGCCTGCTCACCGACGAGGTCGTCATGGGCAAGGAGCCCGTGTACGACGGCGACCGGCCCGTGGGCTACGTCACCAGCGCCGCCTACGGCCACACGATCGGCCGGGCCATCGCGTACGCGTGGCTGCCCGCCCCGCTCGCCACCCCGGGCCAGACCGTCCACATCGGCTACTTCGACCGGCGGGTCGAGGCCGTGGTGGCCGAGGAGCCCCTGTTCGACCCGGCGATGACCCGGCTGCGCGGTTAGGAAAGGACGCACATGATCGACACCCCGCTGGACGTGCTGGATCCCGAGGTGCACGCCGCGATCGGCGCGGAGCTGGCCCGGCAGCGCTCGACGCTGGAGATGATCGCCTCGGAGAACTTCGCGCCGCTGGCCGTCATGGCCGCCCAGGGCTCCGTCCTCACCAACAAGTACGCCGAGGGCTACCCCGGCAGGCGCTACTACGGCGGCTGCGAGCACGTCGACGTGATCGAGCAGCTCGCCATCGACCGGGTCAAGGCGCTGTTCGGCGCCGAGGCGGCCAACGTGCAGCCCCACTCGGGCGCCCAGGCCAACGCCGCCGCCATGTCCGCCCTGCTGGAGCCGGGCGACACGATCCTCGGGCTCGACCTCGCCCACGGCGGCCACCTCACCCACGGCATGCGCATCAACTTCTCCGGCCGCCTCTACAACGTGGTCGCCTACCACGTCCGCGAGAGCGACCACCTGGTGGACATGGACGAGGTCGAGCGGCTGGCCCGCGAGCACCGGCCCAAGCTCATCATCGCCGGCTGGTCCGCCTACCCCCGCCAGCTCGACTTCGCCGCCTTCCGCCGGATCGCCGACGCGGTGGGCGCCTACCTGATGGTGGACATGGCGCACTTCGCCGGACTCGTCGCGGCCGGCCTGCACCCCTCGCCCGTGCCGCACGCCCACGTGGTCACCACCACCACCCACAAGACCCTCGGCGGGCCGCGCGGCGGCGTGGTGCTGTCCACCGCCGACCTCGCCAAGAAGATCAACTCGGCGGTGTTCCCCGGCCAGCAGGGCGGGCCGCTGGAGCACGTCGTCGCCGCCAAGGCGGTGGCGTTCAAGGTGGCGGCGGAGGAGTCGTTCCGCGACCGGCAGCGGCGCACGCTGGAGGGCGCGCGCATCCTCGCCGACCGGCTGCTCGCACCCGACGCCGTCGCCGCCGGCGTCAGGGTGCTGACCGGCGGCACCGACGTGCACCTCGTGCTGGTGGACCTGCGCGACTCGGAGCTGGACGGCCGGCAGGCCGAGGACCGGCTGCACGCCGCCGGCATCACGGTCAACCGCAACGCCGTGCCCTTCGACCCGCGCCCGCCGATGGTCACCTCCGGGCTGCGCATCGGCACGCCCGCCCTGGCCACGCGCGGCTTCGGCGCCGGCGACTTCCGCGAGGTCGCCGACGTCATCGCCGCCGCCCTCATCCCCGGGGCCGACCTGGCGTTCCTGCGCGGCCGGGTCGAGGCCCTGGCCGGCAAGCACCCGCTCTACGGGGACGTCCGATGACGCCCCGCCCGCCGGGCGCCGCCCTGCCCGAGCACCCCGACCGGCTGTGGACCGCGGCCGAGCCCAGGCCCTCCTACGACGTGGTGATCGTCGGCGGCGGCGGCCACGGCCTGGCCACCGCCTACTACCTGGCCAAGAACCACGGCATCACCAACGTCGCGGTCCTGGAACGCGGGTGGCTCGCCGGCGGCAACATGGCGCGCAACACCACCATCATCCGCTCCAACTACCTGTGGGACGAGAGCGCCGGCATCTACGAGCACGCGCTCAAGCTCTGGGAGGGGCTGGAGGCGGAGCTCGACTACCCGCTGCTGTTCAGCCAGCGCGGCGTGCTCAACCTCGCCCACAGTCTCCAGGACGTCCGCGACAGCGTCCGCCGCGTCGAGGCGAACCGGCTCAACGGCGTGGACGCCGAATGGCTGGACCCGCGGCAGGTCCAGGAGGTCTGCCCGATCGTCAACATCGCCCCCGACGTGCGCTACCCGGTGCACGGCGGCACCTTCCAGCCGCGCGCCGGCATCGCCAAGCACGACCACGTCGCCTGGGGTTACGCCCGCGCCGCGGCGGCGCTCGGCGTCGACTTCGTCGAGAACTGCGAGGTGACCGGGCTGCGGGTGAGCGGCGGCCGGATCACCGGCGTCGAGACGACGCGCGGGACGATCGCGGCCGGCAGGGTGGCGCTGTGCGCCGCCGGGCACACCTCCGTCGTCGCCGCGACCGCCGGCATCGACCTGCCGCTGCAGAGCCACCCGCTGCAGGCTCTCGTCTCCGAGCTGCTGGAGCCCGTCCACCCGACGGTCGTCATGTCCAACGCCGTCCACGTGTACGTCAGCCAGGCCCACAAGGGCGAGCTGGTGATGGGAGCGGGCATCGACGCGGCCAACTCCTACCGCCAGCGGGGCGCGTTCCACATCATCGAGCGGCAGATGGCGGCGGCCCTGGAGCTGTTCCCCGTCTTCGCCCGCGCGCACGTGCTGCGCACCTGGGGCGGCGTCGTGGACGTCTCGCCCGACGCCTCGCCGATCGTCGGCCTGAGCCCGGTCGACGGCCTCTACCTCAACTGCGGGTGGGGCACCGGCGGCTTCAAGGCCACGCCCGGCGTGGGCTGGTGCTTCGCCCACACGGTGGCCAACGACGCGCCGCACCCGCTCAACGCCCCCTTCTCCCTTGACCGATTCGTCACCGGGGCGCTCGTCGACGAGCACGGCGCCGCCGCGGTCGCGCACTGAGGACGTCACATGCTGCTGATCCCATGCCCCTGGTGCGGCCCACGCGAGGAGGCCGAGTTCCACTACGGCGGGCAGGCTCACGTCGCCTACCCCGACGACCCGGCCGCCCTCTCCGACGAGGAGTGGGCCCGCTACCTGTTCTTCCGCGACAACCCCAAGGGCGTCTTCGCCGAGCGCTGGAGCCACTCCGCGGGCTGCCGCCGCTGGTTCAACGCCCTGCGTGACACCGCGACCAACGAGATCCACGCCGTCTACCGGGTGGGCGAGCCTCGGCCGGTGACCTCGTGAGGCGCGAGAGCGGCGGCCGGATCGACCGGTCGCGGACCCTGCGCTTCACCTTCGACGGCCGGGAGTACACCGGGTACCCCGGCGACACCCTCGCCTCCGCGCTGCTCGCGGCCGGCGTGCGCCGGGTCGCAACCAGCGTGAAGCTGGGCCGCCCGCGCGGCGTGTTCTCGGCCGGCAGCGAGGAGCCCAGCGCGGTCGTCCAGATCGAGGCGCCGTTCCCCGAGCCGATGCTGCCCGCCACCACCGTCGAGCTGTACGACGGGCTCGCCGCGAGCAGCCTCGCCGGTCAGGGACGGCTGGCCGCCGAGCCGGACCCGGCCCGCTACGACGCCGTCCACGCCCACTGCGACGTCCTCGTGGTCGGCGCCGGACCGGCCGGGCTGGCCGCGGCGCGCGCCGCCGCGGGCACCGGGGCGCGGGTGATCCTCGCCGACGAGCGGCCCGAGCCGGGCGGCGCGCTTCTCGGCACGGCCGAGGCCGTGGACGGCGTGCCCGGCCCCGAGTGGGCCGCCGCCACCGTGGCGGGGCTGGCGGAGCTGCCCGACGTCACCGTGCTGCGCCGCACCACCGTCTTCGGCTACTACGACGACAACTACCTGGTCGCCGTCGAGCGGCGCACCGGCCACCTCGGCGCGGCGGCGCCCGCGCACGTCGCCCGCGAGCGCGTGTGGCGCATCCGGGCGGGGCGCGTGGTGCTCGCCACCGGGGCACACGAGCGGCCGATCGCGTTCGCGGGCAACGACCTGCCCGGCGTGATGCTCGCCGATGCGGCCCGCGCCTACGCCCACCGGTACGGCGTGCTGCCCGGCCGCCGCGCCGTGGTGTTCACCGCGCACGACTCCGCCTACGCCGCCGCCCTCGACCTCGCCGACGCGGGCGTGGACGTGGCGGCCATCGTGGACGTGCGGCCCGCACCCGGCCCGGAGTGGGCCGCACGGGCCCGCGAACGCGGCCTCGACGTGCTGGCGGGCCACGTGGTGACGGCCGCCCACGGTGTGGAGGCGGTCTCCTCGGTGACGGTCGACGCGCGCCCCATCGCGCCGGGAGAGCTGGCCGCCTCCTCGGGCGGGCGCTCGTTCGAGGCGGACCTGCTGCTCGTGTCGGGCGGCTGGAACCCGGTCGTGCACCTGTTCAGCCAGGCGGGCGGGACGCTGCGCCACGACGACACGCTCGGCACGCTCGTCCCGGACGCCTGCCGGCAGGCGGTCGAGGTGGCGGGCGCGGCCAGGGGTGTGTTCACCCTGGCCGGCTGCCTGGCGGACGGCACCGGCGCCGGCACCCGAACCACCTCCGGGGCGGCCCGGGTGCCCGAGGCGGCGCCCGAGCCGGAGCCCACGGGGGAGCCGTACTGGGTGGTGCCCGCGGCCGATCACACGGCGCACTTCGTGGACCTGCAACGCGACGTGACCGTGGCCGACCTCCACCGGGCCGTCGGTGCCGGCCTGCGCTCCGTCGAGCACGTCAAGCGCTACACCACCGCCGGCACGGCCCACGACCAGGGCAAGACCTCCGGCCTGCTCGCCTCGGCGGTCGTCGCCGAGGCGCTGGGCGTGCCGGTGGCGGAGCTGGGCGTCACCACGTTCCGGGCGCCGTACCTGCCGGTGAGCTTCGCCGCGCTGGCGGGCCGCGACCGCGGCGCGCTGAGCGACCCGGTCCGGGTGACGGCGCTGCACGAGTGGCACGTCGCGGCCGGCGCGCTGTTCGAGAACGTCGGCCAGTGGAAGCGGCCCTGGTACTACCCGCGCCCCGGCGAGGACATGGAGACAGCGGTGCTGCGCGAGTGCCGCGCCGCCCGCGAGGGCGTGGCCGCGATGGACGCCTCCACCCTCGGCAAGATCGACGTGATCGGCCCCGACGCGGGGGAGTTCCTCGACCGGCTCTACACCAACCTGATGAGCACGCTGAAGGTCGGCGCCGTCCGCTACGGCGTGATGTGCCGTCCCGACGGGATGGTGTTCGACGACGGCACGGTCATCCGGCTGGCCGACGAGCACTTCCTCGTCACCACCACGACGGGCAACGCGGCCGCCGTGCTCGACTGGATGGAGGAGTGGCTGCAGACCGAGTGGCCGTCGCTGCGGGTGCACTGCACGTCGGTCACCGAGCAGTGGGCCACGGTCGCCCTGGTCGGCCCGCGCTCGCGCGAGGTGCTGGCGGGGCTCGCGCCGGGTCTCGCCGTGGGGGTGGCCGACTTCCCGTTCATGACGTGGCGGGAGGCGGAGGTGGCCGGGATACCGGCTCGGGTGTGCCGGATCAGCTTCTCCGGCGAGCTGGCGTACGAGATCAACGTCACGTCGTGGGACGGCCTGCGCCTGTGGACGGCGATCATGGACACCGGCGTCGTCACCCCGTACGGCACCGAGACCATGCACGTGCTGCGCGCCGAGAAGGGCTACCCGATCGTCGGCCAGGACACCGACGGCACGGTCACCCCGCACGACCTCGGCATGGCGTGGGTGGTGTCGAAGAAGAAGCCCAACTTCGTCGGCAAGCGCTCCTACACACGGGCCGACACGTCACGGCCGGACCGCAAGCAGCTCGTCGGGCTGCTGCCGGAGGACCCCGGCCTCCTGCTGCCGGAGGGCACGCACCTGGTGGCCGGGTCCGGGGACGGGGAGCCGCTGCCGGAGCCGCCGGTGCCGATGCTCGGCCACGTCACGTCCAGCTACCGCAGCGCCGCCCTGGGCCGCACGTTCGCGCTGGCGCTGGTCAAGGGCGGTCAGAGCCGGATCGGCGAACGGCTGCACGCACCGGTCGGCGGCACGCTGGTGCCGGTGACCGTCACCTCTCACGTCCTGTTCGACCCGGAAGGAGCGCGCCGTGATGGCTGAGCGCAGGAGCCCGGCCGCGGCGTTCGCCGGCCGGTTCGCCGCCGCGTCGGAGGGTGGGGCGCTACGGCTCGCCGAGCTGCCGTTCCTCACCCACGTCGACCTCAGGGTGGACCCGGCGAGCCCGGCGGCCCGTGACCTGGGCGACGTGCTGGGGGTGCCGCTCCCCGTCGAGCCGTGCACCGCCGTGACCGCCGGGGACGTCACCGTGGCCTGGCTCGGCCCGGACGAGTGGCTGGTGGTCGCGCCCGCGGGCCACCGGCACGAGCTGCTGGTCAAGGCCCTCGGCGACCGGCACGGCTCGGTCGTGGACGTGTCGGCCCAGCGCACCACCCTGCTCGTGGGCGGGCCGCGCGCGCGTGACCTGCTGGCCCACGGCTGCGCGCTCGACCTGCATCCGCGCGTGTTCGGGCCGGGCCGGTGCGCGCAGACGCTGCTGGCGCGCGCCCAGGTCGTGCTGCTGCCCCGGCCGGACGACTTCCTGGTGCTGGTCCGCTCGTCGTTCGCCGCGTACCTGTCGGAATGGCTGCTCGACGCGGCGACGGAATACCTGCGATGAGCATCGGCGTCTTCGACCTGTTCAAGATCGGGATCGGCCCGTCCAGTTCCCACACCGGCGGGCCGATGGCCGCCGCGCACAGGTTCGCGCGCGGCCTGCACGAGGACGGCCTGCTCGACCGGGTGGCCCGCGTCGAGGCCGTCCTGTACGGCTCGCTCGGGCTGACCGGCAAGGGCCACGGCAGCGACAAGGCCGTCCTGCTGGGCCTGTCGGGCGACAAGCCCGAACTCGTGGACGTGGACGGCATCGACGCCCGGCTGGCCGAGATGCGCGCCTCCAGCACGCTCCGGCTGTTCGGCCACCGGGAGATCCCGTTCGTCGTCGGGGAGGACCTCGTCTTCGAGCGGAAGATCTCGCTGCCCGGCCACCCCAACGGCATGCGCTTCACCGCCCGCTCCGGCGACGGCACGGTGGTGCGGGAGAAGGTCTACTACTCCGTCGGAGGCGGCTTCGTGGTGGACGAGAACGCCACCGGGGCCGACCGCATCAAGCCTGACGACACCGTGCTGCCGTTTCCGTTCACGACGGCCGAGGAACTGCTCAAGCAGTGCTCGGCCACGGGCTTGTCGATCTCCGGCCTGATGCTGGAGAACGAGAAGGCGTTCGGCCGTACCGAGGCCGAGATCCGCGCCGGGATCCTCACCCTGTGGCGTGTCATGTCCGAGTGTGTCCAGCGGGGGATCACCCGCGAGGGCGTGCTCCCGGGCGGCCTGAAGGTGCGCCGCCGCGCCCACCAGCTCCACCGCCGTCTGCGTTCGGAGTCCTCCGGCAAGGACCCGTTGCAGGCGATGGACTGGGTGTCGCTGTTCGCCCTGGCGGTCAACGAGGAGAACGCGGCCGGCGGGCGGATCGTCACCGCCCCGACGAACGGCGCGGCGGGCATCATCCCGGCCGTGCTCACCTACTACTCGCGGTACGTGCCGCACGCCGACGACGAGGGCGTGATCCGCTTCATGCTGACGGCGGCGGCGATCGGGGTGCTGTTCAAGGAGAACGCCTCCATCTCCGGGGCCGAGGTCGGCTGCCAGGGCGAGGTCGGCTCGGCCTGCTCGATGGCCGCGGCCGGGCTGACCGAGGTGCTGGGCGGCACCCCGGAGCAGGTGGAGAACGCCGCGGAGATCGGCATCGAGCACAACCTGGGCCTGACCTGCGACCCGATCGGCGGCCTGGTGCAGATCCCGTGCATCGAGCGCAACGCGGTCGCCTCCATCAAGGCCATCACCGCCGCCCGCATCGCCCTGCGCGGCGACGGCCGCCACTTCGTCGCCCTGGACAAGGCCATCAAGACCATGCGCGACACCGGCCGCGACATGCTCGACAAGTACAAGGAGACCTCACGCGGCGGCCTCGCCGTCAACGTCATCGAGTGCTAGACGCACCCTCAGAGTGGTACCGTGAAGTTGTACCACTCTGAGGGAGGGGTTATGTCCATCACCGCAAGCGAGGCGCGCCGTAGACTGTTCCCGCTCATCGAGGAGGTCAACAACGACCGCACCGCCGTGGAGATCGTCGCCAGGAGCGGCAGCGCCTATCTGGTGGCCGCAGAGGAGTACGAAGCCCTCCAGGAGACGGCCTATCTGCTTCGCTCGCCCGCGAACGCGCGCCGGTTGATCGAGTCCTACCGGGAGGCGGTCGACGGGCGTCACGAGCGGCACGAACTGCTGGATGACGAGTGAAAATCGCCTTCACCAGCCAGGGCTGGGAGGACTACATCCACTGGCAGACGGCCGACCGTCAGCTCCTCAAGCGTATCAACCGGCTCATCGAGGACGCCCTGCGCGATCCTTACGCGGGCATCGGCAAACCCGAGCCGCTCAAGTACGCCTTGGCGGGCGCGTGGTCGCGCCGTATCACCGATGAGCACCGCTTGGTCTACCTCGTCGCGAACGACGAGATTGTCATCCTGCAGGCCCGCTACCGCTACGAGTAGCGAGTGGACCGAGGTCGGCGGTAAGACCGGACCGCCGCCAGGATGGTGGTGATGAACGTTCCCATGGCCGGTACCGGCTCGCCGGCATCCTCACCTCAGGCCCATGCCAGCGGCGGCGGAGCTGACAAAGTGCTCCACGTCTACCGGATCACCAAGTACGACCCGGCGGACCGCGATGAGCAGGGCTCCTACGTCGGGCCCGAGGACGTGTACAGCGACCACGGTCCGGTGGAAGCGGCCTACCTGGCAGCCGTGGCCGCTTTCGCCGAGGAAACCGGCATCACCCACCTCGCCATCCGCGAACCTGAGGTGACCGGCTACGTCAGCTTCGGGGCGGAACCCCCGATCGATGGTCACGGCTTGGCCGGTCTGTTCCCCCCTGACCTGACCGGCTACCACGACGGCGCGCTGGTGCCGATGGCCGTCGCCCTGGAGTTGGTCCGGGCGATGCTGCGCGACAACGGTGCCTGGTGCCGGTTGCACGTGGAGGACCGCTTCTTCGTCCACGTCGGTTACGACCAGTACGTCTATGTCGGCAGCGCGTTACCGTGCCCACACGCGGTGGCGCTCACCCACCACCGAGGGCTCTTCGCCGAACCGATCAACCAGTCGCCGTACGACCCACAACTCGATGAGGACGATGTTGGTCGGCGCCCCGCCGACGCGGCATTCTGGGCCGAACTGGATGCCCTCATCATCGAGCGAGGCGCGGTGGTGTTGGAGGAGCGCTATGTCTCCAACGCCTCACGCTGGCACCGGATAACACCTGATGAGGTCACCGCAATACGGGCCCGCCTCGCCCCCCGGGTGCGGCTGCTGGTCTGGCCCGACCTGTCGACAGACGTGGAAGCGGCCCTTGCCGGCCTTCCCGACGATGGCTTCGCTGAGATCGTCTGGCAGAACTCTCAGGGGCACATCACCAGCCTGACGGTCGACGAATCCAACAGTCCGGCACTACCGGCCATACTGGCCGCTGCCCGCGCGATGATGATTCTTTCCGGTTGGGCGGACGAGCGTGAACCGCTGATGACCGCCGTGCTGCCCGATCCCGATGGTGTGCTCCGCGCACGATGGACGCCCTGACGCCGGCAGATCAGTCGCCCTCCCCGCCGGGGAGCCCATGGCCATCGCGTGCTGGGCAGTGCTGGGTGCCCGTCCCGCGCCGGAGTCAGCGGCTCACGGCAGTCTCCCGCTCCACCCGCGACAGCTTCTCGGGATTGCGTACGTAGTAGAGCCCGGTGATCAAGCCGTCCTCGACCCGCAGCGCCATGACGCCGTCGATCTCCCCGTTGAGCCGGACGAGCAGCGCCGGGCCGCCGTTGACCTGCACCGGCTCGAACGACATCGCGGCGCCGACCTTGTTCCAGCCGGCGGCGAACACGCGAGTCACCCTGTCGGCCCCCACGATGGGCCGCAGCAGGGCCTGCTTGATTCCGCCACCGTCACTCAACGCGACGACATCGGGGGCGAGGATGTCGAGCAGGCTCTGCAGATCGCCCGTTTCGACCGCCCGTCGGAACGCCTCGAAGGCCCCCCGGGTCTCGACGGGGGAAACGACCCCGCGCGGGCGGCGCGCCGCGACGTGGGACCGCGCCCGGTGGGCGATCTGGCGGACCGCGACCGCGCTCTTGTCGACAGCTTCGGCGATCTCGTCGTAGGCCAGATCGAACACCTCGCGCAGCACGAACACCGCCCGCTCGGTCGGCGTGAGCGTCTCCAGCACCAGCAGCATCGCCATCGAGACGCTCTCGGCCAGCTCGACGTCCTCGGCCACGTCGGGTGCGGTCAGCAGCGGCTCGGGCAGCCAGGGGCCGACGTAGGACTCCTTGCGCCGGCCGAGCGTACGCAGCCGCATGAGCGCCTGCCGGGTGGTGATCTTGACCAGGTACGCGCGCTGGTCCAGCACCGTGCCGAGATCGACGCCCGCCCACCGCATCCAGGTCTCCTGCAGGACGTCCTCGGCGTCGGCAGCCGAGCCGAGCATCTCGTAGGCGACCGTGAAGAGCAGGTTGCGGTGGGCGACGAACGCCTCGGTGGCGGGATCCGGGTGGCCGTTCTCGTTCTCGCCCCAGCCGCGACCTCTGCCGTGGTCCGCAACGCTGGCCATGGATGACTCCTGTCTGTCGGATCTCGACCGGGTCTCACCCACAAGATGCCAGGCCCTGCCGTTCTGTGACACCACGACGGCAAGAGGGTGGCGCCAACGCAGGCAAGATCGCGAAGTGCCACCCGCCTCCACCGCCAGGCACTACGACGAGGACCAGCTCGCCGCCTTGGTGTGCCTGATCGCCTTCATCAACGCCGCCGACCGCCTCAACGTCATCACCCAGCAGCCCGCCGGCGACTACCAGCCCGGCCGGCACGGATGACGGGCAGGACCTGGCCGGATGCCGCCTCGCACCAGCACGGCCCAGGTGACGCCGGCAGCTAGCGGCACCTCAGCGTGAGCCGGGCGACCCTGCCCCGCTCGCCGGACGCCCAGCACGACAGGTCCTTCGTGCACGACACCGTGTCGAACGAGCCACCGTCGAACGTCTGCCACGCCTTCCCGCCCGTGTACGTCACGTCGCTCCCCGAAGGGCCGACGGCGATCGCTGCGAACGGCAGGTACGGCACCCACGTCACCCCGGACCGGTAGGCCGGTGGCGGCGTCGTGGCGGCCTGCCAGGTGTCGCCGCCGTCCCCGGTGACCGCCCCGGCGCTCGGAGACTGCTGGTCCGGCCGGTAGTCGCCGCCCACCGCGACGCCCTGCCGGCGATCACGGAAGGCCAGCGCGAACACCCCGCGCGCCGGATCGCCCGCCGGGATCGGGGTGTCGGCCACAGTCCAGGTGCGGCCGCGGTCGCCGGAGTGGAACACGCGTGAGCGCTCCGCCCCGCCGCCGGCCAGCCAGACGTCCCTCCCTCCCGCCGTGACCAGGCACTGGCCGCTCGCCGCGAACCCGGCCTCGCCGGGCAGCGCCTCCGGCATGCCGTCCGACGGCAGCACCCGCCAGCTCCGGCCGCCGTCCTCGGTGGCGAGGATCCGGAACCTCCCGTCCACCGGGTCGCTCATCGCCAGCCCGTGACGCCGGTCGAAGAACGCCAGGCAGTCGTAGAAGGCCCTCGGCTCGTCGTTCCGGAACGTCTCGGTCCAGGTGCGGCCCGCGTCCTCGGTTCGGTAGACCCGGGAGTCGGTCCCTTCGCCGATCGAGAGCACCACGGCCCGGCGCGAGTCGAACGCCTCCACGTCGCGGAACTGCAACGCGCCCGTGTCCGGCGGCGAGACGTTCTTCCAGGTACGCCCGCCGTCCTCGGTGCGTAGCACGGTGCCCTCGGAACCCGAGGCCCACACCACGTCACGGCTCACCGGCGACAGCCCGCGCAGCCGCGCCGTCACCCCGGTCTCCTTGAGCTCCCAGCCGAGCGCGGGCACGTCGGCGTGGGCGGGCAGCGGGGCGGCGAGCACGCACGCCGCGAGCGCGCTGAACACGAGTCGAAGCCTCATGCCGGGCAAACTAACCCAAAAGATCAAGACCGTCCATGGTCCGGTCGCCGCGGAGGCCGGACTCTCCCGCCGGCCGGTGTTCGGGATTCGGGCGGCTACCGATTCCGGGCGAGCCGGTTGCGGTAGTCGCGCGGCGGCAGGCCGTACTCCTGCCTGAACGCCCGGCTGAAGTGGAACGGGCTGACGAAACCCGAGGCCGCCGCGACCTGGCCGATGTCCATGTCCGTCACCTCCAGGAGCCGGGCCGCGTGCCGGACCCGCGCCTGCCGTACGGCTCGCATGGGTGGGCAGCCCACCTCGGACGTGAACAGGTGCGCGAAGCGGGAGGAGGAGAGGGCGACGGCGCGGGCCAGCGAGGCGACCGAGTGGGGCGCGCCCGGTTCGGCGGCGATCAGCGCGAGGGCACGGCGGACCCGGGCGTCGCCCCCGTCGCCCCCGTCGCCGGACCTGCGGGCGGAGGCGGTGGCCAGGACCAGCACCTCCTCGATCGCCCCGAGCACCAGCTCCCGGGCGGGCCCCGACGCGGCCACGGCGGGCCCGAGCTCTCCGCTCGCGGAGGGGGGCTCGGGGACGGGTGCGGGCCGGAGCGGGTGGTCGTCTGCGGGCGAGATCCAGCGGGCGTCCCGCAGCGCGCGGTGGAACACCCCGTCGATACGGTCGTGCAGGGCGCCGGGCACCCCGCCGACCAGGTGGCAGCCGGCAGCCCGCGCGTACGGGCCGAGCCGGCCGGACCAGGACGGGCGAGGCTGGAAGTGGACCCACCAGAAGCGCCACCGGTCCCTGCCGGGGGCGACCCGGTACTCCTGGGCCGCGCCGGACGCCAGCACCACCAGGTCGCCGGGCCCCGCGGTGAACGACGCCCCCGCCTGCTCGACCAGCCCCGCCCCCGACTGCGTCCACATGAGGAGCCAGCTGGGCCAACCGGAGGAGCGGCGGGTGGCGTAGCCGGGCGTCTTGTCGAAGTGGCCCACGATGATCAGCTCGGCAGCAGGAACAGACAGGTCCTCAGCGGTCACAGGCATACCTTTCGCCGGCCCGGCTTCCTAGCGTGAAGAGCATGAGACTCAACGACTTCCATGATCAGGGGTATGTCCTGGTGCCCGGGCTCCTGGCTCCCCGCGAGGTGGCCGAGCTGCGCGAGGAGTTCATGGCCCTGCACGCCGGAGGCCTCATCCCCGGGCACTTCACGCCCAGACCGCAGGAACCCGGCCTGCCGTACGACATCCTGCGCGACTACCCCCGGATCATGCACCCCCACCTGGTGAATGACCTCGCGCTGCGCTACCTCCTCGACGCGCGGATCGCGGCGATCCTGCGGGAGCTGCTGGGCGAGGAGCCGATAGCAGCCCAGAGCATGTTCTACTTCAAGCCGCCCGGCGCGCGCGGGCAGGCGCTGCACCAGGACAACTTCTACCTCCGGGTCGAGCCGGGCACGTGCGTGGCCGCGTGGGTCGCGCTCGACCGGGTGGACCGGGCGAACGGTGGGCTGGAGGTGGTGCCCGGGACGCACCTGATGGACCTGTTCTGCCCGGAAGAGGCCGACCTCGGCATCTCCTTTACCCGCGAGTACGTCCCGCCGCCGCCTGGCCTCGACCGGGTGCCGGTCGACATGGACCCCGGTGACGTGCTGTTCTTCAACGGCAGCCTGGTGCACGGGTCCGAGCCGAACGCCACGGCCGACCGGTTCAGGCGCAGCTTCATCTGCCACTACGCCGGGCGCTCCGCCCAACGGATCTCCGAGCACTACCCGACGCTCACGATGTCGGGCCTGCCCGTCACGCTGGAGCTCGCCACCGGCGGCGGTCCTTGCGGAACGGAGGCCGCGGGCCCGCACTGAGCCGCCCGAACGGGGCGGCTCAGCCGCCGGACATCTCCGGCCGAGTTGCGCTGCTGCATGGCGGTCGCCAACCAGTCGACGGGCACCGCTTGGTCCATCTCGTCGAGAACGGCGAGTTCGTCATCTGCAGGCTCGCCATCACTGCGAGCAGGCGGCGCCGGCGTCCAGGAAGGGGCCGAGTTCTTCCACCACCGTCGTCAGGGCGCGGACGTCTCGTTCGGCGCGGGCGATCAGGATCGCGCCCTCCAGTGAGCTGATCATGAGCGTCGCCAGCGACCGCGTCCGCCCGGCCGGGATGCCCATGTCGGCCAGCGCCTCGGCGACCGGGCCGGTCCACCGGGCGAACGCGGCCGCGGCGGCGGCGCGGGTGGACTCGGCGGAGTCCGCGCGGTCCACCGTCGCCGCCGCGACCGGGCAGCCTCCGGCCGCGAACCCGGTCCGGTCGAACTCGTCGATCCACTGGCCCGCCATCGCGGCGAACAGCCGGCTCGGCGACGGCTCCGCCATCTCGGCCAGGAAGCGGTCGACGCGCCGAGCGGCGTAGCGGCCGGCCCACTCCACGGCCTCGTTGACGAGTTGCTCCTTGCCTCCGGGGAAGTAGTGCTGGACGGACCCCCGCGGCGCTCCGGCGTGCGCCACCACGTCCCGTACGCCGGTCGCCGCGACCCCGTCGCGCCGGATGAGCTGGGCGGCGCTGAAGACCATCCGCTCCCGGGGGCCGCGCTCGGAGCCCGTCATCTCACCCTCCGCCCGTCCGCGGCCGGATGTCCATCATGACGCTTGTCATAGTCCCGGTCTATCATGACAACTGTCATAGCAGCCTGGAGGTGGCCATGGATGTCGGTTTCGTCGGCCTCGGCGTCATGGGACAGCCCATGGCGCTCAACCTGGCCCGTGCCGGGACACCGCTCGTCGTGTGGAACCGCACCGCCGAACGCTGCGAGCCGCTGCGCGCGGCCGGCGCCACTGTCGCGGCCGATCCCGCGGAGGTGTTCCGGCGGGCCGGCGTCGTGATCCTCATGCTGGCCGACGACACGGCGGTCGACTCCGTCCTCGGCCGGGACACCCCCGGCTTCGCGGCCAACGTCGCCCGGCGCACCGTCGTGCACATGGGCACGACGTCGCCCGGCTACTCCCGCCGGCTCGAAGCCGACGTCCGGGCGGCCGGCGGCCGCTACGTCGAGGCTCCCGTGTCGGGATCCCGCGCCCCCGCCGAAGCCGGGCGGCTGGTGGCGCTGCTGGCCGGGGACGAAGCGGCCGTGGCGGAGGTGCGCCCGCTGCTCGGGCCGATGTGCCACCAGACGTTCGCCTGCGGGCAGGTGCCCGACGCGCTGCTGATGAAGCTGTCGGTGAACCTGTTCCTCATCACCCTGGTGACCGGCCTGACCGAGGCGTTCCACTTCGCCGACCGGCACGGGCTCGACCGGCGGCTGTTCCTCGACGTCCTCGACGCCGGCCCGATGGCCAGCGGCGTCTCCCGGATGAAGGCGTCCAAGCTGCTCGATCGCGACTTCGCCGTCCAGGCCGCGGCCCTCGACGTCCTCAAGAACAACCGGCTGATCGCCGAGGCGGCCCGGGCGTCGCACGTGGCGTCGCCGCTGCTGGACGTCTGTCACGCCCTGTTCGGCGAGACCGTGGCCCTCGGGCACGGCGGGTCCGACATGGTGGCCGTCCTGCACGCGATCGAGGCCCGCGACGCCGGCTGAACCCGGGGACGTCAGGCCAGTTCGAGGCGGGCCAGCTCGCGACGGGAGCGGATGCCGAGCTTGCGGAAGGCCCGGTAGAGGTGGTGTTCGACGGTCCGCGGGCTGAGGAAGAGCTGCGCGGCGATCTCCCGGCTGGTGCCGCCGCCGGCCGCCAGCCGGACGACCTGGAGCTCCTGGCTGGTGAGCCGGTCCGCCGGGTTCGCGGCCGTGGGCTCGGCCTGGACCAGCGACTCGCCGGTGGCCTTCAGCTCGGTCCGGGCGCGTTCCAGCCAGGGCCGCGCGCGGAGCCGTTCGAAGGTCTTCAGTGCCGACCTGAGCGGCACCCGCGCGTCGCTGCGGCGCCGGGCGCGGCGCAGCCACTCGCCGTGGAGCAGCTCGGTGCGCGCCCGCTCGAACGGCCTGCCGGCGTCCTCGTGCGCGCGCAGGGCGCGCAGGTAGTCGTCCTCGTCGTCGGTCAGCAGCGCCCGGCCACGCGCGGCGAGCGCGTGCGCCCACGGCTGCCCGCCCGCCCCCGCCCACGCCTCCAGCCGGCGCAGCGGCTCCTCGGCCCGGTCCGGCTCGCCCAGCCGCACGGCCGCCTCCACCTGGTCGGCCGCCGCCGCGACCAGCCCGGTGGCGTACCGCAGCGGACTCCGGCCGGCCGCCTCCAGCCGCTCCAGCGCCGCCTCGTGGCGGCCCAGCCCCAGGTCGAGCAGGCTGAGCGCCGCGAGACCTGCCATGCCGCCGGTGTCGGGCTCGTCGGCCGAGAGACGTACGCAGCGCTCCTCGTCACCCTCGATGGCGGCGACCCTGGCCAGCACGGAGTTGAGCCGCGCCATCCGCTGGTCCAGCCCCGTGTCGCGGACGATCCGGACGGCCTCGGCCACGGACGCCTCGGCGTCGCGGTGCCGCCCGGCCTGCACCTGCGCCCCGGCCAGGTCCTGCAGCGCCTGCGGCAGCGCGCCGACGAGGCCGTGCCTGCGGCCACGCGTCACCTGCGCCTCGGCCAGCTCGGCGGCCACCGCGTCGGCGCCGAGGATCATGGCGCAGAAGGTGCCCCACGTCATGGTGAGATCGTCGGCCGGCTCCGCCGAGCCGTGCAGGAAGTCGGGCACCGCACGGAGCGCGCCCTCGACGAACTCCGCCAGCAACGGCAGCCCTCGCGCGTAGTCCTCGTCCACGAGGTACGCCATCCCCAGCGCCATCGGATCGAGCCGGCCCATCGCGCGCAGCCGCTCGGCCGCGTCCCGGATCGCCTCCCGGTCACCGCTGAACCACCCGTACCCGGCGCTGGTGCGCAGCATCGCCGCCGCCGCGTCCGGGTCCGCGTGCGCCGACCGTTCGACGAGCAGCCGGGCCGCGAGCCGCCGCTCGCCCAGCTCGAACTCCACCGACGCCCGCACCGGCGCCAGCCGGGCGGCCGACTCCGGGTCGTCCACCAGCCGCTCCGCCTCCTCGGCCAGCTCCGCCGCCTGCGCTGTGAGCCCGGCGGACAGCGCGAGCGAGGCCGCCTCGCCCAGCCGGGCCGCCCGGACGCGCACGTCGGGCGTGACGTTCGCGGCCTGCTCGTACAGCCCGGCCGCGGCTGCGTACGCGGTGCGGGCCCGGTCCCGTTCGGCGACGCGGACGATCTCCGCGGCGACGTCCTCGTCGACCGACGTGGTCGCGACGGCGAGATGCCGGGCCCGGCAGGTGTCATCGGTCGCCGCCCCGGCCAGCGCCCGGTGCACGGCGACGCGCCGCGCCAGGGGTGCCGCCTGGTACGCGGCCGTGCCGACCAGCGGGTGCCGGAAGGTGACGACGTTCCCGGTGACCTGGACCAGCCCGGCCTTCTCGGCCTCCTCCAGGTCCTCCAGCCCCACTCCCAGCGCCGTGGCGGCGCCCAGCAGCGTCGTCAGGTGGCCGCGGCCCTCGGCTGCGACCGTCACCATCATCAGCCGGGTCCTGTCCGGCAACTGCCCGATCCGCGAGCGGAATGAGGCGAGCACCTGGTCCGGCACCGGCATCGGCCCGGCACCGGAGTGGTAGCGGCGCTGCGCCGCGGCGAACTCGATCAACGCCAGCGGGTTGCCCGCCGACTCCTCGATCACCTGCTCCCGCGAGGCCGGGGTGAGCCCGCGCTGCTCCAGCAGCAGCGCCGAGTCCTCCGGTGACAGCCTCGACGGCCGCAGCTCCGGCAGCCCGGTCGGGGCGAAGCCCTCCTCCCGCGTGGCGAACAGCATCGCCACCCCTTCGGCGGTCAGCCTGCGCGCGGCGAACAGCAACGCGTCGGCGCTCGCCTGGTCCAGCCACTGCGCGTCGTCCACCAGGCAGAGCAGCGGACCGTCGTCGGCCACCTCCGCCAGCAGCGTCAGCACCGCCAGCCCCGACAGGAACCGGTCGCGCCCGGCTCGTTCCGCCCAGCCGAGCACCGCGCGCAGCGTGTCGGCCTGCGGTCCGGGCAGCGCGCCGAGCCGCTCCTGCACCGGCCAGACCAGTTGCACCAGCCCGGCGAACGCCAGATCGGCCTCCGCCTCGATGCCGGTGACCCGCAGCGTCCGCAGGCCGGCGCCCTCCGCGTGCTCGGCGCTCCACGCCAGCAGCGCCGACTTGCCGATGCCGGGCTCCCCGCGCAGGACCAGGCCGCCGCTCCGGCCGGCACGCGCCGTGTCGACCAGATCCCGGATCGCCGCCTGCTCGCTCGCCCTGCCGTACAGCACCAGCGCCCCCGCCTCCGTGGCTACGTACACCGCAATCCCCGTACGTACCTACGGAAACCTTACCGATTCGCTGCGTACTCCCCCGTTCATACCGTCGGACCAGCGCAGACAACCCTGCTGGTGAGGAGACCGACGTGAAAGAGCTGTTCGAGCCCGTGACCGTGGGCGAGCTGGACCTGCCGAACCGTCTCGTCATGACGCCGATGACCCGCAGCCGCGCCCGGAGCGGCCTGGTCGACGAGCTGACCGCCGAGTACTACGGGCAGCGTGCCGGAGCCGGGCTGATCATCGCCGAGGGCACCCAGCCATGCGTGCTCGGCCAGGGCTACGTCGACACCCCCGGCCTGCACACACCGGAGCAGGCGACGGCCTGGCGGCGGGTCACCGACGAGGTGCACCGGCGCGGCGGGCGGATCTTCGTCCAGCTCATGCACTCCGGCCGGATCGGCCACCCCGTGCTCTACCCGGGCGGCGAACTGCCGCTCGCGCCGTCGCCGATCCCTTCGGGAGAGCAGCTCTACACCTCTGACGGCATGCTGGACCACCCGACACCGCGCGAGATGACGATGGTGGACATCGCCCGCGCCGTCGAGGAGTTCGCGGCGGCGGCCCGGCTCGCGCTGGACGCCGGGTTCGACGGGGTGGAGCTGCACGGGGCGAGCGGCTACCTGATCCACCAGTTCCTGTCGGACAACACCAACCGGCGCACCGACGCCTACGGCGGCTCGGTCGAGCGGCGCATCAGGTTCGCCGTGGAGGTGGCCCAGGCGGTCGCCGACGCGATCGGGCCCGCCCGCACCGGGTTCCGCGTGTCGCCCGGCATCACCTACAACGGCATGGACGAGAGCGACAGCGAGACCCTCTACATCGAGCTGGCCCGCGGGCTCGCCCCGCTCGGCCTGGCGTACCTGCACGTCTCGGAGATCGACACGCGCGGCATCACCAAGCTGCTGCGCGCCGAGTGGCCGGGCACGCTGATCCTCAACCCGCACCCGAGGGGCGGCGACGGCCCCGCGACCCCCGAGGACGGGGTCGAGGCGCTGCGTTCGGGCCTCGCGGACGCGATCGCGTTCGGGCGGCTGTGGCTGGCCAACCCCGACCTGCCGGCCCGGATCGCCGCCGGCGGGCCGTACACCGCGGCCGACCCCGCCACCTTCTACGGCGGCGACCACCGCGGCTACACCGACTACCCGGCACTGACGGAGGACGCCCGATGACCGGGAAGACGCGTACGGACCGCTCGACGGCCCCGGCGGACGGGGCGGTCCGCGCCGTTGAGCCGGGTCCGGGGGCCCCGGCCGGGTGGCTGGCGCTGCTGGCCGGACCGCTGTCGTTCGGCATCGCCGGTCCGGCGCTGATCCTGCCCGACGCCGCCCGCGACCTCGGCCTCACGACGGCCGCGGCGACGTGGATCGTCACCGCGTTCGGCTGGGCCATCGCGGTCGGCACCCCGCTGGCGGCCGGCCTGCAGAGCCGGCGCGGCGCCCGCACGGCCCTGGCCACGTCGGCCGCGCTCGTGCTGCTGGGCGCGGTCCTCACGCTGGTCGCGCCGGCCTTGCCGGCGCTCGTGGCGGGGAGCGCGCTGCAGGGCCTCGGCACCGCCGGGCTCACCACGATCGCGATGAGCCTGACAGGATCGGCGCGGGCGATGGGGCTGGTCACGGCCTCGCTGGCGACGGTCGGCTCCACCGCGCCGCTGGCCGGCGACGTGGTCGCGGACCTGCTGGGCTGGCGGGCCGCGCTGGCGCTGCCCGTGCTGAGCCTGCTCGCCCTGCCGGCCGTGCTGCGCCGGCGGCCGGTCACGCCGCTGTCCGGCGCCCGGTTCGACCTGCCGGGCGCGGTCCTGCTGACGGCGCTGGTCACGGCGCTGGTGTTCGTGCCGCACGACTGGCAGGCGGCGGGGGCGGCCGCGGCGGTCGCCGGGGTGGCGTTCGGGCTGTGGCTGCGGGCCAGGCCGGACGGGTTCGTGCCGGCCGCGGTGGTGCGGGCTCCGGTGTTCCTCGCCTCGGCGGGGGCGGCGTTCCTGCTGGCTGTGGTCAACTTCGGGATGATGTACGCGCTGCCGCCGCTGCTCGCCGAGCACGCGGGCTGGAGCAGCGGGCGGGTGGGCCTGGCCATCACCTGGCCGCTGCTGTTCGGCGGCCTCGCGTCCTACCTGGTGATCGCGGCGACCGCGAGGGCTCCGTTCCGGGCCCTGGCCGCCGGGTTCCCGGTGCTGGGCGCGGCGGGGGTGGCGCTGGCGGGCCTGAGCGCCGTCCCGGCCGTGTTGCTCGTCGCCCAGGCGCTCACCTCGCTGGCCGCCGCCTCGGGGCAGGGGGCGTTCGCCACGCGTGCCGGTGCGGCGGTGGCGGACGGTGCGCGGCCGGCGGCGATGGGCCTGTTCAACCTCGCCTACCTGCTCGGCGCCGCCTTCGGCCCGGCGATCGCCACCTTGCCGGCTGGCTGATCCTGGAGCGCCAGGAGTTCGGCGACCGTGACGAAGCGGTACCCGTCGGCGCGCAGACCCGCGATGGTGTCCTTGATCGCCTCGCGGGTGTTGCGCCCGCTGGGGTACCACGGGTGCAGCAGGACGATCGACCCGGGCCGGACCTGCTCACGCACCATCGCGGCGATCTCGGCCGGCACCGGGGTCTGGCCGGAGTCGGGCTCGACGTCCCACATCACGGTGTGCCGCCGGTGCTCGGACAGGTAGAGAGGCAGCGAGAGGAGCTTCTTGCCGGTCGGCGGCCGGAACGGGATGTCGCCCCGCTGCCCCGCCCGGCGGATGAGCGCGTCGGTGGGCTCGACCTCGGCGGTGACCGTGCCGGGGGAGACGAAGACCATCCTGCGGTGCGTGAAGGTGTGGTTGCCGAGCTGGTGCCCCGCCGCCACCAGCGCCTCAGCAGCGCCGGGGTGGGCCGCCATCTGCGAGCCGACGACGAAGAACGTCGCCCGTACCCGTTCGGCGGCGAGCAGGTCGATGATCTCGTCGGTGTGCTCGTCCGGCCCGTCGTCGAAGGTCAGGGCGACGACCTTCTCTCCGGTCTCCACCCGCGCGGTCAGCTCTCCGGCGAGCTGGAACGTCCGCGCGTTCACCAGCTTGTACAGGCCGGCGGCCGCCAGCACGACGACGAGCAGCGCCACCAGCCCTCTGACCGTCCACCGTCGCATCCGGGCTCCCCCTCAGCTCGCGATCTTGAGAGCCTAGGGGAAGTCAGTCCTCCCTCGCGTACACTCTGACCACCTTGCCCTTACGGTCGGCGGCGAGGTACGCACCGCCGTACTCGTCGCTGAGGTAGTAGAGGATGGTCGGCTGGTCGTCGGCGAACGTCCAGGCGCCCTGCACGATCACGTAACGCGACGTCGGCTTGTCGATGCCGAGCCGCTGCTCCGCCGCCCGCTGCACCTTCGGCAGCACGTCCCAGTCGAAGACGTCGAACGCGACCGCCTTCTCCCCGAAGCTCAGGATGCCTCCGGGGTCGCGGGTCACCTGCCCGTCCCGGTAGGTGTAGCGGTCGTACATCTTCGGCTTGCCCTTGACGGGAGCCTTGGCCGACGCGTGCCCTGAGTGGACCGACATCTCGATGAACTGCTCGCCGCCCGACGCCTTCTTCAGGGCCGCGACCACGTGGCGGATCCCGTCCGGGGTCAGCAACGTGCCGGGGGTCTCCTCGGCGGTCGGCTCGGTGGTCGGCTTCGGGCTCGTCGTGCCGGGATCCGCGACGGCGGTCTGCGGGGGACCGGCGGTCTGCGAGGAGCCGGGCGTGTCCGTGGGGGCCGTGGGCTCCACCAACCGGGGGACCACCACGAGCGCCACGGTGACGGTGCCCGCCACCGCCACCACCCCGCCGATCACCAGGGCCCGGCTCCGGCGGCCGCGGCGCGACCGGGCCGTCGGACCCGTCGGGTAGTACGCGGGCGGCTCCCCGGGCCTCGGGAACGGCGGCTGCGTGGGCGACCCCGGCACCCCGTACGGACCCTGCCCGTGGAACGATCCCGGCTGCGGCGACATCGGGGAAGGCATCGGGGCCGGCCTGCCGGGTGGCATCGGGGCGGGGCCGGGCATCGAGGACGCCTGCTCGGCGGCCTGCGCCAGCATCCGGTCCAGGTCGGCCGCCGACGGACGCGCGGCCGGTTCGGGCCGCAGCAGTGCGTTCAGCACGGGCGTCATGGGCCCCGACCGCACGGGCGGCGGGATGTGGCCGTTCAGCACGGCCGCGAGCGTGGCGAGGGGGGTGTCGCGGCGCATGGGGTGCCGGTTCTCCACCGCCACGTACAGCAGCATGCCCAGTGACCACAGGTCGGAGGCGGGATTGCCCTCCTGGCCGCGCAGCCTCTCGGGCGCGATGTACTCCGGCGAGCCCACCACGTCACCGTTGGCCGTGAGCCCGGGGGAGTCCTGCATGGCGGCGATCCCGAAGTCGGTCAGCACGGGGCTGCCGTCGGGACGCAGCAGCACGTTCGCCGGTTTCACGTCGCGGTGCAGGATGCCCGCCTCGTGTGCGGTGCGCAGGGCCGCGAGGATCCCGCGTCCCAGCCGCGCCGCCTCGCCCGGCGCCATCGGCCCCTGCGCGAGCCGGTCCTGCAACGACTGGCCGCGCACCAGCTCCATGACGATCCACGGGTGCGCCATCGCCGCCGTGTCCACGATGTGGTGGATCGTCACCACGTTCGGATGATCCAGCCGGGCCAGCGCGCGCGCCTCGCGCAGCACCCGCTCGCGCATCATCCGCCCCCTGGTCGGATCGTCCTCCGGGGCGTTGGACGGGCGGACCTCCTTCAGGGCCACCTCGCGGTGCAGGGCGAGGTCATAGGCGCGCCACACCGTGCCCATGCCGCCGCTGCCCAACCGCTCCATCAGCTCGAAACGGTCGTCGATGACGATACGTCCGGAAGTCACAGCGGACAGCCTAGAGCCACAGACCCGGACGATTCAGGGCTCAGCCCCGCCGACGCCGCAACTGTGATGTTCGCCGGCCTCGGAGTGGCGGTCGCCCACCTGCAAGCGCGTGGTCTCTTGGGCGTAGGAGAGGATCCCGCGCACGAGCCGCGGGCCGGCCCGGCCCGGTCAGGCCACGGGGTGCGGTGCGGTGCGGGACCGGGTGGCCATCAGGTGGTCGATGAGCGCCAGCAGCACATCGCGGCCCGCCGTCCGGTCGCGGGCGTCGCAGAGGACCAGCGGCACCTGCGGATCGAGATCGAGTGCCTTGCGGATCTCCTCCTGTGTCCGGTCCTTGACGCCGTGGAAGCAGTTGACGCCGACGACGAAGGGGATGCCGCGGCTCTCGAAGAAGTCGATCGACGCGAAGCTCACGTCCAGCCGGCGGGTGTCCACCAGGACGACCGCGCCCATCGCTCCGCTGACGAGGTCGTTCCACATGAACCAGAAGCGTTCCTGGCCGGGGGTGCCGAACAGGTAGAGCACGAGGTCGCTGTTGATGGTGATGCGCCCGAAGTCCAGCGCGACGGTGGTGGTGGTCTTGCCGCTCACTCCCTCCAGATCGTCGACGCCGACGCTGGCATGGGTCAGGTACTCCTCCGTACGCAGGGGGGCGACCTCGCTCACCGCGCCGACCAGGGTCGTCTTCCCGACGCCGAACCCACCGGCGATCAGAATCTTCACCGCCAGGGGAGCAGCGTCCCCGTGGTCAGAGATTGCGTAGTCCATCCCTCACCGCCTCAAGGATTGCCATACCGGGAAAGCCGCCTGTCTGCGCGAAGGCCAGCGGTGGCCGGGCCCGCAACTGGCCGGTCTCGATCAGATCGCCGATGAGGATCTTGGTCACCGATACCGGGAGGTTCAGCGCGGAGGCGACTTCGGCCACCGCCAGGGGCCGCCTGCACAGAGCGAGGATGGTGCGGTGCTCCGGCTGCATTCCCCTGAGGCCCCGCCCGGTCTCCGAAGAGACCGCGGAGATCGCCGTCACGAGGGTGATCAGCGTCAGGTCGTCCCGCTCGGGGGTGGTTCGTCCGCCGGTGATCGTATAAGGACGGACGAGGGGCTCGTCGTCGTCGCCGTCGTCGAAGCCCTCCGTCCAGTGCTTCATCTGTGTCTCCCCGCGCCGTCGGCCTCCGGGGCACGCGCGTCGGTCCCCAGCTTCTGGCCCACCTGCTGGATCAGGGTGTGCATCGCGACGGACATCAGTTCGGCGTCGACCTCCTGGGACGCGACCACGGCCAGGTGGGTGCCGCGGCCCGCGGCCGTGACGAACAGCCACAGGTCGGCCATCTCGATGATGACCTGGTGGACCTGACCGCCGTTGAAGAGCTGCCCGACACCGCGAGCCAGGCTCTGCTGGCCGGTGGCGATCGCGGCGAGGCGTTCGGCGTCCGAGCGTTCGAGGGTCCGCGACCGGCTGATCACCAGGCCGTCGTCGGACAGCACGATGGCGTGCCGCGTGCCCGCGACCTGATCGACCAGGCCGTCCAGGAGCCAGTCCAGGTCCGTGTTGGTGGCGGTGGTTCGCTGCGTCATCATCGATCTTCCGTCGTAGGGGAGCCGGGCTCGGGGGATCCGTTCGGCTCGGTGGGGAGGGCGTCGTCACCGGTCCGGCGCTTGCGCGACTGCCTCTGGAACGCGCCGATCGTGGCACTGGATCGGCTGGGCTGGTCGCGTACGGCCCAGGTCTCCTGGTCGGTCTGGTCATCTCGGTCCGCCGGGACCTTGAGCTCGGTGACCAGGCTGGCCTGGCGCACCCGCTGGGGCAGCGGCCGGCGGGCGGGCGACGGGGGTGTGTCGTCCCGATCCGGCGATCCGGCGGGTGCTGTCACGTAGGCCATCGCGCGTCCCCTGGAGCGCGTCGGCAACTGCGCGTCCTCGTGGGACGGGCGGGCATCGGCCGTACCTTCCTGTGGGTGGGGCTGCGGGCCGGTGGCGGCCTCGGGGGCGTCCTCGGGCAGCGCGGCCGGCTCGGGCACCGCACGGGGACGGTCCACCACCAGCGGTTCCGGGAGCAGCACGATGACCCGGGTGCCGCCGAAGGCCGACGGCCGCAGCTCCACCTGGAGCCCCAGGCCCGCGGAGAGCCGGGCGACCACGTACAGGCCGAGCCGCACGTCGTCGGCGTGGGTCATCACGTCGAGCTGCGGCGGCGACTTCATCAGGGCGTTGGCGGCGGCGTACTGCTCCGGTTCCATGCCGAGGCCGCGGTCCTCGATCTCCACGGCGATGCCCCGGCTGACCGGTGCGGCCCGCACCTCGACGGGGGTCAGCGGCTTGGAGAAGGTGGTGGCGTTCTCCATGAGCTCCGCCAGGACGTGGACCAGCGGTCCCACCGCGCGCTCGGCCACCCAGGATTCGCCCTCGACGTGGACCGAGATCCGCCGGTAGTCCTGAACCTCGCCCTGCGCGGCGCGCAGTACGTCGAGCAGGTGGACCGGCTTGCGCCAGCGGCGCTGGGGCTGGCCGCCGCCGAGGATCACCAGGTTCTCCTCGTAACGGCGCAGCCGAGCGGTGAGGTGGTCCAGGTCGAACAGGCCCTCCAGCACCTCGGGGTCCTCGTGCCTGCGTTCCAGCTCGTCCAGCTTCTTCAGCTGGAGGCCGATGAGGATCTGGGTACGGCGGGCGATGCGCTGGAGCATGCGTTGGAAGCCACGGTGCTGTTCGGCCTGCCGCACGGCGGTGAGGACAGCGCTGCGGCGGGCCAGATTGAGGGCGTGCCCGAGCTCGCCGAGCTCGTCGGGGGTGGGCTCGACCATGCGTACTTCGGCGTCCACGTCGACGTCCTCGCCGCGCTCCAGCCGGGCGACCACGTCGGGCAGCCGCTCCTGGAGTTCCTGGGCGTCCTCGCGCAGGCGGAGGATGCGCCGGCGAAGGATGGAGGTGAGGCGCCAGCTCGTGAAGATCACCAGGCCCAGGGCGAGCACGCCCACGGTGGAGATGCTGATGAAGATCACGAAGAGCGTGTTGGCGTGGCTGTGGCCGACCTTCTCGACGTTGCCGAGCCGGAGGCTGAGGAGTTCCAGCAGTTGCGCGGTGACCGCGTCCACCGAGGACCGCCACACGGCGCTGGACTCGCGGAGTGTCGCCTCCTTGCTCTCGGCGCTGATCCCGGAGGTGACCAACCGCCCTTCCAGAGCGGTCATGGTCTCCCACGCCTTGCTGGTCGTGAGCTTCCCGTACCGGCTCTCGTCGCCCGTGAGACTGGGGATCACCCGAGACCGCATGAGGTGCTTCCTGGTGCCGGCGGCGTCGGCGACCAGGCCGTACTCGTCCCTGGTCAGGTGCCCCTTCTCCCAGCCACGGGCCAGAACGGCGTCCGCGCGGCCGATCATGTCGACGACCCAGAAGAGGTCGACCAGCGTCCGCGCCTTGATGGCCACCTCGCTGTGATCGGCGTTGCTGAGGGCGGTCAGCACGCCGAGGTCCGACTCGAGGACGCCGCTGTAGTAGTCGAACGCCTTCTGCTCGCTGGACCAACCGGCGTCCACCGCCCGGCGCTGCTGGTCGAGGAGGCCGAGGTCGCGGTCGGCCCGGGCGATGGCCTCGGTCAGCCCTTCCGGTCCGTAGCCGGTGTCCAGGGTCCTCAGCGGACGGAAGGCGTTCACGGCTTGATCGGTCACCGCGCGCTGCTTGGCGAGCTTGTCGCGGGATGCGCCGGGGGAGCCGGCCTGCACCTCCGCGGTGAGCCGTCGCTCCTGGTCCAGGCTGAAGAACAGATCAGCCGCAGGTCTGCCGACGGTGGTGGTGGCCAGATCCAGCTGGGCCTTCTCCTCCTGCCACTGCGTGGACAGCTGGTTCATGCCGGACGCCAGCAGCGGGGCGAACGTCAGGCTGGGGACGAACACGACGATGAGCAGCACGGCACGCAAAGGCAGCCGGCGACCCCCGGCCAGCCGCCCCTGCCGGCCGCCGGTGGATCCCGCTAAGCCCTCCGCGTCGCCCACGGTCTCCGTTCGTCGTCGCCCGGCCCTGCCCCATCCAGCCACGTGAAGGACCCTCTCCTCACCGATCGGTGCACCCAGACGAAAACGCCGAAGTAGGCGATTGGTGCCCGATAGTAGCCATCCGGCAGTTGACCCGAAACCCCCCTTCCCGGTCCGGCTCCGGCCGCCTTCGCACGTCGCGGTCCCTGGCGGAGCCCCTTGACCGGTTAGTGTGCTGGAGGGCGCGACTGTGCGGTCTCGGCGCCGGCCGAAATTCGCTGATGACCGCTTGGACACACCGGCGACCGACCGGCACCGACCCACCGGCACGCCCCCGCACGCCGGGTGAAGGGAGGGATCGCGCTGTCCCACCACACGGGGGTGCACCGGTCCACGACCGAGCACAGGTTCGCCGAGCACCGCGCTCTGCTGCACGCTGTGGCCTACCGAGTGCTGGGCAGCGTCACCGAGGCCGAGGACGTGGTGCAGGACGCCTGGCTGCGCTGGAGCCGCGTCGACATGGCCACGGTCTCGGACGCCGAAGGCTATCTGGTCCGGGTGGCCATCCGGCTGGCGATCGACCGGCTGCGCAGTGCGCGCGTGCGGCGGGAGTCGTACGTCGGGCCATGGCTGCCCGAGCCGATGCTCACCTCGCCGGATGTCGCCGAAGACGTGATGCTCGCCGACTCGGTGTCGACCGCGATGCTGTTCGTGCTGGAGACCCTGTCTCCCCTGGAGCGGGCGGTCTTCGTGCTGAGCGAGGCCTTCGGTTACAGCCATGCCGAGATAGCACGGTGCGTCGGACGCAGCGACGCGGCGGTACGGCAGATCGCGCACCGCGCCAAGAGAGCTGTCGAGGCACGCCGCCGTCGCTACGACACCGATCAGGCGACCCGGCAGCAGGCCACCGAACGGTTTCTGGCCGCCTGCCTCGGCGGCGACGTGACGGCCCTGATAGAGGTGCTGGCGCCGGACGTGACCATGGTGAGCGACGGCGGCGGCGTCACCGGCGCGCCCCGCAAGGCGATCCACGGACATGAGTACGTGGCCCGTGCGATCGTCATCCTCTCCCGGCGCATGCCTGACGACGCGCGGGCTCGGGTGTCGCAGGTCAACGGCGGCCCGGGGATCGTCGTCCACTCCGGACCCACGCCGGTGCTGGCGATCACGTTGCATCTGGTGAAGGGAGCGGTCGAGACGGTGCACGTGGTCAGCAACCCGGCGAAGCTGACCGGCGTGGTGCTGTGACTCATGTCACGCGAGGGCGTGTCACTTCCTGAGACGCCGCTTCGTCCGTGAGGCGACCGACCACCCGTCGTTCTCACTGGAGAAGGAGACCCCGTGTTCGTCGCCTACGTCGCGGTCACCCTCGTCGCCTCGGCACTCTACGGCCTCGCCGCCGTCGCCAACCTCATCGGTCACGACTATCCCAAGAGCCAGGCGGACAAGATGCGCGTGTCCCGATCCTGGATGCCCCTGTTGGGCGCGCTGCTGGCGGCAGGAGCGCTGGGCCTGCTCGCCGGGTTCGCCGTGCCGGTGCTGGGCACGCTCGCCGCCGCCGGCCTCGTGCTGTACTTCCTCGGCGCGCTCGGTGCTCACCTGCGGGTTCGCGACTACCACCTCGGACCGTGGGCGATGTTCTTCGCCCTGGCGGTGGCCGCCCTGGCCGTGAATCTGGCCTACCGGGGTTTCTCGTAACCGCCGGTGGGTGCGGCTCATCCTCGGGAAGAGCTCACGACGGTCGCCCTGCCGTAAGCCCGGCGACGACCGCCAGGCAGGTCACCTTCCCCGCCGACGCCCGACCGCTCCCCGTCACCGGCATGCGAGCCGCCGGTCACACGCACATCCAGCAGTAGAGCAACTGATCGTTTTCCTTCGCTCGGCGGGCAAGACCGACGAGATCCTTGACAAGGGACAGCGTGTAGCCGTCGTCGTCATAGGTGAATCTCGAGAACTCCTCGATCGCTGCCCATTGCTCGGCCAGCGCCGGTAGGCGTGCGTCGTCCACGCCGGCGAGCACGTCGCGTACGTTCACCAGCAGTTCCACGATCGCCGGACCGTCCCGGTAGGGGAAGTCCTCCGGTAGGGCGTGCGGGGCACCCTCCGGGGGTGGATACAGCTCCACCGTCTCGACCAGGTCCGCGGAGTAGTCCACTTCGCTGGCGAACGCCACGAGCTTGCCCAGGCAGACTTCAGGGTCGATCCATTTGGTCTCCACCACATCGAACTCCGGAACTCCGCGCGAGAGGACACCGATCACACGCGTATGCTCCGGCCTGACGGTCGCCGAGACGCGGTCCGCGGCCCGGTAATACTCGTAGTGGACACCCACGCGAGCGCTCCTGTCCGAGGTCCTGCCGTGGCCGACTTTTCGGACACGCTAGAGCACACGACCGACATTCACCGGCACACGGCGTACCCCTCCGGCGATTCCCTGCGGGGTCGGCCCGCCGGAAACTGCAGAAAACAGTAGAAACAGTCGGCGGTCTTGGCGAGTGCGCCGGCCGGTCGCCGACCAGCCCTCGTTCGCGGCAACCCAGAAGATCTTGATTCACAAGTCTTGCCGATTTGCTCGCTAAAACCTGACAAAGTGCGAACGGCCGTCCACTCTCCGGGGGAATCACCGAAGAGCACGATCAGATGCATTCACTCAGACCAGGAGGGCAAATGAATCCAGTCCAATATATTGCTTGCGTGAACAACGCAGGCTTCGTCATGCACTTCGACCTGGAGTACCTGGACCCGAATACCGGCAAGTTCACAGAATGCGGGCCCGACTCCGGTAACTTCCCCATCAACCAGACCGGGGTGGTTGATCTCGAATCGAGCAGTGTCCCGGTAGGTGCGTCGGCCAGGCCGCTGGTTCACGCGGACGGGGGCGTCAACAATCCTGGCGACACTCTCGTCCAGTACGCCCAGAACGGCCAGACCGCGACCTACGAGGTCCAGGGAACCACGTTGGACTACTCCGTCAAGCTCATCTCCGGCTGACGTGGCGGCTCGGGCGCGCTCGCCGAGGCCGCAGCCTGTGTCGGGCGGCTGAACTGCCGGCGAGGACCGCGTCGACGAGTTCGAACAGAACCTGCCAGGTCAACTTGCCCAGGCGGCCGGGGGCGTAGACCCCGCGGGCGGCCCTGATGGCAAGGGCGACCATGATCATGGCAGGCTGACGGGTCAACGCGACCTCTCTGCGAACGGGACGATCTTGGCGGATTGCCCTGATCCACCAGAGGTCGCGTTGCCTCATCGTCCCTACCGCAACCCACAGCCCTACTGAAAATGGCCTTTCCCGCTATGGCGAAGGGCCATTCGACGTGCGGAGGATCGGGGGTGTGAACCCTCTGATGCCGTTGCCATCAAACCGCGTCAGCAGCTCGGATCTTGCCCGGCCCCATCGGCTCACCTGAGTTTGCCGGTCCTCCTGGAATGGCGCCGTACGGGGCTGGATCGCAACTGAAACCGCAACGTGAAGAGCCCGAGCGGCCAGGCTGCCACATGCACGTTCTGCGCTCCGGCCTCTCGTTTCACGTATCATTCCCGTCTCAGTCAATCGAATAGATAGCCTCGCCGGAGGGGTCCCATTCGAGGGCGACGAGTTTGCCGTATTTCGTGGCCAGCCTGTGGCGCATTTCCTGGTCGAAGGCGTTGGTCTTGAGGATGGCCCGGTTGAGCTCCGGGCGGATGCCCATGGCCCACACTCCTGGTTCCTCGATGGGGCCGGGCTCCTCTTCCATCAACGCCTTCAGCTCGGCGTGGCTGTTCTCCGCGGGCCGTACCTGGGGCACGATCCGGTACGGGAGGTGTTGCCCGTCCGACCAGTCCGTTCCAGAGATCGGCGGAGCCGCCAGCTCGCGCCCTCGCGCGGTGACGTAAGGTGCGACGAGCCGGTACGGCGCGTGCAGGATGTACGGCGGCGCGAGATCGTGTGGATAGGCTTCGGCTCGCCGCTGGGCGGTTTCCTGCGCCCGTTGGAACGGCCGAATACCCTCATACGACCTGAGCAGCACGGGGTGCACGGGCTGGTAGTAGACCTCCACCCGACCACTCGTCGCCGGCTGCACGATCACCCGCCACTCGCCCGGCAGAAACTCGGGCGCCGCCGTCACGACGTAGACGGCGAGCAGCGCGAAGATCATCTTCAGTCGCATGCGCGATGAGTGTAGAGCATCCCTCGCACCATGATCAGTACAGGCGGTTCGAGATGACACCCGGAGATCGCCCCCAGCCAGCTACGGCGGCCGGCCATCGAAAGGGGATCGCAGGTGCTGTCCTGCCCGTCCCCACCGGTTCAACGTGGACCGGCGCCCCGGCTGCTCTACTCGGGACCGCCTGGGACGGCGCCGGATTGCAGCTGAAACCGCGACTATGGAGCAGTCCCCACGGGTGGCATGACCTCGATGATGCGAGCTGTCCCGGCGTGTGGCCGCATCTCGTGCATGGTGATCACGTCGCCCTGGTCGAGATGCTGCCAATGCTCGGGCCTCAGCGGAAGCAGTCTCACCGATGCGCATGCGCCCGGCTCCAAGGCTCCGTAGCCCTCGACCCAGAGTGAGGCGATGCTGAGCAACGGGTCACCCTCAGGCGTGAGGCGGCCGACGTCCCACAGAGGCCGCAGCACTCCGCGGGGAGGTACGGGTCTCTTCCGGCCTCCGTCCTCGGTACGCATCAGACAGAGTTCAGCCCGGATGGCGCCGCTGCGGGCTTCACTACTCCGCCACGCATACCAGTCCGCGTCCTTGAGGCACATCAGGTGAGCAGCGTCGGTCAGCAGACTCCAGAACCCGGGTGGCTGCGGATGCGCGCCACCGAAATCTTCGAGAAGGAGGAGTGCCGCTTCCCAGTCGTCGTCTTCCAGATACTCCATGACGCGGGCAGCGCTGACAGTGGCCTTCTCGCTTCGGGCGTCGGCGAGACAGAGCCGGGCAGCCTTGAGAAGCGGGGAGTCCTGGGAGTCCACGGTCGCTTCAGCCTGGCCACCTGGGGGCAGGCGCTCGACTCGCTGCCCAGGCTGAGCTGATCCGGCAGGTAGGTGATGGGGAACGATCCGATCCCATCGGTCTCGATGACGCATCCGCGGTATACGCGCTATTGATCGTGGATGGTGGGACATTCGTCGGTCAACGGCTGGTAGTGCGAGACGGCGATGAGTTCACCGGATGCGTCGAAGCCCCGGAACTCGGCTCTGTCGTCGGCATGGCGAATCGTGTGCGGCACGGTGACCAGACCACTTTCCGGGACGGTGACGTCCATGACGTCGCCGGCGTAGCGCACCTGCACCGCGGCCACCCTTCGCGTCGCCATCAACGTCAGATCGGCCACCCACTCCATGTCGGGGCGCGCAAGCTGGCACGACAGATCCATCAGGTCATTGCCGAACCAGTCGCGCAGGGGTTCGTCCGGCCGACGCAGCACCCACTCCGGCATCCCCCCTCCCGAGGACGTGGGCGGGTACTGCCACTGCCCGACCGCCGAACGCGCCAGCAGATAGACGTCGTCGTAGAGCTCGCCGTCCTCCAGGTCTCGGGACAGCACGATCACCGAGCCGTAGCGGCCCCACTGACCTGCCGCCGCGATCGCGGCCGAGCCGGCTGGGAGAGCCACCGGAAGCGGGGGTGCGCCATGGTCGAGCGCGTCGAACAACTCCTGCTCGTCGAAGAACCGGTAGGAGTCGTCAGATAACTCATGTTCCGTATCTTCCATATGCCTCAGCGTAACAACGCCCAGGCCCACTTGGTTGCGTCACCCATATCGTGGCTGTGGTGTTCCGGCTGGTCAGAACTCCTCCACCACCAGATAGTCCGCGGCGAGCTGCAGTGAAGGTCCTCATGAAGAGGTAACGGGGCGTTCGGCAGAATGCTGTAGGCACCTGTTGAATGGGGCGGGCAAGCCCCCCCGATACGAACTGACTTCTTCTCGGCGAAAGCATATGGTGAGGCCTGGCACCGTACGGCGAATCCAGCAATCAAAACGGGAGCGAGAAAGGACGTCTCCGCAAATATAAGTGCCCGGCGCCACGGGCTGCTTGGAAATCCGGGCAGCGCGACGCTAGGCACAGTTGCCGCGGTCTATGCATTCCGCGGACTTAGCGATCTACGGACGGTTCCTGTGCTTCTGGCTCTGTCGTCGCCCCGCGCTACGGCGACGGCCAGGACCGAGGATGTAGTCGGCCTGCGAGCGCACGGGCAGGAACGTGAGGATGGTCATGCCAAACCTCCAAGGATCAAAGTCGTTCTCCCTCGAGGGGCGACGATACCGCCCATGTCCGCGACTTAATCCCAAACTTTCGCCAAGCCGGTTCGCGCATCCTTTATTCGAAATAAGAGCACCCGCAAGGTTCGCCGGCGCTCTGGTGCGTTCACCAGGAAGTTGGCCCTTTATTTATCTAGTTTCTTTACAGATAGGGCCGGGGAGCGATACAGCTCCGCGATGATGACGATGTTCATCCTCGGCTGTGCAGCAAGGTGCCAGCCAGAGCGTGCCTTCATCCTGCGATCTTCTCGATGAGCAAATCGAGGACGTCCCCGACGCGATACAAGGGTCGGCCGGTCTTGTCGTGGCCGCGGTTCACCATGTGGCCACGGTGGGCGTAGCCGCGGATCATCGCGGGTGTGAGGTTCGCGCAGAGGCCGTGCAACGCCCGCGCGATCTCGGTGGCCGTGCCGAGTTGGTCGGCGACCTGCTCCATCAGCTACTGCTCGCGCGGCATCGCGCTGTGTGTGCCGCCGCACTCGCGGCAGCGGATAGTACTCGTGCCGTGGCGGGCGTACAGGTCGGTTGTGCAGGTGTCGATGCCGCACGCCCGGCGTACCAGGTCGCCGGCGGCCGGTGGATGACGCGGCGGGCCTGCCGCACGGCGTGCCGATCTCCTTGACGGCCTCGACGGCGGCCGGGCGGGCTATCAGCGCCCGGTGTTGACGTAACAGGCGCCGCGCGATGGCCGGCAGCGTGTCCGTGGGTCGGGCACGTGGGGACGGGGCCGGGCTGTGACGTCAGCGGCTGCTGGTGGCGATGAGGAAAGCGACCAGTTCGAGCACGGTGAGGGGCCAGATCACGGTGGGAGGAAGCGCGGGGAAATGATCACGAGGTACGCCAGGACGGCCAACCAGGCGTAGCCGCCGTTGACGTACGCGGGCGCCAGCGGGTGATCGGACGTAGACGGCTCTTCCTGCGAGAACGGGCGCCGCCGGCGGTCAGGGCGCCGCGGTTGTGCGGAGCTGAGCGTGCGTGAGAGGGGCCGGGTGGCCTGGTGCCCAAGGGGCGGCTTCACGACCACGAGGCTCCTGGGCGCCGGAGGTGACGGCCTGGCCTGGGCGAGCTCGCCGGGCATCTGCCCGACCAGGTCGGCCGACATCGGCCCGCCAGCCCTCGCCGCTTAGCAGGCAGAGGGAATGCCCACCTTGGCCGCGAACCCGGCGGTAAAGACGACCATGACATCGTCGGTACCCAGGTGGTGGACGTCGGTTGGCGGCCATTCCGCCGGGCTCCCCGCGGCTATCCACACGGCCTTCTCCCGCGAGCACAATCTAATCGCGGCCGGAGTCCGGAGGGAGCCCTCGCGATCTTGGGACCAGGCGATGTCGACGGAGGTGAGTGTTCTGTCGACCAGGCTCGACCAGCGTGGGTGATCGGTCACGGCCACCGCCGCCGACCCGCCTGGTTCCCCGATCATCCGCAGGTGAGCGGTCATCGGCTCAGGAAAGACTTCAAGTCCGTAGTGGTCGAAGCTGCTGCCCCACACGGCCGAGAAACAGGCGCCATCGTCGGTGAACAGTTCCACCCCCATGGTGGGCTGGTGCCACGTCCCGAAGTCCCACTCCTCGACGTCGCGACCGTCCTCCCCGCCCATCAAGGGGTAGTAGACGACCCTGTGGATACGCCTGCCTCGCAACATGGCGGCCGTACGTTCATACTCCACCGCGGTCAGCGACGACGACACCGGTACAGCATCACCCCATGCAGACAGCCCGCGCCATCGCATTTCTGCAGTCCCACGACTCGGCGCGACCCGGCGAGCGTTCCGGTCACAGCACGAGCCGTTGGAACTAGCACTGCAACTACGACGCCCCGAAAAGATCAAAGGCCCTCTCCCCGTAATCGGGGCGAGGGCCTTTCACCTGCGGAGGATCGGGGATTTGAACCCCGGATGGTGTTGCCACCAAACCGCATTAGCAGTGCGGCGCCATAGACCTGACTAGGCGAATCCTCCTGGAAGCCATGTGGCTCAGGACAGCGTACCGGCCTTCTGGCGAGGCGGCAAAGCGGTTGCGCCCGCGAGCCCTACGAGGAGGTTATCCACCGCCTGTGGGTAACCTCCTGTGGACGAAGCCCGCCCTGTTCCAGAACGGGCTTTCGAGGAGGCTGCGAGAGAGGGCCTCAGGCGGCCGGGTTGGCCTCGCCCTCGATCTCGATCTTGACCTTCTTGCCCACCAGGACGCCGCCGGTCTCCAGGGCCTGGTTCCAGGTCAGGCCGAACTCCTCGCGGTCCACCTCGGTGTGGATGGAGAAGCCCCACACGGCCTGGCCCCACGGGTTGGTGCCGGCGCCGCCGTACTCGACGGTGAGCTCGACCTCCCGGGTGACGTCGCGGATCGCCAGGTCGCCGACGACGGTGAACTCGTCGTCCGACTGGCGGGTCACGCGCTTGCTCTGGAAGGTGATCTCCGGGAACTTGTCCACGGCCAGGAAGTCGTCGCTGCGCAGGTGGCCGTCACGGTCGGCGACGCCGGTGTCGATGCTGGCCGTCTTGATCGTGAGCTGGGCGGCCGACTCGAGCGGGTTCTCGGCGATCGTGATCGTGGCGCTGTAGTCCGAGAAGTGGCCACGGACCTTGCTCACCATCATGTGCTTGACGACGAAGCCGATGCGGCTGTGGGCCGCGTCCATGGTGTAGGTGCCGGCGGCGGGGACGGTGAGGCCTTCCCAGGTACGAGTGCTCATGAGGTGCTCCCTAGAAGCTTGTCGTGCGGATAGTTGCGTCAACAGACATCTACACGAGGAATATTCCCCGCGTCAACTATCGTCGGATAGGGTGTGAACGTGAAACCGATCGAAGACCCCCGGCTGACGGCCATGGGCCTGCTGTCCGAGGTCCACGCAGGGCTGGCTGCCCGGATGCAGCCGGTGTTCAGCGCCGCCGGGCTGTCGGAGGCCGACTTCGAGACGCTCGTCAGGCTGGGCCGTTCCCCCGGCGAACGGCTGCGCATGACCGACCTGGCCGCCCAGACCGGGCTGTCCACCAGCGGAGTGACGAGAGTCGTCGACCGCCTCGAGCGCGACGGCCTGGTCACCCGTGTGGCCTGTGCCCATGACAGGCGCACCTCCTATGCGGCCCTCACCGACGCCGGCCGCGAACGCCTCGAGTCCGTGCTGCCCCTCCACCTCGCCGACATCGAGAGCTGCTTCACCGGCCTGCTCGCCGAGGACCAGCTCGAAGCCTTCCTCGCCGCCCTGCGCACGATCAGGGACGTCGTACGGCCCTGCGCTACCGCTGGGGCGGAGCGGATATCCCCAGCTCGGACCTGAGCTTGGCCATGGCCCGCGACACCGTGCTCTTGACCGTGCCGACGCTGATGCCGAGCGTGCTCGCGACCTCCGGTTCGGACATGTCCTCGTAGTAGCGCAGCACGATCGCGGCCCGCATGCGTTCGGGCAGCCTGCTCAGCGCCCGTTCGAGCCGCTCGTGCACCTCACCGTACGTCTCCGACGGCTCCCACGGAACCTCCGGCAGCTCGTCGGACGGATACTCCTCCAGCTTGCGCCGCCGCCACTGCGAGATGTTGATGTTCACCATCGCCCGCCGGACGTAGCCGTCGAGCGCTCCACGGTCGGCGATGCGGTCCCAGGCCAGGTACGTCCTGGTCAGGGCGTTCTGCAGCAGGTCCTCGGCGTCCAGAGGGTGCCCGGTGAGCTGGTGGGCGGCGCGCAGCAGCGCGGGACCGCGGGTCGCGACGTACTCGCGGAACTCCTCTTCCTCCTGAGTGATCTGCATCGTGGCCAGAATCGCAGCCGTACGCCCAGTTGGGGCTGAACCGGAATTCATGATTCGGCCCGCCGACGACAAAGATCCGTCCAGGTCGGTGGCGGTTTGTACGACGCCGGATGTCATGTCCTTTCCTTGGGATGCGTATTTTGCTCCCTATGAGCCCCGGCCCGAGCGCGGCGCGGCCGGCCGTGTGACGCTAGAGACGCGACAAGGGAGGGCGAATGGGCTATCCGGACGTCGGGCGCCGCCGGGTGCTCGCGGCGGCGGCGCTGGGCAGGGAGGCGGGCGTCCCCGGCCCCGAGCCGTCGGCCGGTAATTCGTTACGCGCGGTCGCGGGTGAGATCGTCGACATCAGCCCGCACCTGGTCATCATCGAGACGCCGGAGGGCCGGGAGGAGCGGCTGGTCATCGCCCCCTGGGCCACCGCGTGGCACGGCGGCGACACCGCCCCGGCCGACATCCCGATCCGCTCCAGGGTCATGATGCGGACCGTGCGCGAGGGCAAGGTCGTCGAACGCATCTGGGCCGACACCGTCCGCATCACCGGCACGATCCTGACCATCGAAGGGCGCAAGGACCTGACGGTCGAGTTGTCCTGCGGCCCGCACCGCGGCCGACGCACGATCGTCATCCCCTACCGGGCCACCGGCCGTGTCCAGGTGCGTCACCCCAAGCTGGAGCCCGGCTACCTCTTCGACGCGATCGGCGTCAGGCGGGACGGCGCCTGCCACGCGCTGCTGCCGGCCACCTCCCAGCCTCCCTACCCCGCGCGCGCCGTGCCCCCGCCCCCGCCCGCGTACGCCGGGGTGCAGTCGCGCGTCTCCGGCACCGTCACCTGGTCCGACGCGTTCGACGAGGAGGAACGCGGCCTGGCCTACCCCATGGTCGAACGTTCCGACGCCGGCTGCCCCGACGCCGAGGTGTCCTGCGCGGGCCTGCCGTACCTCGCGGTCGGCTCGCTCGTCCAGGTCAAGAACGTCTGCGCCGAGCGCGCGGTCAACGTGCCGGTGGTCGCGTGCGGGTGCGTGGCCGGGCGGTTCTGCGATCGTTGCGTGGAGTGCGGCACGTCGCCGCGCGGCCGGATCGCGGAGCTGTCGCCGTCGTCGTACATCGAGCTCGGCGGCGACCTGGTCAAGGGATGCTTCAACGCTCAGATCGGATGGGGGTGACGCTGGTGGTGGCATCGCAGCTACCGGTCCTGATCGTGCTGCTCGTCCTCGGCACGGTGGCCAAGCTGTCCACAGTGCGCTCGGGCGGCGAGCCGGGCGCGCTGTCCAGGCTGGGGCCCGCCGTCCTGGTGCCCGGGCGGCTGCAGGCTCCGGCGCTGGTCGCGTGCGCGGTGGGGGAGCTGGCCCTCGCCGCGGGCCTTCTGGCGTCCACCGCCGCGATCTTCCGGTGGGCGACGGTCATGTTCTTCGCGCTGTCCACGTACGTGCTGCTGGAGCTGCGCAGGCGGCGGCCGGACGCCGGATGCGGCTGCTTCGGCGACGTCAGCGCGGCCCCCGTGGGCGTCCGGTCGATCAGCAGGACCGTCGCGCTGACCGGGATGGCGGTGCTGACGGTGTGGGCCGAGGTGCCCGGCTGGGTGACGTTCGTCCAGCCGTCGTGGTGGACGGCGGCCGGTGTGGCGCTGCTCCTGCTGCTGTCGCCCGAACTGGAGGAACTGGCCGACCGGGTGAGGTATCGCGCGCCCTGCGAGCAGCGCCGGGCCCCGGCCGAGAGCGTCACGATGGCCCGGCTGCGGGGCAGCCGTTCGTGGCGGGCCCACGAGGAACTGCTGGCCTCGGCTGAGCCGTACGACACCTGGCGGGAGCTGTGCTGGCGCTTCTTCGCCTTCCGGAGCAAGGACGACGGCGACGTGGTCTTCGCCGTCTACCTCAGCGGCCGGCGCCCGGTCGTGCGGGTCGCCGTGGTCAGCCCGGAGGACACCGGATCTCTGCCGTCGTATACGCCGGTATCGGCGTGACGTTAGACAGCCGTAGATTTCCCTCGACGGGCAGCGGGATATGACTCTATTGGGCTATCTAGCTTCCCCACTAGACAGCCCAATAGAGGACTAGGGGCGCCGGTCAGATCGGTTGGGCACGGAGGAACCTCCCGAAATGCGGCACGGTGAACGCGATCTGGCCGCGTTCGGCGCTGTAGATCAGCCCCTTCTTGATCAGGCTGTCGCGGGCCGGTGACAGGCTGGACGGCTTGCGGCCGAGGGCCTCGGCCACGTCGGCGGTGGCGACCGGCTCGTCGCCGATCTGGGCCATGGCGTGCATGTAGTCGCGCTCGGCCGGTGTGGCCCGCTCGTAGCGGCTGCCGAAGAAGCCGACCGCGAGCTCCTCCTCGGCCTCCGGCGCCGACACCTTCACGTCATCCACCGTGATCGGGCTGTGCGGCGCCAGATCCCACGCCACCTTCCCGTACGCCTGGACGAAGTAGGGGTAGCCGTCGGCCGCCTCGTAGAGCGCGTCGAGGGCGTCCTGGGTGAACTCCACCTGCTCCTCGCGCGCCGGCAGGATCAGCGCCAGGTCGGCCGCCTCCCGGTCGAGCTTGTCGATGCGCGCGTAGCGGAAGAGGCGCTCGGAGTAGCTCTTGCTGGCCGACAGCACGCTCGGCAGGTGGGGCAGCCCGGCCCCGACCACGATCAGCGGCCCGCCCGACTGCGACAGCTCGTGGCAGGCGGCGCAGAGCGCGGAGACGTCGGCGGCCTGCACGTCCTGCATCTCGTCGATGAACAGCGCGATGCCGACCCCGAGGTCGGTGGCCACGCTCGCCGCGTCGACGAACAGCTCGGTCAGGTCGATCTCCAGGTCGCCCGAGTCGGCGCGGCCCCGGGTGGCCGGCACCTCGATGCCGGGCGACCAGTGCGAGGTGCCCTTGGCCGCGGCCGGATCGCGCATCGCGAACGCCTTGAGCACCCCGAGGAACTCCTCGATGCGCTCCGGCGCCCGGTGGCGGGGGGCCAGCTCGCGGATCGCCATGTGCAGGGCGGCGGAGACGGGACGGCGGATCGACTGGTCGGGCCGGGCCTCGATCTTGCCCGTGCCCCACAGTCGCTGCATCGCCATGGACTTGAACGTGTTGAGCAGGACGGTCTTGCCGACGCCGCGCAGGCCGGTGACGACCATGCTGCGCTCGGGCCGGCCACGGGCCACCCGCTCCAGCACGACCTCGAACTGCTGGAGCTCACGGTCGCGCCCGGCCAGCTCCGGCGGGCGTTGTCCGGCTCCGGGGGCGTAGGGATTGCGCACAGGGTCCACGCTCTCGGACTTTATTGCCGGATATAGCGGCCGTCGTAGATTTGGGCAGAATGCGCTACGGCGTGTCCGGACAGGGGAGTCCGCCAGCACGGTCATCGGACACACCCCCTCTCACCAGGCCGAACCCGTGTTCGATTCGCTAGCGAGAACTGTAGCGCGGACTCGAACACGCATGCGATGTTTTCGGGTAAAGATCTTTGCAACGCGGCGGACGCCCCGGGCGTCTGGGTGGTGTGGAGTTCGAGGATTTCGTCCGCACCAGGGGCCGGGCCCTGCGTCGCGGAGGGCCCCGGCACCTCCGACGACAATCAGACCAAGGTGGTCAACCTGGAGACCGGCGAGACCAGGCAGGTCGTGGCCGCCCTCGGCGTCGAAGGGCTGCGCTGCGGGCCCACGTAACACGGCCACCGGCGTGGCCGCCCGCGTCGACAACCCCGGCGACTGGAACGGCATCGGCGTGTCCTCGGAGCCCAGCACGATCCTCTACTGGGGCTCGACCAAGGACCAGAGGCCCCGCGAGTACCGGATGCTCAACTTGGCAGCCGTACCACCCGCCCAATAGCGTTTCGGCCCATGCGGACCTTCGCGAACGTACAGGAGCTCAAGGCGGCCGTCGGCGAGACGTTCGGCCCCACCGAGTGGCGCACCGTCACCCAGGACCAGGTCAATCTCTTCGCCGACGCCACGGACGACCACCAGTGGATCCACGTGGACGTGGAGCGCGCCAAGGAGGGCCCGTTCGGCGGCACGATCGCCCACGGCTACCTGAGCCTGGCGCTGCTGCCGTCGTTCATGATGGAGCTCCTGCGCGTCGACGGCATCGCGATGGGCGTCAACTACGGCCTCAACAAGGTGCGCTTCCCCAGGCCCGTGCCGGTGGGCGCGCGCGTCCGGGCCGCCGCCGAGCTGACCGACGTCAAGGGCACCCCCGCCGGCTACCTGTCCAACCTCAAGATGACCATCGAGGTCGAGGGCGAGCGCCGCCCGGCCTGCATCGCCGAGACGCTCAGCCTGTACGTCCCCGCCCAGTAGCGGCATTCTCGCCGCCGCATGCAACAGAAGTACCGGCTCACCGGTCCCTGGTTTCGTGGACCATACGGCTGATTTCGATGAGTTCGTCCGGGCCAGGGGCGAGGCTCTCCTGCGGTACGGCTACGTGCTCTCCGGCAACATGGACGACGCCGCCGACCTCGTCCAGGAGGCGCTGGCGCGGCTGGGCGACGCCTGGCCGCGCGTCCGCAGGAAGGACGACCCCGAGGGCTACGTCCGCACGACCATGGTCCGGCTGCACATCAACGCCTGGCGCCGCCGCCACCGTGAGGACCTGGTGGCGGCGGTGCCCGAGAACGGCAGGTTCGACCGCTACGACGACGCCGACCTCTGGGCCGAGCTGCGGCAGTTGCCCCCTCGGCAGCGGGCCGTCCTCGTGCTGCGCTACTACGAGGACCTCCCCGACGACAGGATCGCCGAGGTGCTGGGCGTCTCCCGCGGAACCGTGCGCAGTCAGGCCGCCCGTGCCCTGGACAAGCTCCGGATCGCAAGAGTGCTGCAGGAGGCGCGATGAGAAGCGAAGAGGACCTGATCCGGACCCTGCGCACGGCCGCGGGCCACGCCGGTTCGGACGGCCTGGCGAGGGCGGTGGCCGCCCGCCGGCGGGTACGCCGCGTCCGGCAACGGATGCAGATGGTGCTGGCGGCCGCCGCTGTGGTGGTCGTCGCAGGTGCTACGGCCGCCGTCCTGTCCCGCGGGGGCGAACAGGTGCGACCGGCCGTCACCGTCACCACCGTCCCGGCCACGCCGACCTCGCGAGAGGCGGTCGCGGGGCAGAAGATCCGGCCGGCGGCCGAGGTGTGGCCCGAGGCGGTGTTCACGATGCCGGCCGAGGCCGCCGGCGGCTGGAAGTACCGCCCGGTGACCGGCCTGGGCCCGACCGAGGTGCTGCTCAGCGCCGAGTCGTCGTTCGAGAAGGCGGGACGGCTGGAGGTGTACGACTCGGCCGCCAAGAGCGCGCGCGTGCTCGGCGACGTGCCCGCCCCCGAGGGTGTGAAGGGCTACTTCGTCCAGGACTTCGAGGTCGGCGAGCAGCACATCGCCTGGTACGGCACGACGCCCAATACTCCGGACAAATGGTCAGATTTCTGGATTATGCCCAGGGCGGGCGGCACGGCGAAGCGCGTGGGGGAGGTGACGGGCCCCATGTCGGAGGTGGATCGCATCGGCGTCACCGACGACTCGGTCGTCTGGTCCGTCGAGCAGGGTGGTGTCTACCGCATGCCGCTGACCGGCGGCACGCCGGAACGCGTCGCCGACGAGCTCCATCTCATGTCCTGGCCGTTGGCGGCCGGCTACGCGAAGGACGGGGAAAGCGGCAGGAAGAGTCAGGACCGGGTGGTCAACCTGGAGACCGGGCAGACGGTCACGGTGCCGGCGCCCGCTGGAGTCACATTCCTCACATGCGGTCCGGTCTGGTGCTACGGCGCCGGCGACGACCGGACGATCGTCCAGCGGCACGACGGATCCGACCGCAGGGACCTGCCGGCGGCAGTCCGCCTGCACGGTATGAGCGAACTCCTCGGTGACCGCTTCGCGCTGCTCACCCCGTACCGGAGCGGTGATCCGGCCAAGGTGTACGCCCCGCTGGTGGCCACCTACGACCCGGTCACCGGACTGATGGGCGGCATGAGCAGGATGCCGTCCGACGGCGGAGGGGCCGGCTTCGGCCGGGGTATCTCCTCCTCACCCACCACGATCGTCTACTGGGACGAGGACGTGCGGTCGTCCCTGGTGTGCACCACCAAGGGACGCGGGAAGCAGTGCGAGACGAAGCAGCGAGGCGGCGGCAAGGAGCTCACCATCGTGAACCTGGCGGCCGTCACAGCAGGGAGCGGATGATCGCCACGGTCGCCACCACGGCCAGCACCCCCAGGTAGGCCAGCACCAGCCGGGTGTCCCGGAGCAGACACTTGCTCCGGGACAGCCCGGCCCGCCGCGCCTTCCAGTAGCTGGCGAACCCCAGCGCCGCGAAGCCCAGCACCGCCCACGGCCCGAACAGCCACGCCAGCAGCGCCACGGTCGCGTACACGCACAGCCGCAGCGGATCGTACGGTCCGGCCTGCTGCGGCGCGCTCACTGCAGGACCTCCAGCGGCAGCCGCACCCGCGGCTGCGAGGCCACCGCCGACAGCCGCTGCTCCGACAGTTGCGGCCACGCCTGCACCGCGCAGAACGGCGCACACTGGTCCTGCTCGGCACGCGTCCCCACGTGCACGCAGCACTGCGTCAGCCGTTCCTCGATCATCGTCGAGATGTCCATGAACGGCTTGACCGTGATCCGCACCACCCGCTCGCCGAGCATCCTGCGCAGCCTGCGGCGCCGGCCGGGCAGCGCCGACGACGCCAGCGTGAGCAGGGTGGACACGCCGAGGTCGCAGTTCTCGCAGATGTCGCGCCACAGGTCGCCGATCTGCGGGTGCGACAGCGACGACTGCTCCGACAGCAGCCCCAGCAGCGACTCCTGCACGGCCAGTCGCAGCTCGCGCGGGATCTCGCTGTCGGCGATGCGGTTGGAGACCAGGCCGAGGTTCGCCTTGAGCCGGTCGTGGCCCATCAGCGCGACCAGCGAGCGCCACTGCCGCGCGTCGTCGCGGATGAGGTAGCCGACCGAGCAGCAGTGGGGGTGCGAGCACGGCAACGCCGTCAGGTCCCGCCACGTCACCAGACCATCGGTCTGGGGCCCGAGCCGCCTGAGCACCCCGGTGTGGGTGAGCCGGTCCATCGGGTCGATCACTCCGCTCCGGCCCGAGCCGAACTGCGGCTGCAGCGACACACCCCCGACGTAAGGCGTGTCGAGGGCCAGCCGGACGACGTCGCCGATCTCGCCGTCGTTGACGCCCAGCGCCGCCGTCATCACCAGCGTGGTGAAGATCTCGCGCTCCGACAGCCTCCGCACGGCCTGCTCCTTGAGCCGGCGCAGGTCGCCGCCGCGGTGGTGCCTGGACGCCTCGGCCGAGCTCCCGTCGTACTGCAGGTAGACCTCGACCCGTTCGCGGTGCTCGGTCAGCAGGTCGAGCAGGGCGTCGTCCCGGGCGACGAGCACGCCGTTCGTGTTGAGCAGGATGCGCGTCACAGGCCGCTGGACCAGCTCATCCAGCAGCAGCGGGAGCTCCGGGTGCAGGGTCGGCTCGCCACCGCTCAGCATGAGCACGTCCAGCTTGCCGTTCTCGCGGGCCAGCCGCTGGTCGACGTTCGCGAGCACCTCGGCGACCGGCACCACACCGCTCAGGTCCGGCGAGCTGCCGGCGAAGCAGGTCGGGCAGCGCAGGTTGCACGCCTCGACGATGTCCTCCAGCAGGATGCAGGTGTGCTGCGTCTGCATCTCCGGCAGTCCGCGCAGGTACGCGGCCGGCACCGGTGTGAAGTTGCCCGTCACGTCCGGGAGGTGTTGTTTCGTGGGCGCGGTCCACTCCTCGAGGTACGCGAGGATCTCCGGGTCCTCGTCGTACAGCGTCCGTACCAGCCCGTGCTCGCGGCACCCGCGTTCCAGCCACACCCTGTCGTCCCGGGCGGCCAGGTAGCCGCTCAGCCGCTCCACCCGGTCCAGGTCACGACCGTGGCAGTGCGGGCAGAACGCGTTGACATATCTGAGGATGCGGTCGCCCCTCAGCCCCATCCCCGTACTCATACCGCGACCTCCCGCCCGAACAGGGCATCGTAGTAACCACGCCGCCACCCGTAGGCGACCCGGATCCCGAGCAGCAGCATCCCCGGGATCAGGAACCACTGCGGCCCGGTGAGATCCAGCCACCCGGTCTCGTTCGCCCGGGCGAACTCCACCAGGAACCTGAACACCGCGTAACCCGCCAGGTAGAGCGTGAACAGCTCGCCCGGCCGGGTCAGCCGCCCGCGCGCCCACACCAGGACGCCGAACGCGACCAGGTGGAACACGATCTCGTACACGAACGACGGGTGCATGGCCTGCCCCGCCAGGCATCCCGGGCACTCGGGCGTCGTCGCGGGGGCGTGCACACCCCACGGCAGATCCGTGGGCCGCCCCGGCGCCTCCGTCAGGTGACACCCGATCCGCCCGACCGCCATCCCCAGGGCCACCGCCGGGGCGAACAGGTCACCGGTGCGCTCCCGATAGCCGATGATCCGCTTGGCCGCCAGCACTCCGACGTACGCCCCGGTCAGGCCGCCCAGGATGCTCCGCGAGCCGTACAGCCACAACTCCGACAGCTCCAGCGTCTCCAGCCACCCGGCCAGCCGCATCCCGATCGCCCCGCCCACCAGCGCCCCCGTGACGGCGACCAGCGACTGCTCGGTCAACGCCCCGCGCCGCCGCGCCTCCCGGACGAAGACGACGGCGGCCACGAACACCCCGAGGCCGACGAAGATCTCGTGCAGCGGCATGTCAGCCGTACATCGTCGGATTGAGGCCCGTGCAGTACCCGGCCGACACGATGGACCACAGCGCCCACCCCAGCATCAGCCCGAGCCCCAGCCCGGTCGCCCACGGCCGCCGCACGAACAGCAACCCGGCTCCAGCCCCCAGCCCGACCAACGCCAGCACCAGGGCGCCCGCCACCAGTATTCCGGTGTTGATGGTGTCGTTGCTGTTGCTCGTGGCCATGACCAGCACCACGAAGCCGAGGACGATGTTGAGGACGCTGTAGACGGTCACGCCGACGAACGCCAGCGCCACGGTGATTCCCGCGGACCCGCTCGACGGGGGAGGCGGCGGCGGCTGCCACCCCCCAGGGACCCCACCCGGCGCCCCACCATAGGGCGGCCCACCATAGGGCGGCCCACCATAGGGCGGCCCGCCATGGGGCGGCCCGCCATGGGGTGGCCCACCGTGTGGCGGCCCACCATGGGCTGGCCCACCGTGTGGCGGCCCGCTGTGAGGAGGCCCACCGTGAGGCGGCGGCCCACCTGGCGGCAACCCACCGGACGGAGACGCCCCGGTCGACGGAGACGCCCCGGTCGGAGGAGGCGGTCCGCCGGAAAGCGGCGGCCCAGTGGGCGGCGGTGCGCTACCAGGAGGAGGACTGCCAGGAGGAGGCGCGCTGTCAGGACGAGGACTACCAGGAGGAGGTGCGCTGCCAGGAAAAGGCGTAGCACCAGAAGGCGCCGGTTCACTCGCCACCTGCGGCCCACCCCCCGACCGGCCGCCCGACCCGTGCGCCGGCCCCTCAGCCGCCTCGCCCTGCCCCGACGACGCCCGGCCCTGCCCAGCGGCCTCGTCACTACCTTCCGGTGACTCCGGTGGCGGTGTGTTCATCACCCGACCCCCCCAATCCCCAGCCAGAGTAGGGGCAATCGCCCGGATTTGTATGTACCGATTCCTCCCTCACCCTCCCGGCCCGGCCACGCCGGCAGGGACCAGACCCCCGCCACACCACCCAAGACCCGGTCCACCCGTTCACAAGCCCCAGCCGGCCGATCCCTTCCCACCCGGCGGGGCCCGACGACCGCGCCACGCGGACCCCGATCTGGCGGTGCCGGAGGCGGCTGGTTCGCCCACCCCCGCTTGCCCCGGTGCGCCCGCCATCCGCAGCCAAGGAGCCGACGGGAACAGGCGACCCAGCAAACCGGCCATCCACCCGACCACTCCCACCCTCAGCCCCTCAGCCCCTCAGCCACGAACGCCCTACTCCCCATCCGTCGAGTAGTGATCCGAGTAGTAGATCGCCGCCTGCACGCGACTCTTCAACCCCAGCTTGTTCAGCACCCGGCTCACATGTGTCTTGGTGGTCGCCTCCGCCATGTCGAGCTCCTTGGCGATCTCCGCGTTCGACAGCCCCCGCCCGACACAGGCCAGCACCTCCCGCTCGCGCGGCGTCAGCCCGGCGGCCCCCGCCCCCGGCGGCTCCCGCCGCAAAGGCTGCTCGGCGAACGCGGAGATCAGCCGCCGGGTCACCGCAGGCGAGATCAACCCATCGCCCCTGGCGACGACCCGGACCGCCTCCACCAGCGCATCGGCATCGGTGTTCTTCAACAGGAATCCGGCCGCCCCCGCCCGCAGCGCCCCGAACACGTACTCGTCCACATCGAACGTCGTCAAGATCAGCACATCCGCCACCCCGGCCAGTTCCCGGGTGGCGGCGATCCCGTCAAGCCGCGGCATCCGTACGTCCATCAACACCACATCAGGCCGCGTCTCCCGAGCCAGCGCCACCGCCTGCTCGCCGTCGGCCGCCTCCCCGACCACCTCGATGTCGTCGGCCCCGTCCAGGATCATCACGATCCCGGCCCGCACCGCCGCGTGATCATCAGCCACCAGCACCCGAATCATCACCCTGCCTCCGAACTCTGCCGAACCTCGCCGCCCAACCCCCGCACCACGACCCCGTCCCCCCGCAACCCCGGCCGCCCCGCAACCCCAGCCGTTCCGCAACCCCGGCCGCTCAGCTCAACCCGAGGCCACAGGCGCCCCACGACCCCGGCCACCCGGCTCGGCCCCCGACCCCGGACGTCGGCCGTCACCGATCACCGGCAGTCACCCCTCCCCGCCTCCCGTGGGCAGGACGGCCTTCACCCGCCACCCACCCCCGTCCACGGGCCCCGCCTCGAACGACCCGCCCACCAGCGCGGCCCGTTCGCGCATTCCGATCAACCCGGCCCCCGCCCCGTCCAGCCGGGCCCTACGCCCGTTCACCGGATTGTCGACCGCCACCGACACCCGCTCCGGCGCGTACTCGATGACGACGGTCGCGGCCTCCTGCCCATGTTTGAGAGCGTTCGTCAGCGCCTCCTGGAGAATCCGATACCCCGCCAGATCGACCGGCGCCGGCAACTCCCGCACCTCTCCCTCGACCCGCATCGTCGTCGCCAGCCCTGCCTCGTGCGCCCGTTGGGCCAGACTCTCCGAGTCGGCCAGCCGTGGCCGCATGGCATCGGCGGTGTCGTCGCCCTCCTGCCGCAGGAGACCGATCATCGACCGCATCTCGGCCATGCCCTGCACGCTGTTCTCCCGTACGGACTGCATGACCCGCCGAACCGTCCGCTCGTCGAGATCCCTGCGGGAGAGAGCGGCTGTGGACTGGATGGCGATGGCACTGAAATGGTTGGCGATCATGTCGTGCAGCTCGCGCGCCATCCGCCGCCGCTCGGCCGCGATAGCCGCCTGCCGGTCGAGCTCCGCCAGGCGGGCCACCTGCTCGGCCCTGGCCCGTTCGGCCGCCGCCTGATCCCGCTGCTGCCGCAGCACCATCGCCGTCGTCACCGGGGTCACCAGCACCAACGCCGCCTGAACGGCGAAGATCGGCAAGACCTTCCAGTCCCTGGCCAGGAACCCCGCGACGGCCCCGGCCAGCACCGCTAGCACGCTGGCCCCACCCAGCAGCCACCGCGAGAACCTCGCCGGCCCGTACAACGCGGCCGCGTACGCGTTGTCCGTGAACACCAGAACGGTCGGCAACGACGGCCCCACCACCAGATCCAGCGAGATGCCCACCACGCCGAGCCCCAGCGACACCAGCGGCGCCCGATACCGGACGAGCACTCCGGCGCATGTCAGGGCCAACGGCACCACCAGCACCCACTCGGGCACACCCCGCCGCGTATAAGCACCCCCCATGATCAGGAGCACCCCGACGACGAAGACCAGCCCCGCCCAGTGCGCCGCGCGTCTCATACCCCCATCCCACCATCGCCCGCGAGCCCCACCCTCCTCCGCCCGACCGCCTGTGGATACACCGTTCGATGTATCCACAGGATCGTTTCCGCCGACGATGTACGGAACGTCCCGTCCCGAGACGATGAATCAGTGATTGTCGCCATCCTGATCGGCTGCGAGGTCGGCTTCTGGGTCCTCCTGGGGCTGGGCCTCGCCTCCCGCTACCTGTGGAACCGCCGCACGCTGAGCACGGTCCTCCTCCTCAGCGTGCCGCTGCTCGACGTCATCCTCCTGGCCGCCGCGGTGATCGACATGCGCGGCGGCGCCACCGCCGACCTCAGGCACGGCCTCGCCGCCGCCTACCTCGCCTACAGCGTCGTCTTCGGCCACCGCACCCTCCGCTGGGCCGACGCCAAGTTCCGTCAGCGCTTCGCCGGCGGCCCCCCACCCCCGCACCCGCCGGCGGCCGGCATGGCCCGCGCCCGCTACGAATGGGCCTTCTGGCTCCGCATCGCCCTCGCCTACGCCCTCGCCTGGTTCATCGTCTTCGGCCTCACCTGGCTCGTGGACGACCCCGCCCGCACCGAACCCCTGTTCACCTTCATGTACGGCCTCCTCAAAATCCCCCTGATCGCCCTGATCTGGCCGGTCAGCTACACCCTCTGGCCCCGCAAGCCGGACACCGTACGGTCATGATTGCCAAATCTGGTTCGAGGCACCGCCGAAGACCCGCTATGCTTGCTTACGCAGCGAGCGGCCGTAGCTCAATGGATAGAGCATCTGACTACGGATCAGAAGGTTGGGGTTTCGAGTACCTCCGGCCGCACCACAGCTCAAAGGCCCTTCGGGATGATCCCGGAGGGCCTTTTTCGATCTCGTACAGCAGCGGTTTACAGCAACGTCCTCAGCTCCCGGAGCCGTCAAGGCTTTGGTTGAGCCGGTCGAGAGCCTTACGGGTTTCGGGGCTTGGGATCTGTGTGTAGACGTCCATGGTCATCGAGATCTGAGAGCGCCGCAGGATGCGCATCGCCACGCGCGGGTGGACGTCGAGGGCGGCCAGGAGCGAGGCGCAGGTGTGGCGGGTGTCGTGGACGCGGATGTGCGGGACGCCCGCGTTGCGGCAGTGGGTTTCGAAGGCGCGGTTGAAGTTGCGCGGTTCGATCGGTGTGCCGGTCCGGGTGGTGAACGTCAGGTCTGAGGGCTTCCATCTGTCTCCGGCCGCCTGCCGTGCCTCCTCCTGGACACGTTGGCGGTGTCGGAGTGCGGAGACGCAGAGGCCGAACAAGGGGAGGGAGGCCGTCGAGTCGTCTGTCTTGGTCGTCTCACGGTGGAGAAGCCGGCCACCGAGCCTGGTGAGCTGGCGGGAGATCCAGAGTTGTTCGCCGCCCAGGTCCACGCAGTCCCAGGCCAGGCCGAGGACTTCCCCGCGGCGCAGGCCCAGGACGAGAATGAGCACGTACGCCGCGTAGAGCGGGTCATCAACCTCCCGAAGGTGTACGAGGAACGTGCGGGCCTCGTCGACCGTCCACACCGCGTGCTGGCGCTTCTTCTTGGTCGTGCTGGGGCTTGGCAGCGTGGTCAGCGATGCGACGTTCTTCGAGATCAGTTCCTCCCGCAGGGCGTGACCAAGCGCGGACCGCAGGACGCGGCGGATGCCCGCGATGGTGCTGCGGGACGGGTAGCCCTTGCAGCACTTGCCGAGCGAGCAGCACCGCCGCTTGTGTTCGGGCCGCTTGTGGTCCTTCTTCTGATCGCAGCAGGTGCAGAGGGTGGGCAGGGTGTTCAGCCAGGCTTGTACGTCGCGGACGGTCAGCTTGTCCAGGCGCTTCTTGCCCAGGCCGGGGACGATGTAGAGCCGGACGAGCGGCTCGTACGCCACGTAAGTCGTGGGCTCGCGGTTGGGCTCGATGACTTCGGCGAGCCAGCGCTTCACGAAGGCGGCCACCGTTTCATGCCTGGTGGCCACAGGTCCCTTGCGCGCGAGCTCGTGGAGCTTGAGCCACTTGTCGTGGGTCTCCTCGCGGGTCTTGCCGTAGGCCCACTTGCGGGTCTTCTTGCCCTCGGGTGTGGTGACCCAGACGTAGCCGGCCGCACCGTCTGGGCACTCATCTCCCTCGCCCCCGTCGGCCCAGTCACATGATTGACTGTCTGTCGCCCCACGTCCCAGAACCAGAGCGAAACTGCTCCCGCCTGGTCTGGCTCACCGCTCGCAACGAGCCGCGCAGAACGCTCGCCTGGACCTGCCATTGCGCTGATGTCGTCTACGAGCTCTGCGCAGCAGGTGGCCAGACCTTTCTCCGCCGCACCGATTCGCCGGGGGAGAAGGCTGTTGAGACTCATCGCATGAGCACCCGAGAGGGACACGCCACATGGCAGGCCCTGCTCGACGGGCATGTCCGATAGCAGTATCCGCAGCTCAGACGCTATGCGGTCAAGCATCCCGTCAAGATCATTTGGTCTGCCGTTCCACGGATGAGAAGTTTCTCTACGTCTTCAAGGGCAGCCCGCCTCCGGCGGCCTGCCGCGCGTCGGGCGGTCGCTGGCCGCGCTGCGGCTCTTCGGCCGGTCGCGGCCAGCACCGCCCACGCGCTATCAGCAATACGGCGAACTGCTAGAACGTCGAAAGGCGGATCACGGCCGAACCCTCGACCGGCTGGACCTGATGTCTCAGCACCCGATCGCTGAAGACGCCACAGCTCAAGCTTGCCGAGTTGTACTCATAGGAGATCAAGCGGCGGCGCGGCGCGCCGCCGTGCCCCCGGCCCTCCGCCCGCCCGCCGTCCGGCGTGCGGCCTGGGGGCCGGTCCCGGACGGCGGCGGGATGCCGGGCCGGGCACTGCACACCGGCCCCGCCGTACCAACCGAACGCCCCGACCGGGGGTTGCCCCGCCGCCGCACAGATTCAGCCCTACGATCGCCACTGCCTGGCCGGCCGCCGTAGATTGCTGGGGGCGATCGTCGATCCGTGCTTCGTTCCTCAGCACGGCTCACCGAGCAGGGTTGTTACGGTCCAGCTCCATGCCGAGGGGCGCTCCAGCGTGTGAGAGCTACACGGTGAGCTTGCGCTCGGTCGCGTCCGAGATGCGGTGTAAAAGTGAACGAGCGTAGGTTGCCGTGCTGAACCGACCAAAGTTCGCACTACGCAAGGACCTACGCTCGTGGCACGCACACTACCGCCCGTTCAGGCCATCCGCGCCGAGATCGACGCCCTGTTCGCCTCTGACCGTGATCTGGTCGAGGTCATCGAGGACGTCGCCCGGCTCGGCGCCCGCCTGATCATCCAGACCGCCGTCGAAGCCGAGGTCGATGCCTTCCTCGGCCGCGCCCGCTACCAGCGCGCCACCGCCGTCACCGCTGACGCCACCAGCTCGAAGGAGAGCACGGTGCGGCCCGGCCATCGCAACGGGCACTGCCCGACCACCGTCAAGACCACCAGCGGGCCGATCACCATCGCCCGCCCGAAGCTGCGCGGCACCACCGAGAAGTGCGCCTCCCGCCTGTTCGGCACCGGCGTCACCCGCACCCACGCGCTGGAGACGCTGGTGATCGCCTCCTTCGTGCGCGGGCTGAGCGTGCGTGACGTCGAGGGCGCGCTGGCCGACGCGCTCGGCCCCGAGGCCGCCCTGTCCAAGTCCACGGTCTCGACCATCTGCCAGGCCATCGTCGCCGAGTACGACGCCTGGTGCCGCCGCGACCTGTCCGAGGTGGAGCTGGACTATCTGTTCCTGGACGCCTCGCACTTCAAGATGCACGACGGGCAGCGGGCCGAGCCGATCCTGGCCGCCTGGGGCATCACCACCGCAGGCAAGCCCGTCTTCGTCGGCCTGGCCGCCGCCGGATCCGAGTCCACCGACGCCTGGCACGACTTCCTGACCGACCTGGCCGGCCGCGGCCTGCGCCCGCCACTGCTGATCGTCTCCGACGGCGCACCCGGCCTGATCAGCGCCGCCGAGCAGGTCCTCGCACCCTCGCTGCGCCAAAGGTGTCTCGTTCATCGCGCCCGCAATGTGCTGGCGAAGGTCAGCGCCGGCGACCAGTCCGAGGTGAAGGCCGCCTACTGGCAGATCTTCGACCTCACCGAGCTCGGCGACGACATCAAGCCCGGCCAGCAGCTCGTCGACTGGGTACAGCGGCGCATCGACGCCTTCGCCAAGGTCTGGGGCGGCCGGTATCCAGCGGCGGTCAAATGCCTGCTCACCGACCGGCAGAGCCTTACCACCTACCTGCGCTTCCCGCTCGAGCACCACAAGCGCGTGCGGCACTCCAACTTCATCGAGCGCACCTTCGGTGAGACCCGCCACCGCGTCAAGGTCATCGGCCGCCTCCCCGGCGAAACCAGCTGCGTCTCACTCGTGTGGGCCGTACTCGACCGAGCCGCACGCGGCTGGCGCGGCTTCACCATGACCAGCACGGGCCTGCGCATCCTGCATGACCTCCGCCGAGCCCTGCTGCAGCCGCCCACACAGCTCCACCCGTCCGACGACCCAGCCTTGGCACCCGTCACCGAGGCCGCCTAAGATCCAACCCACGGCACCTACCTCGTCGAGCCATTTACACCGCTCCGAGGACGCGACCGAGCTTGCGGTCAATACAGCTTTGGGGAGGCGGCGGTTCTGCGGAGAGCCGTCTCGTACTGCTGCCTGTCGAAGACAAAAGGACCCAGCGCCCTGAGATCCCAGTTGGGACGGTGGCCGTTACGAAACCCAGACCAAGTGACGGTCTGCTCGGTTACCTCGACCTGCGCGGTCAACGGCCAGCATCCCCAGTCGCCGCATTCGCAGCCCAGCAGCACCGTCTCTCCTTCGGAAAACCACTGGAGACGGGGTGCCCCGAGGAAATGGGTGCTCGGCCAGCAGATCAAGTCCCGCTCCAGTAGTCCCGCATAGGCCCCCGCGATGCTTGGGCTGGAGGCCAGCGGTAGTTCGACGACGCGCGCGAGTTCGATGAGATTGATGCCGTCGACCAGGATGTCCATGCGCGGATAGACGCTGGGGGCGACCGGCCCTACGCGGAACTCGATCACATTCACGGAGATACCTTATGTCTTGAGTTTAAGATGCTTCGCCAAGTTCGGACGGTCACGAACGTCCTTGGGACACCAAAACAGGGCCGAGACTCAAGATCCGGGATATGCGCGGGATGAACTGCGGACGGTCAGTGCCGCGGTCGATCAGAAGTGCAGGTCGTAGAGCACTCAGCGTCCGAACCGTCAGCCCGCTGTAAAACCGTCGGCTCTCAGGAGCGTGTTTCGGGGGTTGCAGTTTGGGCTGCCATGCACGGCTCGTACCGAGAAGCGCACCACAATCGAGGTCTCGGCCATCGTGCGATGACTCAATTAGGTGACCAGCGCCACCGGTCGAGCTCGGTCCACTTTGCTTCGAGGGCGGTGGCGAGTTGTCCGCCGAAGGCGACCGTTCCCTCGTGGGAGGCGAACGCGATCCAGGTAAGCGTGTCATCGCTCCACACGCCCTCAGCGCCGGTGTACTGGGGTTCTAACATCTCTACATCTACGAGGTAGTCCGCGCCGTACTCGCGCAGTTCTGTCACGCGGCCGCCGCTCATGTCGCGTACTGCGGCGCGCACCTGGGCGAGTCCCTGCTCGTCCCACATCGATACCTCCGTCAGCACGAGGACGTCGGGTGGATTCGGCTCGGCGAGCATGGGGTACCACGACCTGCCCACCAGCCCCCACCGCTGCTCCAACTGTTTCTGTCGTTCGAACGACTCGGCGGGCATCAACACGCGCCGGTAGGGCAGCGGTTCCACCGGAAAGTCGGCCCGCGCTACCCAGGCTTGCAAGGTCGACTGAAACAGCCGGCGTTCCTCAGCCATCGCCTTTGCCTCGGTCTTGTTCGATGCCGGTTGTGTGAACGGCGACTGGGCCGTGTCGGCAGCCTCGGATAGGGCGTCGACGAGGTCGGAGAACTCGGGCAGCCGGTCTGGATCGAGCCGCTCCACGTGTTCCAGGATCGCTGCGATCACGTTGTAGCGGGGGAAGATGCGCCAGGCTTCGGGACGGTACTTGTACCCGAATGCGGACCGTCCCTCGTTGGGCAGTGCGGCGTACTTGTCGGTCAGCTCGTCGTACCGCTCCATCAGGTACCGTCGTGCCGCCGTGTGCAGCGTTACCGAGTCCATGCCACAAACTCCCCATGATTCAGCCGCCGGCGCACTCTGATGCCTGGCAACGGACGTTTCAGTCCAGCACCTGGCCCAGGTTCATGAAGAGGTTATCGGCGACGGATGACCTGTCTGTCGACCAATCACCGGTGAGGCCCTGACGATCGCCGGCCTCGGTTCCCGTAGTCGAGGGCCGTGGCGATTGCTGCAGCGGCCCTTCTCCGCCGCCTCCCGATGGCCGTGGGAGAGGTGACAGCAGCGCTGACAGCAACGTCCCCACACGTCGACCCATCCACGCCACCGTCCGCACCTGACCATGGTCTTGATCACTGGAGCAGGGTGGTTGTTCCGCCTGAAAAGCGGAAGGTCGGCGGTTCGACCGCCCCTGACCACCTCACACGACCAGCCAAGATGCCCCGAAGCGAAGACCGCTCCGGGGCGTTTTCGCGTCTGTGACAGCAACGTCGCCGCCTCCGCTGCAGGGTTGATTTCTTCCTTGGCCTGTGGCGAAAGATTCGCAGCACGGTACAGAGCTGCCCAAGGCGCTACGGACGGTTCGTGCCGTCGACACCGCCACGATGATCGAGTTGCTGCGTGAGACGTCGCACTCCGCGGAGTCGCAGGTCGTTGAGCGGCTGGCCTTTCACCTCGCGCCGGGAGGGGCACACTATGTGATCCCTTGGCCACGTAGGTCGTGGGATGTGGCCGTAAGGCTGCGTCTGTGCGGCCCATTAAGAGCGGTCTAACAGGTCTGTAGCGATGCAGCACGGCGGCCGCAGCACTGGCCGGTAACGACGCCAGCGCATGGCGGACGCCCCGCGGATCACGAGGGTCGGGAAGGCGTTGAAAGCATTCCAGCAGACTGAGGCAGTCGGCGGCGGAGGCGGTCACCGTCCCGTGCTCGGTCAGTGGGCAAGAGCAGCACTGATCGGCGATGATGAGGGGACAGGCACGGTCTTCTCTGGTGATCATTAGGCGTCGAGAACCTCATGATCTCGAAGGTCGTGCCTGTTCTCGTCCTGGAACGTGTCTCCAGGTCTCCAGGCCCCTCCTGCAGCCCGGAACAAACACTCCCAGAAACGGACACTTAGGCTATTACCTCGCCGTGGCCTGAGCCTCCAGGGGAGGATGTCCTCACTTGGCTGCCCCTGGAACCGCGAAAGGGTGGTGTGCTGAAGAAATGTCGGGGAGGTTCGCCGGTAGGAGCGGCAGCGCGTCAGGAACCGTCCGGATCGGGTGGGAGGCGGAACTGTGGAGCTACGGCATTTCCGGTACTTTATGGCGGTCGCCGAATACGGGAGTTTCACCCAAGCCGCCGAACGCCTGTTCGTTTCACAGCCGACGTTGAGTCAGCAGATCCGGGACCTGGAACGAGAGCTCGGAGTCACGTTGTTCCGGCGTGAACGTGACGGCACACGGGTGACTGTGGCGGGGGAGGTGTTCTACGACCGCGCGAAGCGGGTGTTCGCTGCCGTGGAGGATTCGATCGCCGACACGCGCCGGGCGGCGTCGACGATGTCGACACTGTGGATCGGCGTCGCGGGCCCGCTCCCTGAGTCGGTGCACGTTCCCGTCGTCAGCGCGTTCACCGCGGCATTCCCACAGGTGCAGATCCGCATGCACGAGCTGGGCTTTCCGACCTACGAACAGCCGTTGATCGACGGACAGGTGGACGTCGCGCTGCTGCGGGGGCCGATGGATCTTGACCGTCTGGTCTGCCTGCCGGTCGTGGCCGGCGAGCCGTCCGCCCTGCTGACACCGATGGGTCACCCGTTCTGGGACGCCGATGCGGTTGACTTGCGCGACTTCCTCGCCGAGCCCCTGCCCAGGATCTCCCGGGAACTGTCGGAGCGAAGCAGGGCGTTCTGGCTGTACTACAAGGAACGCAACGACGAGTACCCGCGGCTGCTGGGCCACGACGCGGCCACAGCCGCCGACATGGTGCTGTCGGCCGGCCTCCACGGTGTGGTGGTTCCCGCGCCGATCGAAGCCGTACGGGGCGTGATGGTGGCCCGGTTCAAGGCGGTGGAGTTGCGTGGTGGCCACCTCAGTACGACGTATGCGGCCCGCCGGCGCGATGACCGACGGGCGCTGACGGAGACCTTCTGCGAGCTGGCGGCTCAGATCGGCGCCGAGGTCGTCGACGCGGATAGGTGGCGCCGATAGCAGGATCGGCGAGACGTCTTGGACGGCGAGCCGACCGGCGGCGATCCTCGGGTGAGGAGACCGACTAGGTCTCGACCATCGCGACTTGGAGGTCCGTCCGTGAGCACTGCTGGTGGATGCGTGCGCCTGAGGTTGCGCCGCCTAGCCGTCCTGATGTGTGCCGTAGTAGTCACTCTCGCGGGAACGACACCGTCGGCATCGGCATCGGCGTCGGCGGAAGTGTTCTACCCGCTGAACACCTGGTGGAACGCACAGCGCCTGGACAACGTGACCACCGGAGACCTTCGTCAGGAAGAGATGGCCGCTGCCGCGGGGTACGGCTACGTTCGCCGCGAAGGGTGGCTCCTACAGTCCCCGCCCAGCCCGGGAACCGCGCGCCTCGAACTGTTCTGGAACCAGGCGCGGCAGGACAACGCCAGCTTCGCGACGGCGGAGGGTATCGCCTCGGCGTACAGCGCCGGCTACGTCCACGTCGACACCGGGGGCTACGTCTACACCAGCCAGGTGCCGGGCACGATCCCGCTCTATCAGTTCTGGAGCGCGGCCCGTCAGGACAACGTCCTCGCCGCGACGCCCCGCACCATTGACGCCGCCCGCAGTGCTGGATACGTCCTGATCCGCATTGAGGGTTACGTGATCGAAAAACCGCTGGAGCCTTAGGCCGTACCAGCTCAGCACTTCGACGCAATGTCATCCGGACGGGGGAACTCGGCTGGTTGCAAAGCCGGAAGCGCATGATGTGTCACTGAATCGAAACTGTGTGGTTGCCGCCTCTGCCTGGGAGTCCCACCGGCCAGTAGTGTTGCTCCTGCGGAGGTGGCACCCGCGCAGTTTCGGTTCGATGACCATCCCGTCGGCCAGGTGTCAGTAGAAGATGGTCCTTTGGCCGTTCGGGTCTGCGTCTGGACCGGCGAGGTCGGCATGCGTATGAGTGTGACTAGTTTGTGGTTTCCGTGAACCTGCCTATGTACGCCCAATATTCCATGAGTGGTCGATGGGGGCGTGGACATGAAAAAGGGGCGCTTGAGCGGGGCGCTTGGTGTGATCTCTGGGGTGTTGGCCATTCTGGCGTTCCTTGGTTACCAGAACTACAAGGATTTCGACAAGAAGACATCGCCTGATGCCGGCAGGCCGACGGCGGCCGCAACCGCTCCAGACCAATCTGCTTCAGACCCGGAAAAAGGCAAGTGGGACTATATCCACCTGGCCGACACCGCCTGCTACTCCGTCACGGTCAAAGTGGAAGGGCTCGCAGATTACTCCCCGAGAAGTCCCACTGTTTGGCCCAAAGCGGTGAGTGGGTTACGTGCGCGCATGTTGTCGCGATGGAAGAAGGTCGGCCAGCCGGATGACCCATTCTCCACGTCGTTCGGCGATGAAACCAGGAAGATCTGGTCGGATTTTTCCGATGCGAACTGGTGGTGGTCGGAGATGATTCGCCTGATGGCGCGTGGAGAATGGGATGACGCCCGGTCGGCGTACAAGAAGTTCAAGATCTACGACGACGCCGCCATGCGGCGTGCGAACCGGCTCGGGTATTCGAACTGCGACTACGACTGGCCCAGGTTCACTTCATGGTGATCGCGTGACCGCGATGCGTGTGAGCAGGTTGGCGGCAAGCCATCCGCTTGGAGAATGTATCGTCCCGCTCGCCCCGAGCAGCGGTGACGCGATGGTTCGACCTCGCCGATGCGCAGTGGGCGCTGCTGCCTGCGGGCGAGAACCAGGTCGATCCTCGCGGTGGAGCAAGTGCCAGTTGATCGACGGGATCCGCCGTGGCCCGCTTTGTCGGGTTGGCACCAGGTGGCCATGGCTGAGGTGACAGCAAGACTGACAGCAACGTTCTCACATGCCGACGCATCGACGCCACCGTCCACACGCACCTGACCGTGGTCTCGATCGCTGGAGCAGGGTGATCGGTACGCCTGAAAAGCGGAAGGTCGGCGGTTCGACCGCCCCTGACCACCTCATCTGACCAGCCAAGATGCCCCGAAGCGTTACCGCCTTGCCCAAACCCGAGCCGGAGCCGAACAAGTCAGCTGACCACACTCACAGGGGTGGGACCGGAATACGCCAGAAACCTGCCGTGGTGACCGGTAAGCGCGGGTCAGCGGGTGGCCGAGCTTGGACTGACCAGATCACTCCGTCACGGGCAGGCACTCGGCAAGCAGGTCGACGACGTCGCGCCAGGCTCGCTGCGCGTGCCGTGGGTGGTAGCCGACGCCGGGGACCACGGCGTGGTCGACCGTCGGGTGGTGGAAGGCGTGCAAGGCGCCGCCGTAGACCACGAGGCGCCAGTCGACGCCCGCGGCCTGCATCTCGGCGGTGAACGCGTCCCGTTGCGCGGGCGGCATGATCGGGTCTTCCGACCCGACCCCGGCCCACACCGGACAGCGAATGCGCGCCGCCTCGCCCGGTCGGCCCGTGGTCAGTGCGTTGACTGTCCCGATCGCGCGGAGGTCGACGCCGTCGCGCCCGAGCTCCAGCCCGATGGCGCCCCCGGTGCCGTAGCCGACGGCGGCGATCCGGTCGGGGTCGGTCCGCGGTTCGGCGCGCAGCACGTCGAGCGCCGCGTGGCCGATGCCCCGCATCCGGTCGGGGTCGGCGAGCAGCGGCATGCAACGGGCCAGCATCTCCTCGGGGTCGGTGAGCAAGCGCCCGCCGTGGAGGTCGAAGGCCAGCGCCACGTATCCCAGCTCGGCGAGCGCATCGGCTCGGCGGCGCTCGACGTCGCTGAGCCCTGGGCCCTCTGGTCCGAGCAACACCGCGGGGCGGCTCCCGATGCCGGAGGGCAGCGCAAGGTGCCCGATCATCGTCAGGCCGTCGGCCGGGTACTCGACCGTGCGCGTTGTCACTGTCGTCATGAGACTGGACTGTAGTGATCGTCGAGCCCGGTCGGACCGGTGTTCACCGCTGGCAGAGTTCACCGCTGGCAGAACAGCGCGGGTGTGCCTCTGATATGCGGCGATGGCTCACAAGGTCAGTCACAAACCCCGTTCTCGCGGCAGCGTTATCGGATCATCTGCCCTGGCCACGGTGCTGGAGACTGACCCTCGCGGCAGGTTTCTGGCATATTCCGGCCCACCTCTCACACAGCGTCACGAGAGCCATGCCCCAGACCCACGGGCACGGCTCTCGTTTTCACCAACACTCAAGGCAGTTGATCAGCAAGTGGCTCTCGAACCGACCGACACATGGCTCTCGGATCCACCTTCATAGCCATAGTTCCTTGCTGTTCGGAAGGACACAGAGGATGTCGCTGGCATCCGATTGGATGAGGCTCATGACTGCTCACGATGTGGCCCGGCTGCTGCCTGATATCCCGGTGCTTCGTGATCTGTGCCGGTCCATGGCGGTGCTGGAGGCCATCCTGAGTCCGGACTGGTCCAGCCGCTACCACTCCTACGACGCCGGCTGGGGGCCTGGGGAGGAGATGGCCTCGATGAGCAACGGCTCGGGGGACGAATACTCGATCGTCTTCTCCGCGGCGGGTGCGTACATCCGCGGCTTCGCCCACGAGGCGGTGATGAGCCCGTACGGCAAGGACGGGCCGTGGCCGGGGGTGCTCGACTCCGTTCCTGAGGTGTTCCGCCAGTGTGTGCGGGAGCCGGCGTTCTGTGACGAGGACAGCATGCCGGTCGTGACCGCCTGCTTGTGGCGCGCGGTTGGTGATGACTGTTGGCGGGTGGGTGAGATCGACTACCCGGACGGCGTCAGCGATCCCGATGGGGCGGCGTACCTGTTCGCGCGGCTCGTCGATCCGTCTCCGGAGGCGTTCCGGCGGTTCGCGGAGGACTACTACGAGGTGCCCGTGGATCTCGATGCGGTGCGGCACGTCTATGCCCTTCGGCCGCTGACGCAGACGATGGTCGCCGCGCTGAACGCCGACCTCTCCCTGGATGACCTCGCCGACGATCTTGTGGCAGCCCGATATCCGTCCGTTGCCGGCTGAGAAACCAGGAAGGTCAACGTGACTCTTTTCCTGCGCGAGCTGGGCGGCAGCAGCGCTGAGGTGCGTCGGCAGCGTGCTGTACAGCAGCGCGTACAGCAACCCCGCCTCACGCGATCTCATGGCTTCGACCTCTATCCACCGCCTCAGCAGGGCAGCAGCGCGCGAACGAGGCGTCTGCCCTTCCCTACGGATCAGAAGGTTGGGGTTTCGAGTACCTCCGGCCGCACAAGGCAAAGGCCCAGGTCATCAGTGCGATGACCTGGGCTTTTTTGCGTTTGGATCAACCTTCGGTGTCCGGTGGCGTCCGGCTGTCGCCGGTCGGCAACGGCTGACCGTCCCCAATGTGGCCCCACGCTCCGGAGCCAAGGTAGATCTGGTCGGCCAGGACTCCAGGCGCCAGCCAGCCTTCCTGTCGCTGGCAGGCATGATCTCTGGGGAGAATGCGCCCAGTTCGCCGCTCTCGACGACCCCCAGGCCCCGAGAAAGGCCACCATGGAACTTGACCAGCAGACCGTCGACGATGAGATCGAGCGCTTCTTTGCGCGCCATGGCAGAGGCTGGAGGTCTCTCGCCAGACGTCAAGGATGGCTCGTCAGAGCTTTCGTCGCCAGGGAGGGACTGGCCATTCTGGACCGCATCACATTCGGCGTGGAGTGCTCCTGCTGTGAGGAGGAGGCGGAGCAGCGGTGGCGACTTCATGCGGTGAAGAGTGAATACCGCCGCCGGAGAAGCAACCGTCGATGAGTTGCACCGCTTCCCAGCGAGGACTACGGCCACGTTCGCCGTACCCGCGCATCTGAGGAGTGGCTGAACCTTCGGTTATCGCAGCCAGCGGTGATGCTGGAGACTTCTCGGCCTTGGCACCACCGCCAGGAGTCCTACTTCAGGATCTTACTGAGTAGGCCGGCCTCCGTGTTGTCCATGCTTTTGGTGATCTTCCGCGTGCGCTCTTCCCCTACGGATCAGAAGGTTGGGGTTTCGAGTACCTCCGGCCGCACACATGCGAAAGGCCAGCCACCAGGGGAGACCTGGAGCGGGCCTTTGTGTTTGTCAGGACAAGGTCGAGATCTCGCTAACACCCTTGCTAACAGCGTGGCTCCCGGGTGGCTCCCACTACTCACCGATCGCCTGGGCGAAGATGTCCGCCGCCGAGGCTTCCGCCGCGCGAATCACGTGGGCGTACACGCGAAGCGTGATCGAGGGATCGGCGTGGCCGAGGCGGGCCGCGGCGACGTGAACGGGAACACCGGCCAGGAGGAGCGTGGTGGCGTGGACGTGGCGCAGGTCGTGGAGCCGGGCGTGCGGTAGCGGGTCGTCCTTGTGGGCCTTGTTGGAGCGCTTGATGGCAACACCGACACCGCGCTTCGAGCCGACCGCACAAGTCCAGGAGCGCCCTCGGCCTCCCGTAATCCCCACGGGGTGGCACGGCGATGCGGGGTGCGATCTTCGCCGCGGTGCGTCTCGACGGTGACCGCCCGGGCGGGGAGGCATCGGGCTTGACGTACCGGGGCGGACCCCGATCAGGTGCCGTCCTCGGGATCGCCCCGAGATCGTCCCCAGGGATCGCCCTGCCCTTCCCCCTGGATCGTCCTGCGCAGCCGTTACAGGCTTGATGGGCTGTCTACTGTGGGGACCGCGGGTGGAGAGCATGCGAGTGACAGAGGTTCGCTGGATCGGCGAGCCAGGAAATCAGCTGATGGTGGTGACCCGCCTGCTGGAGAGGCCCGAGGCTGTCCAGGCGCCGAACATGAGGGATTACGTCGCCGGTTGACTAATGAAACGGGCGGCGTAATCTCTGAGCTGTCGATCTATTCCCCCCAATCGGCTCCGGCCCGCACAGTGTGCGGCCGTTGCAGATATGGAGGCTCCATGGTTCGTCTCGGCATGCTCATCGACCTGACCACCTGTATTGGATGCCACGCCTGCTCGGTGGCTTGTAAGGCCGAATTCGAAGTCCCTCTGGGTTCATTCAGGGACACCGTGAAATATGTTGAGCAAGGCGCATACCCGCAGGTGACCCGTCATTTCATTCCGATTCTTTGTAACCACTGCGAAGACGCGCCATGCCTGAATGCGTGCCCGACCGGCGCGGTAGTACGCCTCGATGGCGGTGAGGTCACCATCGAGGAAGGCGACTGCAACCTCAACCGGGCGTGCATGGCCGCCTGCCCGTACGGGGCGATCTATGTGGACGTCGACAAGGGCGCCGCGCAGAAGTGCACCTTCTGCGATCACCGGACGGCCGAAGGGCGGCAGCCGGCGTGCGTCGACGCCTGTCCCACCCATTGCCGGATATTCGGTGACCTTGACGATCCGGTCAGCGAGATCGCCAAGAAGGCCGCCGCCACTTCCACCACGGTGTGGAAAGGGGAACAGGAGACCCGGCCTCGCGTTCTCTACGTCGACCCGAAGAACGCCCTGAACCTGATCGAGGATGCCGGGGTTCAAGCGGACCGGTCAGCCGATCTCTCCGGTGAGAGGGCATGACGGGCTCGGACCTGCCCTGGGGGCCGTTGCTGGCCGCCTATGTCGTGCTCGTCGGCTTGTCCAGTGGTCTGACTCTGGTGACCTGGTGGCTGAACCGCCCTGGTGGTTCGGCGGCGCCCTCCATCGACCGCTATGGGGCCTGGGGGGCGATGGCGGTCTTGGTCGTGATCAGTGTCGTCCTCGTCGTCGATCTGGGCCGCCCCGAGCGCTTCTATCTCGTGATCACCAGGTTCGAGAATCCCGCCTCCCCCATCGCGATGGGCGCCAAGCTCATCGCGGTGAAGATGTTCCTGCTCGCCGTGGTGATCTACGCGTTGGAACGCCGATCGCCGGCGCGGGCGAACCGGGTCAGCGTGGTGCTCGTCAGGACTGTCGTCCTGACGAGCTTCGCTCTGGCCGTGTACCCCGCTGCCCTGCTGGCTCGCTCCTGGGGTTCCCCGCTGGCGAACAGCAGCGGCTCCGCGCTGATCTTCGTCATCACCGCACTGCTCATGGGAGCGGCCGCGGTGCTGATCGCGTTGTCCGTGGTACGGGTTCGGTCCGAGGACCTCAACGGGTTCCTCCACAGGACCCGCGAGGCGCTTCTCGTCCTGCTCTGCGCATTCGGCATCTCCTTGGCGTTCGAGGTGCTCTCGCTGGCAGGACGGCCGTCCGATCGCCTCCTGCTGTCGCAACTGCTCACCGGAGGCTTCGCGGTCGTCTTCTGGGGAGTCGTGGTGACCGCGGGCATCGCCGTCCCCGCTGTGGGACTCCTCGTGTTCCCCGGCAAACGGGCGGCCTTGGTCGCGAGTGCCGTCGCCGTGCTCGCCGGAGCGGCGACAGCCCGCTACCTCCTCTTCGCGGTCGGCCACTGATGAGGGAGACAGTCCATGCCAGTCGAGCCGCACAGCCCGGCCAGTCCCAACTGGACGCTGACCCGGCGAGACCTCATGCGCATCGGTACTCTCGCGGGCGCCGCGGTCGCCGGCATGGGAACGATTGAGATCGTCTCTCGCACCACCACCGTGCCGTCCGCACCAGCCGGGACAACCGGTGTCGTGCATCGGGTTCCCTCGATGTGCCAGATGTGTACCACGGCCTGCGGCATCATCGCCCATGTGCGGAACGGCCGGCTTCTCACCATCGACGGCAATCCCGCCGACCCGAACAGCCAGGGCTCCGTATGCGCCAAGGGCGTGGCCGGGCCGTCCGTCCTGTACGATCCCAACCGCCTGCTCTACCCCCTCAAGCGCGCGGGCAGGCGCGGGGAAGGGCGCTGGCTGCGTATCTCCTGGGAAGAGGCGTACACCGAGATCGCGGACAGACTCCGCGCGATCAGGGAAAGCGGTCGCCCTGAGGAATTCGCCTTCCAGCAGGGGCGCAATCGCTCGACCGACATCGTCAGGCGCTTCCTCAACGCTTTCGGCACCCCGTCGGCGTTCAATCATCGTGCTCTGTGCTCGCTGAACCGTCGCGCCGCCATCCTCGCCACCATCGGCGACTCCGACTGGGATCTCGGAGACTTCGAGAACACCCGCTACGTGCTCAACTTCGGTTGCAACTGGGCCGAGGCCCACCAAGGACACATCCCCGTCGCGATCCGGATGATGCGTGCGCGTGAGCGCAACCATGCGAAGATCGTCACCTTCGACGCGCGGCTGTCCAACACGGCCGCCGTCTCGGACGAGTGGTTCTGCGTGAAGCCCGGCACCGACGGACTCATCGCCCTGGCCATGTCCAACGTCATCTGTTCGGAACGGTTGTGGAACAAGGCGTGGTTCGACACGTGGACGAACTACTCAGCCGATGAGTACGCCGCACACGTCCGGCCGTACACGCCGGAGATGGCCGAGGCGGAGAGCGGGGTGCCGGCGGAGGCCATACGGCGGGTGGCACGCGAGTTCGCCGCGGCCGCCCCTCGCTGCACCACGATCTGCAATCGGGGCTCGCACGCTCACCGGAACGGCTTCTACAACGACCGGGCCATCACCGTCCTCAATGCGCTGGTCGGGAACATGGGACACGTCGGGGGCTGGTGCTGGCATCCACTGAGCGCCTGGGACACGCAGGCGTTGCCGGAACCCGGGCCGATCCCGCCCAAGCCGACTGCCCGAAGCCTGATCGCCGAAGCCAAGGACTGGCCGTTGGCGAACGCCTGGGAGGGCAAGCAGATGCGGGTGGGCGAGATCGTCTATCGATGGATCAAGGAACGCCGCCAGCCGATCTCCGCGCTGATGACGTACAACTGCGACCAAGCGTGGGCGTGGCCCGAGGCCGGCCTGGTGCGGGAGGTGCTCAGCGACGAGGAGCTCGTGCCGTTCCACGTGTGCATCGACGTGATGGTCTCGGAGACGGGGAACCTCGCCGACATCGTGCTGCCCTGGACCACCTATCTCGAACGCTGGGACATCGACTCGCGGCCGCCGCAGGGACTCGTCGACTATGTCGGCCTGCGGCAGCCCGTGGTCGACCCGCTGGGCGAGTCGAAGGATCTGCGGGAGATCTTTCCTGAGCTCGCCCGCCGCATCGGCGGTGGCATGGAGCGCTACTTTCCCTGGCGCACGCAGGAGGAGTACTTCGAGGAGTACTTCCGTACGGTCCCCGGCGGGTTCGCCCGCATGCGGGCGAACGGAGTGTGGCAGGACCCGGCCAAGGCCCCCAACTACGTCCCGTACGAGCGGGTCCTCACCGCCGGTGAGCTCAAGGGCAGCCAGACCGATGAGAAGACCGGGATCATCTCCAAGGGCGGGGAGTCCGTCGGCGTCAGGATCGGGGGAGTGGCGCGCCGCGGCTTCTCGACGCCGTCCCGGAAGGTCGAGGTGCACAGCCGCTTCATCGTGGACAAGGGCGCCGAGGCCGACAGGACGATCTCCCCTCTCCCGATCTACGAGCCGATCCCGGGTCAGCGGGAACGGCTGGCGGAGGGCAAGTTGATCATGATCAGCTTCAAGTGGAACGTCCACAACGCGCATCGCACGTTGCAGTCCAAATGGCTTCAGGAGATCTCGCACACCAACCCCGCCTGGCTGAACAGCGCCACAGCCGCGCGGTTGGGAGTGGAGGAAGGGGACTGGATCGAGGTCACCGGCTACCGTCCGATGGACGAGCACGTGCCCGGCGGAGACGGCTCCCCGCTGGGCACGCTGCGGACGCGTGTCCACGTCACCGAAGGGGTGCACCCTTCGGTCATCGCGATCGCGCACAACGCCGGCCGTACGACCGGAGGGCCGGTCGCGTCCAACGGCCGGGATCGGACCTCGCTGCCCGGTCACCCGCCGAGCCGGGACAAGGACCGCGAACGAGTCTGGTGGGAAGGCAGCCTCAGCGTGGCGCAGAACGACATCATGCCGATCTATCCTGATCCGGTCTCGGGCCAGCAGGCCTACCACGACACGATCGTCAGCGTGCGCAAGGTCACGGGCACCGGATGAGCGACGTGCTGCTCCTCGCCTCCCGCCTGCTCAGCAGGGAGATCGACGGGCCGCTATACCGGGCGCTGCTCGCCGCGCCGGACGGGGGTCGCCTCCTCGACGCGCAGACGCGTGCGCTGGGGGAGCCGGAAGCCCTGCGATCCCTGTCGGTCGAGTTCTGCCGACTGTTCGTGGGCCCGCGTCCGGCGTGCCCGCCGTATGAATCCGTTCATCGGGGCGAGCCCGTCGTGGGGGGACGGGCCGAGCGCCGGCTGCAGGACTTCATGGAGAGACACCGGCTCGACGCTGTGATCCCTTCCGGATGTCCCGTGCTCGCCTACGACCATCTCGCCGTCAGTCTCGCTCTGCTGCACCATCTCCTGGGCGTCGCAGCCGATGGCGCTGCACGACAGCTGTTGCAGGACCATTTGCTGGCGTGGGCGCCTGCCTATTTCCGGGGCCTGAAGGCGGCGGCCGTGCTGCCGCCGTACACGCTGATCGCGGATCTCCTGGCGGAGTACCTGGCTTGAGCTGGGCATTCGGTGTGCGGGTGACCCACCGGTGATGGGCTGACAGTCGGCGACGCACGTCTCGCCCGGTGCGGCGTTCTGGGCAGGTGTCATGTCGCTCGTGGGGGAGGGGGGAGGCTGGAGCATGGCGCCTCCTTCGGCTAGGCTGGAAGTATTCAAGTAGCCTTAGAAGGTGAGGTTATAAGGTGACCGAAGAAACAACAAGTGCGGTCCCGTTCCTGCCACAACTCATCGGGCAGGCGTTCAACCTGATCCTCGACGAGCTCTACGAGCGGCTTGTCGAGACCGGACACGGGGATCTGCGGCCCACCCACTGCCTGAACGTGTTCCGGTTCATGGACTGCGACGGCACCCGCCCCACCACGCTGGCCCGCCGAGCCGGGATGACCCCTCAGGCGATGAGCGAACTCGTGGGCTACCTGGAACAGCGCGACTACGTCCGACGCGTCCCTGACCCGACCGACGGCCGGGGCCGTGTCGTCGTCTATGCCGACCGTGGGACCCGCGCCGCCGAGATCAGCGCCACCTACTTCGCCGACATGGAGGCCCGCTGGGATGCCATCGTCGGGCCCGACCGCCTCCAGGACGTCAAGTCCGCTCTCTCGCAGATCCTCAACGCCTCCCCCGCTCACAGCGCTCACGCACCGAGGGTCTCAGCACGGTGAACCGGTCATCCAGAGCTCTCGTCGGCTACTGGGACCGGCAGGCAGCCACCTACGACAGAAGATCGGCCGGGGTCGAACGCCGGTTCTTGGCGGACAGCCGCCGCTGGGTCTGCGGCCGGGCTCGCGGCGCCACTCTGGAGATCGCCATCGGCACCGGCGCCAACCTTCCGCACTACCCCGACGACGTCGACCTGACCGGCCTCGACTGGAGCCCCGCCATGGTCCACGCCGCACGCCGGCGGGCAGACCGGGTCCACCGGGCCGTCAGGCTCCACCAAGCCGACGCGACCGCGCTGCCCTTCCCCGCCGCGACGTTCGACACCGTCGTCAGCACCTTCGCCCTGTGCTGCATCCCCGACGAACGCGCCGCTCTCATCGAGGCGCTCCGCGTGCTGCGGCCCGGGGGGCGCCTGCTGCTGGCCGACCACGTCGCGGCGTCCTTCTGGCCACTGCGCGCACTCCAGCACGCCGTGAACCTGGTCAGCGTCCCCTTGCAGGGCGAGCATTACACCCGTCGCCCCATCGCCACCCTGCGCGGCCTGGGCGTCACCATCGAGGAGACCGAGCGCCTGACCATGGGCGCAATCGAACGCGTCGACGCGCGTAAGCAGTCGCCTGGTCAGTGAAGTCGTCCGGTCTGGTGCAGGTGATCGAAGATGATCTTGTCGACCGGGGATACGCGGTCGCGGTCGGCGTAGGTCAGCCAGGTGATTTCCTCGATCTCGCTGCTGGGTGTCGGTACTCCGTGATGGTCGGCGGTGTAGCAGGCCATCTGCACGGTGATGCCGTCGGCGTGGCCGTGCGCTTGGGCGTGGTAGGTGCCCACGTGGGTGGCGGTGGTGGGGATGATGGTGATGGAGAGTTCCTCGCCGATCTCGCGGATGAGGGTGTCGAGGTCGGTTTCGCCGGGTTCGCGTTTGCCGCCGGGGATGTACCAGACGGTCTTGCCTCGTGAACGGGTGCTGAGGATCCTGCCGTTGTCCAGGTGGATCCAGGCGATCTTGTCGATGGTGTTGTTCACCGTGCTCCTGTCCTCGGGGGTGGTCGTGATCTTCTCCAGCACGGTGGTGTAGAGGTGCCGTCTGTCCGGGCGTGCCTTGCCGGCGGCGTGCCTGAGGGCAGGGATCGTCGGCGCGCCGAGGAGCACGAGCCCGTCGGAGGTGGCCCTTCGGACGGCGGGGTCGGAGTGCGTGAGCAGGCCGACCAGTGCGGGGATGGCCGGCTTCCACGCAGCGTGGCACAAGGTCCTGACCGCCGAGCGCACGATGTCGGGTTGCCGGTCGTGCAGCAGGAGCGAGGTCTGTTCCAGGTAGTCGCCGTGGTTCATCACCTTGCGGGAGATCCGGTGGGCGTGCAGCCGGACTCTCGCCTCGGGATGGCTCAGCGACTCGGCGAGCAGTTCCTCGAGCTCGGGATCGCGATCCGCCGGCTGGTCCGCGTCGTGTCGGCGCGGGCGGGCAGGGGCGTCGTCGAAACGCTCGGCGAGCAGGGTCAGCGCGCGGCGGATCTGCTCGGGGCCGCCGGTACGGGCCAGGCGGAGCAGTTCGGCCCGGGGCGGCTGATGTTCCCGTGCGGCCGCCTGCGGGCCACGCGTTCGGCCGCGGAGTGCCGAGAGAGCGGCGGCGTCCTGCTGGGCCGCATGAGGAGGGCGTAGCGGCCCGTCCGCCAGCACGATTCTGTCGGCGAGGTCGGCTCGTCCTTCTTCGCCCAGCCGCCGGCGCGCCCGTGCCAACGCGGGGGTACGCAGCAGGGTAACCCCGGCGATGAGATCGATCAGGCCCCAGGCGCCGGCTTCGAGACGGCTGGACAGGGCCTCGGCCAGGACGTCGGGTGCCGCCTTGCGCAACGCCCGCTCGGCTGACGCGCGAAGGGAGGGGCCACCGTGTTCCCACCATGACAGCAACAGGGGGATGAGTCGTTCGATGTTCGGCGGGGCCAGATGGGCGGCGACGCGGGCGATCCGTTCGCAGGCCGCGTCGGCGCCGGAGTCATGCTCGCCGGCCTCGCGCATCTCGGTCTCACTCATGAGCGTCAGGGCATGCGCGAGGTCCGCGGTGACGGTGAGGTCGACCCGGCCGTTGAGGAACGCACGCAGCACCGTGAGCCGGAACCGGGGTTCGGGCCAGCTCAGCAGGGCGCGGGCCGCGGCCTCGCGTTGATCCTGTACGGGATCGTCCAGCATTTCCAGCAGGCATTCACACAGGACCGCCGAGCGGGGTTGGCCCCGATCAACCGGACCTGGTGCGCGGACTGTTGACACACGTCGGCGGGCGTCCTCCGCGACAGTCCACGACGGCGCGTCGATCGGCTGGAGTTCGATCATCCAGTCGAGAAGGATGTCGCGCACCTCCGGGCCGGCGGCGGGGAAGATCCCGATCAGCGCGTCGAGCTGTTCGCGCGAATCCAGTGGGCATCCGTCGCGACCAGCACGGGCACGGTCTCCGTGAGAGGCATCAGGTTCGCGGGAGTCGAGACCTTTCATGGGCCGGTCGGCGACGCGGAATCGCCGGAGGGCGTCGGGCGTGCGGGCGGCCGCGGCGAGAGCTTCCCTCCATCGGCCTGCGGCGGGGCGCTCGTGCGCCTCGGCACCGCCGCTCGATGCGGTGGCGGTGACCGGTCGCGTCAGCCCGAACGCCTCCCGTAGCACCTCCTCCTCAGCCAGCCACGGGTTCGCGCCCGCGCGGGCGACGGCCAGCGCCCGCCCGAGATCGGCGCGCGTCAACACCGCGCCGCAGCGACGCAGCAGCGTCAGCGGTGACCGGCTTCCCACGGCCTCCCACGACAGCGCGCGAATCCGCGCGGCGACGTCGAACGCGTCGGCGGGCGACAACCGCACGAGCGTGTCGTCAAGCAGTGCGCGGAGACGGTCGCGGTGAGCACCGCCGATGTCGGCCAGCCCGGCCACCAGCGTCCGCACCGATCGGACGAAGGTCTCCGTCTCGCCGGCCGTCCACGGCGGCGGGCAGAGCCGCAGCGTGAACCGCAGGACCCGACCGCGATCTTCCGGCCCGTCGGCGGCCAGTTCCAGCCAACGTGCCAGCATCGGCCGGAGCCGGCTCAGCCGTTCGACGGCCGGCTCGCCGAGGTCCCCCTCGTACCTCTCCACAAGGCGCCGTGCGGTCTCGACGTTCCAGCCGCGGCTCACCAGGGCGTCGAGCCCGGCGTCCGGCGGGGTGACCGGTGGTGTGGCTCGCGGCGTGATGCCGTGGGCCGCCATCCGGTCGGCCAGCTCCGCAGGCGTACCCGACCCAAGTGCGAGCCGGTCCGCGGCGACGAGCGAGAGCAACGTGGCCCCTGCCGGTGACCCCTGGTCGGCCAGAGCGCCCACGGCACGGGCGGACAGTGAGCCATCGAGTCCGCCCAGCAGCAGGACACGGGTACGGTCGTCGCCGGCGCGGTCGGCCGCGGCGACGACGGCGGCGGCGAAGGCGTCGCCGAGGATCGCCCGCAACGCCTCGACGAGCGTGGCACGCAGGCCCGGGTTGTCGTGCCGGCCGAGCCAGAACAGCAGCTTCGGCACGGCCGCCGGGGCTCCGGCGCGGATCAGCGCGGTCGCGGCGGTCTTCTTGACGTTCATGTTGGGATGGTCGAGACAGGCCGCGATCGCCGCTGCGGCCCAGCACGCGCGCGCGTGCCCGAGCGCGAGCAGCGCCTGCCGTACGGTCTGTACGTCGGGGGCGGTGGTGAGCGGGATCAGGCTTGCCGACAACGCCTGTGCGTCCTCGCCCTCGGCGTCGCGGGCGAGGAGCGCGATGACGTGCTTGCGGACGTGGCGGTCACGGTGGCGTAGCAGCGGATGTACTCGTGACCGGATTCCGCGGTGGGAGGTCCGCAGGAGCAGGCTGAGCAGGATCATCTGCTCGGCCGCCATGAGCGCGGGGCGGTCCAGGAGATCGAGCGCGATGCTCGCGACGAGCGCGTCGCCGGCCTCCCGGGCGTCGGCGGCGTCCAGAAGACAGCGCGGCCGGATCTTCCCCCTTTCGTGGAGTCGGCCGCCGAGGTCACCGATGGCCGCGACGACTTCCGGCGGCACCGCCGGTTCGCCGCTGCCGCCGTACGCGCCCGGCGCCCAGGAGGCCGCAAGGTCGGACACGATCCGCAGCAGCAGGTCGGCGATGGCAGGCACCACGCTGGAGCTGCCGTTGCGCGCCAGCGTGCACAGGGCGGCCACGGGCTTGTCCGGGTCCAGGCCCGCCCGGAGCAACGCCAGTTCTCGTTCGTCCGGGCCGCCGAGATCGGCGGCGATTCGGTGAGGCAGGTCCCGAGGGTCGAGCCGAACGAGGATCGACTGTCGCCGGTCAGGGTCCTCGGTGAGATGCCACAGCACCTCCAGGGCCCGGTGGCGAACCGGTCGCAGGTAGGACACCACAGTGCCGACAGTGTCTGCGCCGTGTCGTCCGTCCAGGCTCAGTCCGTCTCGCAGCGCCGTGACCGTCCGGGCTCCGCCCACGGCTTCAAGAGCCTCCAGTGCCGCCGTCGGCGACCGTGGTAGCGCGGCGAGGACGGCCTCCTCGGCGGCCGTGTGGCGCAGCGCGCGGATCGCGCGCAAGAACGGTGGCGGATCCGGTGCGGTGCGCAGCAGATCAGTGACCTTCTCACCCACCGGCAGGTCGCCGGTGCCCTGAGCGGCCAAGGCGACCAGGAGTTCCAGCCTCCGTGGCCAGTGCGGATCGTCCACGGCAGCCGTCGTCAGCTCCTGGAGCGTCTCGCGCCGGCACGTGAACAAGATGGTGGCGACCTCGTGCGCAGGGACCGAGTGGTCGGCGATGGCCAGATTCACGATCGCCGGTGCGTCGTCGCCTGCCGGGAAGTGCCCACGCCGGTGCAGGCCGCGCAGGCACCGGACGGCCGGCCCGGCGAGCAGGAGCGGGTCGGTGCCGGCCAGGCTCACGAGGTCGCGGATGTCGTCGCGGCCGGCAAGCTCCCCGAGCAGCTCCAGCGCGCGCCGTCGGAGCGCTGGGGGCCGATTTCGGTCGGTGGCCACGTCGCTGAGCAGGTTCTGATGCCCGTGGTGGGCTGCGGCTTCGATCGCCGCGTCGGCCACCGCGGAGACGGTGGAGCCGGGCCCGGTCTCGAGGAACCGGTACAGGTGCTCCGGGGGCAGGGGGTCCACCGCGGCCCAGGGCTCCGACAGCTCACGCAGCGCTGCCGCGGCGAGGCCGGCCGTGGCGGCGTCCATGACGGGTTCCGCGGCGACCGATCCGGTGAGCCCCACCACGAGCGTCCGGGCTCGTGCCGGCGCCAGCAGGCCGGCGTGCACGGCCTCGCGAGTGACCCGCAGGGCCTCCGCCCGCAACACCGGATCGAGCCGGTCCGACAACTCCCGGGCAAGACTCTCCGGCTCGTCCACGTCAGCCGCACCGACCCCACGGACGGCCTGGTAGAGCAGCTCGTCCACGGGCTCGTCCCGCAGGGCCTCAGGCCGGTCAGCGATCTCGGCGCTCAGCCAGGCGATCTGGACCCGGGCCGGCAGATCCGCCCCGCGCCACTCCGGCCAGGGCCGGGGCCGGACGTAGGCTCGCAGCCGAAAGTGAAGGCGCGCCAAGGCCAGCGCCGCCTCCGGCGGACCAGCCGGCGAGCCCGGCAACGACGCCGCGAATCCGGCCAGCTCGGAACGATCTTCCTCTCGTCTCGCGTCAAGGCGTTCGGCCAGGCATACGAGGCCCAGTCCCCGCAGTCGTGGATCCTCATGCCTGACAAGAAGCCGCAGGATGGCCGGCGGGCACCCCAACGGATCAAGACTGGCTGACAGCCGCTCCGCATCAGCGCGGCGGATGGCGGTGAGGACCGCATCGTCGCCCGACGTCACGCGCAATCAACTCCATCCAGCCATCAAACAGCGCCAAGCGTAGCGAAACGGCCTCCATGCGGCCCGCCCGCTGTGCGCTCGCCGGCCTGGTCATACGTGGGTGGACAGTTCCAGGCCTACGGTGATGGCCTCGAAGGCGCGTTCGAGGAGGCTGCCGCCGCCGACGTGGACCTGTCGGCCACCCTGGCAGGCGGGGGAGCAGGTGCCGGTCGAGCGTACTTTCCTCCTGCGGTTCTGCCCTGCCAGTTGACGGTCGCCTCACTGGTGAAGCGAATCATCAGAAGGGTCGCGTCAGCCGGCCAGGCGGCAGTGACAGCACCCCTTCAGGCCGCGGGGATCGCTTCGATGGTCTGCATGTGCTTCTCGCCCCATTCGCCCAGGGGCATGAGGGCTTGGTTGAGTGACTGCCCGAAATCGGTCAGGGAGTACTCCACCTTCGGCGGAACCTGCTGGTACACCTCGCGGTGTACCAGGCCGCAGTGCTCCATCTCGCGGAGCTGGATGATCAGCGATTTCTCGCTGATGCCCGGTACGGCCCTGCGTAGCTCTCCGAAGCGCCGGGGGCCGTCGTGCAGCCCCCACAAGATCAGCGCCTTCCACTTGCCGCCCACCACGTCCACGGCGGCGTCCAGCCCGCACGAGTAGCTGCGCTTCTTCATCCTGGGCCCTTCCATACTGAAGAAAAGGTATGTACCTGAACAAATAGTAGGTACTTGTCGGAAGTGCTGCAAGGAAAGCAGGATCGGTGATGCGCAGGAGGGGCCCATCCCGCGGCATCACTCATCACTTCACCAGCACGGAGACCACGTTGAACTACGGGCGCATCACCGCCAACGGCATCGACTTCTCCTACGCCGAGGAGGGGAACGGGCCACTGGCCCTGCTGCTGCACGGCTTCCCCGAGTCCGGAGACGTCACCTACCGCCACCTCATCCCGGCCCTCGCGGCAGCGGGCTACCGGGCCGTCGCCCCCAACATGCGAGCCTTCGCCCCCACCGCGCTTCCGGCGGACGGCAGCATGCTGCTCAGCGACCTCGTCGACGATGTCAACGCTCTGCACCAGGAGTTGGGCGGCGGCGACGACGCGATCCTGGTGGGGCACGACTGGGGCGGGGGCATGGCCTGGTCCGCTGCCGCCACGACCCCGGAGCGGTGGTCGCGGCTCGTGGTCAGCGACGTCCCGCCCCTGCCGTTCTTCGCCGCCTACGCCAACACCTTCGAGGGCATCGAGAACCTCAACCATTTCTGGTTCATCCAGATGGACATGGCCACCGAGGTTCTGGCCGCCGACGACATGGCCTGGTTGCGGCAGGGCCTGCAGGACAAGTGGACCGCCCCTGACTTCGACGCCAGCGAGGAGATCGACGGGATGCGCAAGGCCCTGGGCGAACCCGCCCGGCTCCGGGCGGCCTTGGACCTCTACCGGACCAACTTCGGGCCCAAGCAGATGGGCACGCCGGAATGGGCCGCCGAGCACGGCCGCCTGTGGGGGAGCCTGCCGAGCCAGCCGACCCTGTACCTGCACGGCACCGAGGACAAGAGCGTCGTGATGGACCAGCAGACCCTGGACGCCATCGGCGCCGCACTCGCCGAAAGCAACGCAGGCTCTGAGGCCGCCTTCGTCGAAGGGGCCGGGCACATCGTCCCGGCCGAAAAGCCGGACCGTTACAACGAACTCGTGCTCGAGTTCCTTCGCAAGAAGATCTGAACGGTCAGATGACGGTTCCCGCGCGCCTCCACGGTGGCATCGCCGCGGAGGCGCGCTTGGCGCCGCAGGCGCTTGCAGACGATCACCATCATCGGTGCGGGACCTACCAGCTCTGCCAGGCGGTGCGCTCCCGGCCGACTCCTGGTCCGTAATCGTCACCTCGGTCCAGGGATCACGCGAGCCGCGATGAGTTCTGCGGCGTCCGAAGGTCGTACCGTTGAACCCGTTACCGAGGGTCGGCGAGGACGTCTTTGCCCTCGTGCAGGTAGCGGTAGCTGGTGGCCTGCGAGATGCCGGCGTCGCGGGCCAGACAGCGGACGCAGCCGTGCTCCCGGACGGGAGAGGAACTCGACGATGTGGCGCGGGACATCGAGCGTGGCGGCACAGGTCACCAACGTGAAGCCTCTGGTTCAGTGGCCACGATCTTGTGGTGAGACCTTTCCTACCAGGGGCTTCACGCCTGTTTTCGGCCTCCGGTGACTCCTCCCGAAGGGCCCGGAACGCCACGGACGGCGTCCAAGAGACCCCGGCAACCCGAACTATTCGCTGGGATCACCTCGATGTTCGCGCGGCGCCGGGGTATGGGTGAACACGGCGATGTCACGGTCAAAACAGACGATGACGTGTCCGTCTACGCTGATGGCCACCTCTGTTACGGGTTTGGGGACGTGCAAGTCGGATCCGATTTGCCTGCGGGTGGTGAGTTTCCATACGCGTACCGTCTGATAGCTGGTGGTCACAGCGACGGGTTGACCGTCCACTGTGGCGGCAGCGACGGCTCCGGTGGCTCCGGTGGGAAGTTCGCCGAGGGCGTCGCCCGTGGCCAGGTCCCATATCTTCACGGGGTCTGAGCTGTTGCGGCTGGCGATGATCGCGGCCGGCCGATCGCCGATGGTGGTGACGGCGAGGTTCTGCACGGATTCGCCGTGCCGATCGGCGGGGGAGGTCGTGGTCGACCGGTTGGTGGTGAGGTCGAGCACCTTGAGGGTGCCGTCTTGGGTGACGGTCAGGGCGACTGGTCGGCCGTTGAGAGTGGTGGCGCCGACTGCGCGCGTGCAGCGCCGCCGGCTGGCGCGGGATGCATCGATCTCTTCGCCTGTGTTCAGGCCCCACATGCGGATCGTTTCGTCGTAGCTGCCGGTCACGGCCACCGGCTGCCCATCGAACTCCACTACGGCAGCCATGCAGACAGCGTTGGTATGACCGGTGAACGGCCCGCCTATCTGCGCCCCCGAGCGGAGATCCCATACGCAGACGGCCTTGTCGGAACTGCCGGTGACCGCCGTCGGTTGGCCGCCGACGAGCGCGGTGGCAACCGCGGTGACCATGTCGGTGTGACCGGTGAACGGATCACCGACCTGCTCGCCGGTAGGCAGATCCCACACCCGGACGGTCTTGTCGTAGCTGCCGGTCACGGCAACGGAACGTCCGTCGAGCACCGTGGTGGCGGCGGCGGAGACATAGCCGGTGTGGCGGTTGAGGGACTCATCGACTCGCCGCCCTGACGACAGGTCCCACATCCGTACCGTGTGATCGTCGCTGGCGGAGACGGCCACCGGTCGCCCATCCACCACCGTCGTCGCGATCGCCCGAACATGATCGGTGTGCCCGGTGAGCGGCTTGCCGATTTGCTGGCGTGACTCCAAATCCCAGATCCGTACATGTCCGTCGATGCCGCCGGTAACGGCCACCGGCCGCCCGTCGAGAACCGTGGTCGCAATCGCCTTCACGAAACCGGTGTCGCTTCTGAACGGATTGCCCATCTGCTGGCGTGACCTCAGATCCCACAAGCGTAGAGTTCCGTCGTCCGCACCGCTGGAAATCGCCACCGGCTGCCCGTCCATCTCCGTGGTCACAACCAGCTCCACGTGATACGTGTGGCCCCTCAGTGGTTTGCCGATCCGTCGGCCCGACTTCAGATCCCACATCCGTAAGGTGCGGTCGTGGCCGCCGGAGACGGCCACCGGCCGGCCGTCCACCACCGTGGTCGCGATCGTTGTGACCCATTTGGTGTGACCTCTGAACGGCTCGCCGATCTGCTCGCACGTCCTCAGATCCCACATGCGCACGCTCTTGTCGTGGCCGCCGGAAACTCCCACCGGCCGTCCGTCCACCACCGCGGTCGCAACCGCCTCGACCCAATCGGTGTGACCTCTGAACGGCTCGCCGACCTGCTGACCGGACATCAGATCGCACACTCGTACGATTCCGTTGTTGCCACCGGCGAAGACCGCCACCGGCCGGCCGTCCAGGACCGTGGTCGCAAGCGACTCCACGTAGTCGTAGGCGGCGCGACCGGTGAACGGCTGGCCGATCTGCTGACCTGACGTCAGGTCCCACAGGCGTAGGGTCCGATCGCGACCCCCGGAGACCGCCACCGGCCGCCCGTCCACGACTGCGGTCGCGATCGCCCACACCCGATCGGTGTGGCCGGTTCGTGGCACCCCGACCGGCTCGCCGAACGCCAGGTCACTCGCTGGCCGACTGGTCCACGTCAAAGTCCACTGGGAATTCTTCGTGAACGGAATCCGGGCCGCGCCCGATCGAGAAGAAGACATGGCGGGCATGCTAGCCGCCACCCCTGACAAAGATCAGCGGAGGAAGCGCCCGCCTTTGACTGCCGTCGGTCAGGTGCGGCCCGAGTGGAACCGCTCTCGCCACCAGCGGCGTCCGACAAATCCCAATTCGCCTGAACTGTTTCGCTGATAGCACCTCGCTGAGCCGAACCGCGCAACGCCGCAGAGATCGGTTCGCTGAGAAAACCTCAAGGGCTCGGCAGCGGCTTCTGCTCCCCGTAACCGATGACTTCCGTGTCGAACTCTCCCAAGAGGCTCAGTGAACCTGCCAGACCCATGGCGATACCCGCGGACAAGAACACTCCCTTCACCCTCTTCCCGAATTCGGCGAACGACGCAGCGAGCTGCATGGCCGATGCCTCCTTCGCCGCAATAAGCGTCGGGTTGTATGTCGAGAGAGCGAAGAGGACCAAGATTCGCAGGACCTGGGCGCCCACCACTCCGAGCATCACGGCATACGCAGTGTCCAGCGCCTTGACCGTGACGCGGAGGGTGTCGGTACGCATGATCAGATATGCCTCATACCTCTTGAGCGCCTCGTTGAAGTCCTCCAGGCGAGTTTCGGCCGCCTTGCTGGCCGGCCCCTTCCACGTCTCGAATCGGCCAGGAATCGCCGACGCGGCATCCCTGAGATCCTTGACCTTGGATCGCGCGTCGCCGTAGGCGTAGAGCGCCTTGTCGATCGCCTCGTCGGAGGGGATGACGAACAGACCGGCCAGTGCCATGACCATGAGACCTTGCACGGTCATCCTCGAGGCGAATGTGCCCAATGCGTACATTCCAGCGCTCGATTTGGCCAGTTGTGACACCGGTCCCTTGATCTTGTGCCAGTCCATTACGGTGAGGAGTGCGGCGGATGTGGCCATGGTGCGAAGGGGGTTTCTTCCCTCAAAATGACCCTCGTGCTGGTTCGATTTGATCCACGAAGGCTCGGCGGGCTGATACGTGGCGGGTGGGTTCGTTTCGAATAGTTCGCCGACATCGCGCTTGAGGTTGGTTATCTGAGCGCCGGTGATCTTCTCGACGTCTGCATAAATGACGCCGTTGTTGTAGAACGCGACACCCATTTGATGAGCCGCTTTCAACCCGCGTAGGGCGTTATCGAAGTCCGATTCGACAGCCTCGTTGTATTTCCAGCGGAACAGCTCACCGACCACCCCCATCCCCACTACGGGTAGCTTGGCGACGGACAGGTCGTCGGCGGCCAGCTTGAATCCCGTCCGCATGGACGCCGAATCCTCGGCGGCGCCCATAGGTGCCGAGAAATTCACGTCGATCCCATCGAACTCGCCCATGCCAGCCCTCCATGCCGCAGCGTAGGTCCGGGACAGGGTATATACCTACATGTTAGCGATCAAGGGTGAGCCGCTTTGACGACTCCCGCCCCAGCTCGTGGGTGTGGCGCGCCAGGGTCTCCTCGATGGTGTGCTCCACGTCCTCTGCCACCGCACTCATCGCACGGCCGCTTCTCGGGGTCATAGCTAGGAGCCGTCTGCGGATCATCGTGCAGCCCCACCGCTGAAGCGGGTGCCGCATCGACCGCGGTCCCGAAGGTCAGGCCCGGGTGAGGCGGGCGTAGGTCGCGGGTGGCATGCCGACCGCGGCGGTGAAGTCGCGGGTGAGGTGGGCCTGGTCGGTGTAGCCGAGTTCGGCGGCCAGCGTGGCGAGGTCGAGGCCCTGGCGGATCCGCTCAGCGGCCTCGTGCAGCCGGAAGCGGCGGATCACCCACTTGGGGCCGATGCCGACATGGTCCCGGAACAGCCGTTGCAGCGAGCGCACCGAGCGCCCCGATCGGGCGGCCAGTTCGTCGACCCTGGTCACGGACACGTCGTTCTCCACCACCGCCACCAGTGCCGCGACCTCTTCCGCCAGCGGATCCGGCTCCGGCGAAAGGCTCAGCAGGAACTTCTCGGTGAGCGCGATGGCGGCCCGGGCATCGGGCTCGGCCAGGACATGCTCGACCATGGTCGCGCCCGCCGGGCCGTACATCTCGCCGATCTCCACGAAGCGGCCGGTCAGCCGGGACACCGGGCCGCCGAGGAACGGCCGGAAGCCGCCGGGGCGGAAGCGGGTGCCGAGCACGCGGCCGCTGCCCCGCATCGTGTAGGAGAACCCGCCCCTGATCACTCCCGCGATCCGGTGGAAGTCGTGGGTGATCGTCATGTTCACGGTGGGGTGCGCGACGATGCGTTGTTCGTACGGCTCGGCGAGGTCGGTCCACGTGACGACCCAGAAGTGGTCCACGTACGCCGCGATGTCGGGCGACGGCGCCTGGTGGGCGAAATCGAAGGCGTTGAGCCCCGCGTACGGGTTGACCCAGCCGCGCTGTCGCGTTTCTACAAGCCGTGACTCGGACCGGCGGGGCACGCTTGCTGCCATGGAAGACATGATGCCGTTGATGACGCGCGCCTCCGAACGGACCGCGGGGCTGGTGCGTGGGGTGCGGCGCGAGCAGTTCGGGTCGGCGACGCCGTGCGCGAAGTTCGACGTCAAGGACCTGGTCAACCACCTTGAGTGGGTGGCGGAGCTGTTCGAGTCGCTGGGGCGCGGGGGGCCGAGCGTCGAGCAGGGGCCCTACGCGGGTGACTTCCCCGAGCGTACGGAGCGCACGCTCGCCGCCTGGTCGCGGCCCGAGGCGTGGGAGGGGACCAGCCCCGCCATGGGCCTGCCGATGACCGCGCTGGCCCACATGTACCTCGTCGACATGGTGGTGCACGGCTGGGATCTGGCCAGGGCCACCGGTCAGGAGTACGAGCCGGACCCCGAGGTGGTCTCGCGGGCGTTGCACTTCACTGAGCAGATGGCGGAGATGGGCAGGCAGCGCGGTGCCTTCGGGCCGCCGGTGGCGGTGCCGGACGATGCCCCGCCCTTCGACCGCCTGCTCGGCCTCATCGGCCGCGATCCGGCCTGGACGGGGTGACTGGACGGGGTGATCCGCACCCGGGGTCGCTCAGCTGAGTGAGAGTGCCGTGATGACGACCAGCGCCAGCAGGAGTGCCAGCCCGCCGCCCGCGACCGCCAGAAGGGTGATCATGCAGCCCTTCCCGTTCCATGGCTGGGGGGCGGGGCCGAGGGCGCCTCGGGAGTAGGCCCACAGGGGGGCTCGGTATTCGACTTCGAGCGCCGTCCCGGGCTGGAGCCAGATCGTCAGGTCCGCGGGGCCGATCTGTGCGGGGAGGAGATAGGGCAGGTGGACGTTGAGGTGGTGCTGGCCGGGCGGAAGCGGGATCGCGTTGCGGCCCCACCGGCCCGGCATCGGATGGCCGTTGATGACGATCGTCGGGGTGATCATGGCCAGCATGAACCCGAGCCAGTGGCGCTTCACGTCGAGGAGGAGATGCGCCTGTGCCCCGGAGGGACCGGGTGGGGGCGGCTGACTCCATGGGGTGGGCGGCGCCGGCGGATGCATGGCGCACATGCTAGCGCTGCCCCGATCTATCACGATCGCCCCCTGACGGGTCTCACGCCGCCAGGTGCTGTCGGTTCGGCCGGCGTGACGGTGCACAGGCCGCCGCGCTCGGTCTGACGTCCGTCACCTCGAGTTGCGTGCCGGGGGCGAGGACGAACTCCTCCTCGCCGGTCAACGCCGACTCCTCGCCGGTGAACGCCGAGAAGCGGCGGATCCCCGCGGCCCGCATGGGGAGCACCTCGATGAGGGTCCGCGTCCGCGTCTGGCCGGCTCGCGCCGTGCGCCGGTTCCACCCCTTGCCGGGCAGCCAGCCGATCTCGTGGAGTGCCGTGTTGACGTGGGCGAGGTGGTTCCCGTCGCAGAAGATGTCGCCCTGTGCCGTGGGGTTGGGGTGGTCGATGTGCCGGACCTCCACCTCGGGTACCTCTGGATCCGGAGGACGACGCCGGGTCATCGCCGTGTGAGCTGGGTGTAGGACGCGGGCAACCGGCTAGCAGTAGCGTTCGTGGCCGGCGTTGTATCCGTCGACCCAGCCTTTTCGGTCCCAGTCGGTTCCGTCATAGGAGAAGCCCGCGCCCTTGTCGCAGTCCTTGGCGTCGCCGTAACCCTTTTTGTAGGCGCTCCAGTACTCTTTCGGCATTTCTTCGGGGCTCGGGGTCGCCGGTGAGACGTTCGTCGCCGCCGTACGGGCTGAACCGGTTGCGGCCGAGGACTGGGAGGCCGCGGCCGGCACCAGGGCGGAGGCGGCGACCAGCGTCGCGCTCAGCAGGATGAGGCGTTGTGTGCTCACCATGGGTTTCTCCTCAGGATCGGCGCCTGCGCATTTCGTTCGGCAGTCGCGGCGATACGGCCAGGCTATGAGGAGGGGCGTGGGGAATGAAGTGACAATGGCCGTTCTTTCTGTGTATATGGTGATAGTGCGCCATTCGAGGGATATTGCCATATGAATGTCGCGGCCTGGCGAGGCTTTGGGGATTGGCGGGTTTGGCGTGCTGCGCCTCTGCGTCACATCGTGGAACGCGGCATGCGCTATTGCGGTGACTTGGACGTCCGTATCCGGCCCGCGCTTGAGATCACGACGCGCTCGATGGATCTTTGAAGCCGGCTCGGCAGAAGGGCGTCACTCCACATGCAGCCACCACCCGCACGTGACACCGCCGGACAGGCCCCGGGGGGCGGGCGGGAGTCGCTCGGCTGGCGGGATCCGCTGTTCCTGGCGGCCAGGCCCAGCGGCGAGCGGGTGCACCGGTTCGTGGCGATGCTGCTGATGCTGCAGCGGCTCAGCTACCTGCTGCCCGCGTGCGCGAGCCTGTTCGCCGAGGAGGCGCTCTTCTCCGACCGCGGCCGCAACGCGGTGCTGCTGGCCCTGGCTCTGGTGTGGAACGTGACATTGTTCCACTGGGTCGCGCGGCGCGGCTGGTTCGCGCCCCGGGCCGTGGTGATCGACGTCCTGGCCACCTGCCTTTTCATGGTCGGCGTGACCGGTGCCTGCCTGCCCGAGTCGGGGACGTGCGTGTCCAACTGGTCCTCGCACGCCCTGCTGGCGACAGGAGCGCTCATCGGCGCGGTCAGCCGGCGTCCTGTCCAGTTCGCCGCCCTGCTGCCGCCGATCGCGGTCTACGCGGTCGCGCACGCCGGCGATCTCGGCCAGCGCTTCCCGCCCGCGCTGGAGCTGGCCGTTCGGGTCAACAGCTACGTCTGGTTCGCGGTCATCGTCTTCTTCATCCGCCGCTACCTGGCCGCCCAGGCCACGCGGTTGGACGAGGTGGCCGATCAGCGGCTGGCGGCCGAGGCGGAGCGGGTCGCCGAGCGGGCGCGGCTGGCGCACTACCGGCAGCTCCACGACACGGTCCTGGCCACACTGACCGCGATCGCCCGAGGAGGGCTGGATCACCACACGGAGGAGGTGCGGCGGCGGTGCGCGGCCGACGCCTCCTATGTGCGGGCGCTGATCCTGCAGGACGAGGCGGGCTCCGCCACCGGGCTGAGCCACGCGCTGGCCCGCGTCGTGGCCAGGGCGGCGGCGCTGGGGCTGTGCGTGCGCCATGCCGCCGAGGGGCTGCCCGAGGACCTGCCCGCCGACGTGGCCGCGACCATGGCTGAGGCCGGTGCGGAGGCGCTCAACAACGTGGCCAGGCACTCCGGGGAGCGGGAGGCCTGGCTCACCGCCGTCGCGGTGGACGGTGTGGTCACCGTTCGCGTGGTCGACCGCGGCAGGGGCTTCGATCCCGGCCGGGTCGAGCCCGGCTACGGGCTGCGCTCGTCGGTCGTCGGGCGCATGCGCGAGATCGGCGGAAGCGCGCAGATCATCGCGGCTCCCGGCGAGGGAGTGTGCGTGCAGCTCAGGTGGCCGGACCGTGCGTAGGGCTCAGGTGGCCAGGCCGTCCTCCCTGACGCGGGCGGCCAGGTCCAGCTTGGTGTACGCGGGACGGCCCGCCTTCCGGTACTTGTCCTTGACCCGTTCCAGGTAGTTCCTGGCGGTCCCCGGCTGCACCCCGGCACTGCGGGCCGCCGCGATGAGCGTCATGCCCGAGGCGTAGGCGAGCAACACCGCACGCTCCTGCGGGGACAGGGCGGGCCGATCGGCGTCCTGGTCGGCCAGCCAGCCCAGCGCCAGCTCGGGGGAGATGGCCACCTCCTCCTTCGCCACCTCCCGGACCTTCGCCACCAGGGCCGCCAGGTCGTGGTCCTTGGTGAGGTACCCGCCCGCTCCCGCGCGGATCATCTGCCTGGCCATGTCGCCCGAGGTGACCACGCTGACGACGAGCACCCGCCGCCGCAGCCGCACCAGCGTGCGCAGGTTGTCCACGGGGTCGGAGCGGTCGGCGAGCAGCAGGTCGAGCAGCACCACGTCGGCCGGTTCCGGCTCCGTCGCGAGCAGTTCCTCGACGGTCGCGGCCCATCCGGTCAGCCGTACGTCGGGTACGCCGGCCAGCCAGGCGGCCAGCCCCTCGATGAGCATCCGGTCGTCGTCCACTACAGAAACGGTGATCACGACTGTCTTTTTCATATCCGACATGTCATGTCAAGGACGCAGTTATGGCGGCTACCGGTCCCGGGCCCGGCAACAGATCATGGCGCCAAGTCCGAGAAGGGAGCAAACATGACCATCACCCTTGAAAGGGCCGAGGAGATCATCGCCGCCTGGAGGTCGGGCGACGAGCCGGACAGCCCGGTCGGCCCGTTGCTGCCCGGCATGTACGTCGAGTCCGAGATCACCATGACCGGGCCGGGTTACTCCGGCAAGTGCGGGACCGCCTGCTCGGGCTCCTACACCCGTTACTGCTGCTGAGCGGGGACGGGAGCACATGGCCGGTGAGTTCGACCCTCCGCTGGACCCGCTGATCGGACCGGCTCTGGCCGACCTGGAGGCCCGGCTGGGGGCGCTCACCGGCCTCGCCGTGGCCGAGCGCGCCGCCATCCTGGCAGGCTCCGCGCGGTCCGTAGAGGAGGACGTCCGCCGCAGGATCACCAGGGTGCTGGTGCTGGAGCTGAACGCCGCCCGGCTGTCCGGGCGCCTGACCGCCGCCGACTCCGCCGCCCGATGGGAGGAATGGAAACGGAGCGTCGCCGAACCGGCGTTCTGGCGCGGCTTGGCGGGGCCGTACCCCGGCATGATGGCCAGGCTCACGACGGTGATACGCCATCGATGCGAGGCCGCCCACCGCTTCGCCGAACGCTTCGCCGGGGACCGCGCGGCGCTCGCCGCGCTTCCGGCGGCACCGTCGGGCGAGCTGGACCGCGTCGAGTTCGGCGCCGGAGACAGCCACCGGGGCGGACAGACGGTCGTCGTGCTGCACGGCGAGGACGGCCGGGTCCTCTACAAGCCACGCTCGCTGGCGGTGGACGCGGCGCTCGCCGAGTTGCTCACCCACCTCGGCGCCTCCACCATGCGCGTGCCCGCGGTCGTGACCCGGCAGGGGTACGGCTGGGCCGAGCACATCGAGCACCGTCACTGCGCCGACGCCGGAGAGCTGCGCGCGTTCTACCGCGGCATGGGCCACTGGCTGGCGCTCATGCGCCTGCTCGGCGGCAGCGACCTGCACGCCGAGAACCTCATCGCCGCCGGACCGCACCCCGTGGTCGTCGACTGCGAGTCCCTGTTCACCCCGCACGCCACGGCGCGCCCCTCGGGGTACGGCCAGGCGGTGGACCTGGCGGTGGAGTTGGTGGACACCTCGGTGATGCGCACCGGGCTGCTCCCGGGACGAGGGGTGGCCCTGGGCTGGCGGGGCGTCGACATGTCGGCGGCGGGTGCGCTGCCCGGCCAGCAGCCGCAGGTCGAGCTGCCGGTGGTGCTCGGCGCGGGCACCGACGACCCCCGGATGGGCACCGAGCGGGTGGAGCTGCCTCCGGCGGCCAACCATCCCAGCCCCGAGGCGGTGCTCGGCCACTACTGGGACGTGATCATCGCCGGATTCGACGAGCTCGACGGCCGCCTGACCGAACTGGACCGGTCGGGCAAGCTGGAGCCGCTGCTGGCGGGCTTCGCCGACTGCCCGGTCCGCGCGGTGCTGCGCTCCACCGAGTCGTACGCGGAGCTGGGCCGCATGCTCTGGCATCCCGTCGCGCTGCACGACGAGGCGCCCGCCCGCGCCAGGGCCGCCGCGCTGCTGGCCAAGATGTCGGAGAACGTGCCGGGCGCTCCCGGCGACCCCGCCATCATCGCCGCCGAGGTGGACGAGCTGTGCCACGGTGACATCCCGATGTTCGACACCACTCCGCGCGTCGGCGTGCTGCGCGGCCCCGCGGGCACCAGGTGCGGCCCGGAACGCGACCTGATCGCCGACGCCGTGGCCCGATGGCGGGCGCGCGACCACGGCCTGGACCGCCGGGTGGCGCAGGCGGCCCTGGTCAGCGCCTACCTCAACGAGGGCTGGATGCCGGAGGACAAGCGGCTCTCGCCCGGCCTGATCCGTACCGACCGCCTGGAGCCCCGGCGGCGCGCGGCCGCGGCCGGCATCATGCGCGGCGTGCTGGACAGCGCCGTGCGCGGCGCGGACGGCACGGTCACCTGGATCACGCCGGTGCTCAACCCCACCGGCTGGGCCGTGCAGCCGCTGTCGGCCGACCTGTACGGCGGGGCACACGGCGTCGCGGTCCTGCTGACCGCCTACATCCGGGAGGCGGCAGGCGGCCGGGCCGAGCCGATCGAGGAGCTGTCCGGCCTCCTGGAGGCGGTCCTGCGCACCGTCCGCCTCGCGGAGGACCGCGACGCCGCCAAGCGGCGGGAGGACATGCGGATGCGGCCGGAGCCCCCCGGCGCCTACCTCGGGATCACCTCGCAGGTGTGGGGCTGGCTGTTGCTGCGCTCCTTCGGCGTGGCCGGAGAGGAGGCGCCGGCCCGCGCCCTCGCGCTGGCCGAGCTGCTGCCGGAGTCGATCGAGGCCGACGACAGCTACGACCTGCTCTCCGGGATGGCGGGGGCGATCGTCCCGCTCCTGCGGCTGGGCGAGCAGACCGGCGAAGCCCGGTGGGCCGAGCTGGCCCGGTCGATCGGAGCACGCCTCGCGGGTCTGGCGGAGCGTCGCCCGGGTGGCGCCTGCTGGCCCAGCCCGCGCTTCCCGCAGGGTCTCGGCGGGCTGGCCCACGGCGCCACCGGCATCGGCTGGGCCCTGTCGCGGCTGGCGGAATCCCCCGGCGGCCCCGACGGTCTGCGGGAGCTCGCCGAGGCGGCGTTCGCCTACGAGGACACCCTCTACGACCCGGACCAGCGCGGCTGGGTGGACCTGCGCGGTGACGGCTTCACCGCCGCCGCGTGGTGCCACGGCGCGGGCGGGGTCGGGATCGTCGCCGCCGACCGGCTGGCCCGCGAGGGCGGCACCCGATGGCTCGACCGGCTGGAGCGCGCCGCCGCCTCCTGCTGGGCCGACGGCACCGGCTGGAACCACACGCTCTGCCACGGCGATCTCGGGTCCTGGGAAGTGATCGAGCACGCGCGGGCGGCCGGGGTCGCGCCGGTGGATCGGGCGCGGCTGGACGCCCACATCCTGGGCAGCCTGGAGGCCAACGGCCCGGTCAGTGGCCTGGCCAGGGACGTCTTCGCGCCGGGTCTGCTGCCCGGTCTGGGCGGGGTGGCCTACCAGCTGCTGCGCATGCACCCGGACCATGCCGTGCCTTCCGTCCTGCTCCCGGACCTGGAGTGAGCGACGTGGAGGAGGAGCTGGTCACTCCGTACTGGCATCTGGACCGGCCGGACGGGCCCCGGCGTACGCTGCGGCGGCTGCCGGCGCTCACCGCACCGGTGCTGCGCCTCATCTGGCAGTGCGGGCGGTGGCCCGCGCTCACCATCCTCGTCCTCCAGCTCGCCGCGGGCGCCGCGACGGCCAGCGGGCTGCTGGCGACCACGGCGGTGCTGGAGGAACTGCTGGCCACGGGGGCGGCGCCCGACCGGCTGGTGGCGGCGGTGCCCGGCCTGGCCCTGGTCGCCGCGATCGTGGCCCTGCGCGGCGCGGCCGAGGCGGCGGTGGAGCTGGCCAGGGCGCGGCTGGAGCCCGCACTGCGACGGGCGGCGGAGGAGCGGCTGTTCGCCGCCGCCCTCGGCGTGCAACTCGCGGACTTCGACGACGTGGACTTCTACGACGGCCTGCACCGGGCCCGCGACCGCGGGCTGTTCCACCTCGACCGCGCGGCGGGCAACACCGTCGACCTGCTCGGCGCCGCCTGCGGGGTGACTGCGGCGGCCGCCGGGCTGGCCGTCCTGCACCCGCTGCTGGTGCCGTTGCTGGTGGTCAGCGTGGTCCCGGAGGCGTGGGCGGTGCTGAAGGCCGCGCAGCGCGGATACGCGGGCATGAGAGGCATGGTCACGCTGAACCGCCGGGTGGACATGCTCGCCGAGCTGGCCACCGAGCGCGAACCGGCGGGCGAGTTGCGGGCCTGCCAGGCCCAGCCGTACGTGCTCGCCGAGTACCGCCAGGCGGCGGACGTGCTGAAGGCGGAGGAGACGCGGGTCGGGTTGTCCATGGCGCGGGCCAGGACCGCGGGCCGCGCGGCGGGCGGCCTGGCGATGGCCGGGGTGCTGGCCGTGCTCGGGCTGATGCTGCACGCCGGCTGGATCGCGCTGGCGGGGGCGGGCGCCGCGGTGATCGCCGTCAGGGTGGCGGCCGCGGCGCTGAGGCAGCTCGCCCAGGCGGCCAACCAGCTGTTCGAGCAGTCCCTGTACGTGGCGGACTACCAGGACTTCCTCGCCGACGCCGAGGCCAGGAGGCGACCGGCCGGGGGTACGGCCGCTCCGCGCTCTCCCGAGCGCATCACCCTGCACGGCGTCGGCTTCACCTATCCGGGCAGCCGGCGCCCCGCGCTGCGGGAGATCGACCTGACCGTCCACGCAGGTCAGACGATCGCGCTCGTGGGGGAGAACGGTTCGGGCAAGACCACGCTGGCCAGGCTGCTGGCCGGGCTCTACCGGCCCACCAGCGGCGTCATGCGGTGGGACGGGCTCGACAGCGCCGGCCTGGACCCGGACACCCTGGCCGACCGGGTGGTCCTGGTGCCGCAGCACCCGGTCCGCTGGCCGCACGACGCCAGGACGAACGTCCGCATGGGCCGCCACGACCGCCCGGACCCGGCAGACCACGCCCTGCGCGAGGCCGCCTCGCTCGCCGCGGCCGACGACGTCGTCGCCGGCCTGCCCGCCGGGTGGAGCACCCTGCTGTCCAAGCAGTTCAGGGGCGGTCACGAGCTGTCGGCGGGGCAGTGGCAACGCCTGGCCGTGGCGCGCGGGTTGTTCCGCGACGGGCCCCTGCTGATCTGGGACGAGCCGACGGCGCCGCTGGACGCCAAGGCGGAGTACGCCGTCTACGAGACGCTTCGCAAGATCGCGGGGGAGCGGACCGTCCTGCTCATCACGCACCGGCTGACGAGCGTACGGCACGCCGACCACATCTACCTGCTGCACCGGGGGCGCATCGCCGAGGAGGGCACGCACGACGAGCTGCTGGCGCTGCGTGGACGCTACGCCGAGCTGTACGCGCTGCAGACCGGGAAGGCGGCCAGGCGGTGACGCGCATGATCCACCCCGGCGAGCCGGGCTACCAGGCCAGGCGCAAGGCCTTCCTCGGCACGCTCGCCGAGGCACTGCCCGCGGCCGTGGCCTGCTGCGCCTCGGAGGCGGACGTGGTGAGCGTCCTGGAGCTCGCCCGCGCGCGCGGCCTGCCGTTCGCGCTGCGCGGCGGCGGCCACAGCTTCGCCGAGCACTCCTCCACGACCGGGCTGCTCGTCGACCTCGGCGCGATGAAGTCGATCGAGGTCGGCGCGGAGAGCGTGCGGGTGGGGCCCGGCGTGACCATCGGCGAGCTGGCCCGCCGCCTGGCCGAGCACGGGCGCATGGTGCCCTGCGGCTGGTGTCCCACGGTCGGCGTGGTGGGGGCGGTGCTGGGCGGCGGGTACGGCGTGCTCAGCCGCCTGTACGGGCTGGGCGCAGACCACCTGCTGGCGGCCCGCCTGGTCCTGGCCGACGGGCGGATCGCCGAGGCGGGAGACGACCTGCTGTGGGCGCTGCGCGGAGCCGGTGCCGGCAACTTCGGCGTGGTCACGCGGATCACGCTGCGTACCCGGCCCATCGTGCCGGTCACCGCCGTCCAGGCGGTCTGCGACTTCGGCCGCGCCGCCGATCTCGTCGACGCGTGGCAGCACTGGGCGCCCGACGCGCCGGACGAGGTCAACCTGGAGATCGCCGTCATCTCCGGCGACGAGCCCGAAGAACCGCCCTACGCCGTGCTCTTCGGCGTCGTGGCCGGGCCGGAGGAGCGGGCCAGGAAGCTGGTCGGCGAGCTCGCGCCGCTGGACCGGCTCCGGCTCACCCGTCTGGAAGGCGCCGCGGCCGCCTGCCACCACGCCTACGCCGACGGCGGGGAGGGCGCCGTCACGGAGCTGCCACACGGCGAGCGGCCCGGGCTGCGCCTGAACAAGTCGGGCTTCTTCGACGGGCACCTGCCCCGGACGGCCGTCGAGGACCTGCTGGAACGGCTGGCCGCCGACCGCGTGCGCGGTGAGATCCGGGACCTGGAGTTCGTGCCGTGGGCGGGCGCGATCGCCCGCGTCGCCCCCGGCGCGAGCGCCTTCGTCCACCGCGCCCCGCGCTTCCTGCTCAAACAGGCCGTCCAGGTGGGATTCCGTGCCACCGACAGCCGCAGACGGGACGCGCACGCGTGGCTGTGCCGGTCGTGGGCGCGGCTGTCGCCGTGGGCCTCCGGCGCGGTCTACCCCAACTACCCCGACGCCGACCTGGAGGACTGGGCGTCGGCGTACTACGGGAGCAACCTGCCGCGGCTGCGGGAGGTGAAGGCCGCCCACGACCCCGAGGGCCTGTTCCGTCACGCCCAGTCCCTGCGCTGAGGGCCGCGGTCGGCGCGAGGCGGATGGGGACGGTCACGTCGAGGGTCGGTGGGCGGGGTTGGTGCCGTCCCATTCGGCCAAGGGGGCGCAGTGCCATCTCCAGCCGATCTGGCGCTCGTGGCCCGGCAGGTCGGCGCGGCCGTTGGCCCAGAGCAAGGTCGTCCACGGGTCCGTGCCGGAGGGCGCCCAGGGGAACAGGCGGCGCAGCGTCGCCTCGGCGAGGTCCGCCGAGGGGGTGAAGGCGCGGCCGAGGGCCTGGCCCGCGTCGGCGGTGTGGACGAGCAGTTCGTCGCAGGCCATGGCCGCGAAGCCCGACGCGTCGGCGAGGCCGTGGGGGTGCCAGCCGCGGGCCTCGGGTGGGGTGGTGTCCACGACGCGGGTGAGAAGGGCGGCCGAGGTGGCCAGGGTGGCGACGAGATCCGCGGGCTCGGACCCGGGCCGGACGCTCATCTCCACGGTGTCGAGCTCGCGGTCGCCCGCGACGAGGTCGGTGGAGTACCAGAACAGGCATTCGCTGATGTGGGCCACGACCTGCGCGACGTTCCGGTCCATCCCGGGAACCGGGATCGCGGCCCACTCCCGGTCCGCCGCCGCGCGCAGGAATCCGCCGCACTCGTCGGCCGCTCGCGCCAGTGTGGTCCCGTCCATGGGGGTGTCCTCTCGGGGGTCAGGGTGGGGGAGTTCGCCGACGCGAACGAGTACAAGGTCCTCTTGGTGCCATTCGGCGCGCGTCGACGCTGAGGCCGAGGACCGTCGCGCCGTCGCGGGTGACGGTGACGATGGCCTGGTAGTGGTCGCGGGCTTCGAGGTAGAGCGTGGGGACGTCGTCGCGGTGTGGCACGCGACCCAGCGTAGGTCCACCTCCCGCGCACAACGCGGCGCCTCCGCTCTGTACACCTAACCAAGCGCTTGTTACGCTCCGGCCATGGTGGCCACGATCGTCTGGGGCACCGGCAACGTGGGCCGCGCGGCCATCCGTGCCGTGGACGCCCATCCGGCGCTGAAACTCACCGCGGTGCTCGTCCACGACCCCGGCAAGACCGGCCGCGACGCGGGCGAGCTGGGCGGCCTCGGCCGCGAGCTGGGGGTCACGGCGACCGATGACGTGGCGGCGGTGCTCGCCACCGGTCCGCGCGCCGTGGTCTACGCGGCGTCCGGCGACATCCGTCCCGACGACGCCCTCGCCGACATCGTCCGGGCCGTCCGGGCGGGGGCCGTGGTCGTCACGCCGTCGCTGTACGCCCTGTACGACCAGCGCAACGCCCCGCCCGAGACGCGGCGGCAGGTGCTGGCGGCCATCGACGAGGGCGGCGGATCGCTGTTCGTCTCCGGAGTGGACCCGGGCTGGGGCAACGACGTGCTGCCGCTGCTGATCAGCGGGCTCGGGAGCACCATCGACGCGATCCGCTGCCAGGAGATCTTCGACTACACCACCTACGACCAGGAGGACTCGGTCCGCTACCTGGTCGGGATGGGCCAGGCGATGGACTACGAGCCGCCCATGCTGGCGCCCACGGTCCCGGCCATGGTGTGGGGCGGGCAGGTGCGGCTGATGGCCAGGGCCCTCGGCGTCGAGCTGGACGGGATCCGCGAGAGCGTGGACCGGCGCCCGCTGGAGGCGAGCGTGTCCACCAGGGCGATGGGCGAGTTCGCGGCGGGCACCCAGGGGGCGGTGCGGTTCGAGGTGCAGGGCATCGTCGGCGGGGAGCCGCTCATCGTGATCGAGCACGTCACCCGGATCCACCCGTCGTGCGCGCCGGACTGGCCGATGCCGCCCGGCGGGGAGGGGGCGCACCGGGTGATCGTCGAGGGACGGCCGCGGATCGAGGTGACGGTCGAGGCGACGGACGAGGACGGCAACCGGTCCGCGGGCGGGAACGCCACGGCGGCCGGTCGGCTGGTGAACGCCATCGACTGGCTCGTGGCGGCCGGACCGGGCCTGTACGACGGGCTCGACGTCCCGCTCCGCCCCGCGGCCGGCCGGCTCGGAAGGAGGCAACGGTGAGAATCGACATCCCCGACGGCAAGGACCCCATCGCGTACGTGTGGGGCGAGATGGTCCCCGGCATCGGGGTCGCCGCCTCGAACTTCTCGCTGGCGGTGTACGCCCACACGACGCTCGGGCTGCGCGAGTTCGAGGCCGCGCGGCTGCGGATCGCGCAGATCAACGGATGCGCGTTCTGCCTCGACTGGCGTACCGAACGCGACGGGCTGAAGGTGGAGGAGGAGTTCGCCGACGCGGTGGTCGAGTGGCGCACCACCGCCGCCTTCGACGAGCGGACCCGGCTGGCCGCCGAATACGCCGAGCGGTACGCCCTCGACCCGCACGGGCTCGACGAGGAGTTCTGGGCCCGGATGACCACGCACTACAGCCAGGTGGAGATCGTCGAGCTGAGCATGTCGATCGGCTCCTGGCTGGCGTTCGGCCGGCTCAACCACGTGCTGGGCCTCGACACGGCGTGCGTGCTGCCCAGCGGCGCCACGCCGTCCGGCGAGCGAGGAGGCACGCCATGACCTAACGACGACCTCGGCAGGCGATCGGACAGAACACCATCTTCACCCAGGGCGCGAGCAGATGTAGCACCTTCTCCTCCTCAAGAGTGAGGAACGCCGCATGAGTGACAACACCTCTGTCCGTGCCGGTTCCCATGGAGTCTCGCGCCGTGGGTTCATCGCTGGAACCGGCTCACTTCTGGGAGCCGCGGCCCTGGCCGGCCGGGCTCCCGCGGCCCAGGCCCGAACCGCGTCGATCGTGTCCGGGGCGCACGTGCCGGCCCTGGTGATCGGCACCGGGTACGGCGGGTCCGTCGCCGCCCTGCGCCTCGCCCAGGCGGGCGTGGACGTGCACATGATCGAGATGGGCAGGGCCTGGGACACACCCGGCTCCGACGGCAAGATCTTCTGCAACACCCGCGAACCCGACTACCGGTCGTACTGGCTGCGCACCAGGACCAAGGCCCCGCTCAACTACTTCCTCGGCTTCCCGATCGACCGGGACATCCCGCGCTACACCGGCATCCTGGACGCCGAGGAGTTCGGCGGCATCACGGTCTACCAGGGGCGCGGCGTCGGCGGCGGCTCGCTCGTCAACGGCGGCATGGCGGTCACCCCCAGACGCGAGAACTTCGCCGCCGTCCTGCCGTCGGTGAACGCCGCCGAGATGTACGACGTCTACTACCCGCGCGCCAACGCCGGGCTCGGCGTCGGCCTCATCGACCCGGCCTGGTTCGACACGACGGCCTGCTACCAGTACGGCCGCGTGGGCCGCAAGCACGCCCAGCGCTCGGGCTTCCCGTTCGTCTTCGTGCCGGACGTGTACGACTGGGACTACATGAAGCAGGAGGCCGCCGGGACCGTCCCCAAGTCGGCGCTGGCCGGCGAGATCCTCTACGGCAACAACCACGGCAAGAAGTCGCTGCAGCAGACCTACCTGGCCCGGGCCAGGGCCACCGGCCGGGTCGCCGTCTCGCCGCTGCACCGGGTCACCTCGGTCGCCCCGGCCGGCGGCCGGTACGCGGTGACCATCGAGCAGCTCGACGACACCGGCGGCGTGACGGCGACCAAGACCGTGACCGCCGACCGGGTGTTCTTCGCCGCGGGCAGTGTCGGCACCAGCAAGCTGCTGGTCAAGCTCAAGGCCACCGGCGTGCTGCCCCACCTGAACGACGAGGTCGGCAAGGGCTGGGGCGACAACGGCAACGTCATGTGCGGCAGGGCCAACCACATGTGGGACGCGACCGGCAGCCTCCAGTCGGCCATCCCCTGCTGCGGCATCGACAACTGGGCCGCCGGCGGCGCGTTCGCCGAGGTCGCGCCGCTGCCCACCGGGATCGAGACGTACGCCTCGTTCTACCTGTCGATCACCAGGAACCCGCACCGGGCCCAGTTCAGCTGGAACGCGGCGGCCGGCCGGGTCGAGCTCAACTGGCAGACCGCCTGGAAGCAGCCGTCCATCGACATGGCCAAGACCATCTTCGACAAGATCAACGCCAAGGAGGGGACGATCTACCGGACCGACCTCTTCGGCGTGTACAAGATCTGGGGCGACCACCTCACCTACCATCCGCTCGGCGGCGCGGTCCTCGGCCGGGTCACCGACGGCTACGGCCGTCTGGCCGGCTACCCGGGCCTGTACGTCATCGACGGCGCGCTGATCCCGGGCAACACCACCGTCAACCCGTTCGTCACCATCACCGCCCTCGCCGAGCGGAACATCGAGAAGATCATCGCCACGGACCTGTGACGCTCGCCCCGCTGTACGTCCGTTGTACGGGGCGCTGTACACCGCTGCTCTAACGTCGTCCGGCGACAGATGACCGGCCGGACGAAGGGAGACACGATGATCGGCGCGTTGGAGCGGCCGGCGCCCCGGCCCGCGGCGAAGGCGGACCCCACCTGGAGCCACCCCTGCTGACTCGGGCCTGTCGCTGTACGCGCGTTGTGCGGGTCGTTGTAGGCGGGCGGCATAGCGTCGTCGGGCGACAGGTGGTCGCCTGACGAAAGGAGACACGGATGATCGGCGCGTTGGGGCGGTTCGGAGACCGGCTGCTGGAGCGGCTGGTGCCCTCGGCCACGGCTCGGGCCGACACGACCTTCAGGGAGTACTGCTACTGCCGGTACACCTACAAGCACTACAGGACCTGCCACGTGGTCGGCGGCACGACGTCCTGTGGCCTGTGCTACTCGGTGTCGGCCACCTGCTGACGGCCGGCGACGACTGAGCGACGCGCCGCCGGGCCCCCCACCGGGTCCGGCGGCGTTCGCGTGCGGCGGGTCTCAGCAGGGCGGGAAGCGGCGGGAGGCCGGCGTGCCGACCGGCTCGTACGTGCCGTGGACGGCGCGGAGCCGGGCGCGGAGCGGTCCGGCGCCCGGATGGCCGTGCCGTTCGAGGATGCGCAGCGCCTGCTGCCAGGCGCTGCGCGCGAGGTAGCGGTCGCCCACCGCGTAGTGGCTCTCGCCCAGCCGGACGAGGGCGCCGGCCTCCTGGAAGCGGTCGCCGTCGCGCCGGAACAGGTCGAGGGAGTGCCGGTAGCAGGTGACCGAACGCTGCAGGTCGCCCAGGCTGTGGTGGATGTGGCCGAGCAGGCGGTGCAGGTGCGCCCGCGCCGGCAGGTCGTTCACCACGCGTTCCGCCGTGTACAGGGCCGCCACGAGGTCGGGCCAGCGGCCCTGCCGGTCGTGGAAGGTGGTCAGGGCGGAGGCGATCCGCCAGCTGTGGCGGGGGAAGCCGTGGGCCGCGGCGTGCCCGACGCACGCCAGCAGCACGGCCTGTTCGGCGGCGAACCACTCCATCGCCTCCCGCTCGCCGGCGAAGGTCTCAGGACGGACTCCCGGCCGGGGCGGCGTGGTGGTGATCGAGGCCCGGCGGGGCTCCAGGGCCGAGGCGGCGGCGTCGGCGCTGTGCAGGTAGTGGTCGAGCATGCGGTGCGCCACCGCGCGGCGTTCGGCGTCGTCGGCGTGCGCGTGCGCCAACTCGCCCGCGTACGCCCACAGCAGGTCGTGCAGGACGTAGCGGCCGGCACGGGGTTCGGTGAGCAGATGGGACCAGGTCAGCTCGGCGAGCAGCGGCCGCACCCGCCGGACCGGCAGCCCGGCCATGCCGGCCGCGGCCGCGACGGAGATCTCCGGGCCGGGGTGCAGCCCCAGCGTGCGGAACAGCCGCGCGCTCTCGGCCCCGAGCGCCCGGTACGACGAGGAGAACACGGTACGCACGTCCGTGGCCGGATCGCCCGTCCCGAGCGCGTCCAGGCAACCGAGCGGCTCGCCCAGCTCGGCGGCGACGCCGGCGAGGGGCAGGCCGGGTTCGGTGACGGCCCGGGCCGCCGCCACGACCAGCGCGAGGGGCAGCCGCGCGCACCGCGCGATGATCTCCTCCACGGCCTCGGGTTCGGCCGCCGCCCGGTCCGGGCCGAGACGGCGGGTCAGCAGCTCGCGCGCCTGCGGGGTGGGCAGCAGGTCGACGGTGAGCGGCCGGGCGCCTTCGGCCGCGACCAGGCCGGTCAGCCGGTTGCGGCTGGTCAGCAGGACCAGGCAGGTGGGGGAGCCCGGCAGCAGCGGACGGACCTGGTCGGCGTCGCGCGCGTTGTCGAGCAGGACGAGCACCCGCCGGTCGGCCAGGAGGCCGCGGTAGAGGCCCAGCCGCGCCTCGAAGGCGGCGGGCACACGGTCGGCCGGCACGCCGAGGGCTTCCAGGAACGCGCGTAGCGTCTCCGACGGGGGCGGCACCGATCCGCCGGCGTCGAAGCCGCGCAGGTTCGCGTGCAGCTGCCCGTCGGGGAAGCGGTCGCGCACCAGGTGCGCCCAGTGCACGGCGAGCGCGGTCTTGCCGACGCCGGCCGTACCCGACAGCACGATGACGGGCGGGCCGTCGCCGAGCAGCGCGTCGAGCCCCGCCAGCTCCCGGTCGCGGCCGGTGAAGCCGTGCGCGTCGAGGGGGAGCTGGTGGGCCGTCGGCTCGCGGCCCGCGGCGGGGAGCAGCAGGTCCCGGTCGCGCCGGAGCATCGCCTCGTGCAGCCGCCGCAGCTCCGGGCCGGGGTCCATGCCCAGCTCGTCGGCCAGCAGCCGGCGGGCGTGCCCGTACGTCTCCAGCGCCCCGGCCGTGTCGCCGCACCGGTAGAGGGCCAGCATGAGCCCGCCGTGGACGCGTTCGCGCAGCGGATGGCGGACGGCCAGCAGGCGCAGCCGTTCGACCACCTCGGCATGCCTGCCGAGCGCGAGCAGGACCTCCACGTGGTCCTCCACGGCGGTGAGGCGCTGCTCGTCCAGGTGGGCGACGACGGACCGCAGGGTGGGGCCGAGCCGGACGTCCTCGGCGGCGTCGCCGCGCCACAGCGCGAGCGCGTCGGCGTAGGCGCGCTCGGCGCCGCCGAGGTCGCCGGCGGAGCGGGCCTGCCGCGCCGTGCCGACGAGCGCCTGGAACCGCCGCAGGTCCAGCTCGCCGGGCGCGAGGCGGAGCAGGTACCCGGACGGCGAGGTGACCAGGCGGTCGCCGGGCGGATCGGCCGGGGCGGGCAGCGACCGGCGGAGCTGCATGACGTAGGTGCGCAGGTTGGACACGGCCGACGGCGGTGGCCGGCCGTCCCACACCTCGTCCACGAGCAGCGGGAGGGAGACGGCGTCACCGGCGTGCGCCAGGAGCATCGCCAGGATGGTGCGCTGCTTGTGGGCGGTGATCCTGGCGGGGCCGCCGCCCGAGACGATCTCCAGCGGGCCGAGAAGCCGGAAGCGCGGGACGTCCGCCGCCTCGTCCCACGCCGTCATCGCCGCGGCCCTCCGGGGCGGCTCGTCGGTGGCGTGGGGCAAAGGGACATGGCGATCAGGCCGGCCTGAGCGTCCAGAAGTGGTTGTCGTCGTGGCCCGAGACCGGCTCGGCCGGGGCCGCGGCGGCGGGAACGGGGGATAAGACGGTCAGCACTGCGGCGGCCAACAGCACGACTCGACGGGTCAACACGCGAACTGGTTCCTCAGTCATGAACATGTGTCCGGAAGCGCTGATCAACTTACCGGGAAATGACCAGATCTGTGGGGGTTCCCGGAACAGCGCGTGGGCGCCGGTCGCAGGCCAGGATGGGGGCGCGGGCGAAGCGGCCGGCGGGTGTTCAATCTCGGCGCCTGTCGCCGGGCGGGGCACGGTAGGCGGTGCCGGCTGCCGTGCCCCCTGGCGGCAGTCAGCTACCCGCCGGCGGGTACGCCTCCGGGTTCTTCTTGGGGTCGGGCATCTTGTCCCAGGACGGGTCGTCGATGACCTTGCAGGGCTTGACCGGCCCGGTGACGATGTAGCCGCTGAATTCCCACAGGGGCCTCGGCTTCTCCGGGCCCGAGGTCTGGTCCGCGTTCTCGGTGAACTCCATGACGGCGGTCTGCCCCGCCTTGACGAGCTGCGGGTTGATCCGCAGCTCGCCGCCGCCCAGCTTGAACGCCTTGCCGTTCGGCGAGTTCTCGATCGCTTCCCGGATCTTCCTGTGCACCTCCGGGTCCTTGCTCTTGAGCTCCTCCTTCGAGAACGTGGGACCGGCTTCGGTCTGCCCGCGCTCGGGGGCGCAGCGGGTGCCGGGCTTGGTGTAGGAGACGTCGGCGGTCAGGCCGACTGCCGCCAGGTCCTTCTCCACCTGGGCCGGATCCCTGAACTCGATGATCTTGAGGGTGATCGTGCCGTCGGTGTTCTTGGTGACCGCGTAGGCCGGAGTCTCCGATCCGCTCAGGAACGGCACCGTAAGGGCCGCGACCGCCGCGAGCCCGGCCACCGCCGCCCCGGTGATCAGCCGCCGCCGCCTGCCCCGCCGGTGCCGGTCGTTGTTGCGAGCCACGATCTCGTCCTTGAGCTCCATCAGCACGTGCTCCTTGTAGTTCACTGAATTCCTTCCAGGACGAAGGGGGCCATCTCTGGCACGGTTCTGAGCGCGCGGCGGGCGCGGTGCAGTCTGGCTCTGGCGGCCCCGTGCCGGATGCCCAGAGCGGTGGCCGCCTCGCTGATCGTGAGCTGGTCGATCACGACCAGTTCGATCATGGCGCGATCACCGTCCGGCAGTCCGGCCATGGCCTGGAAGGCCCGTCTGGCCAGGCTCTCCGCGTCGATCCGCTCTTCGAGTTCGGTGACGTCGTCGGAGTCGAGCGGTCTTCGTCCGCCCACCCGCTCGGCCAGTCTCGTCTCCTTGAACGCCCGCCGCCGCTCGGCCGAGAGGGCGTTGCGAGCCACGCCGTACAACCAGGCGATCTCGCTACCGCGGCCTGGCCGGTAGGTGTGGGCGGAGTCGAGCACCGCTGCGAAGACCTCCGCCACCAGGTCGGCGACCGTGTTCGGATCGGCGACCCTCCGGGCGAGGAACGACGTGATCGCGTCGACATGGCGTCGGTAGAAAGCTTCGAAAGCTTCCGGGTCTGTAGCGATGTCGGCCTGTTTGCGACGCACCAGCCGTACCCCCTTCGTCGTTTACACCCCTTCTTGGTCAGCAACGGGAAAAGTGTTATGAGAGTGAATGAACTGCCCGGCTTCTGGTGCCCTGGGTTCGATGGAGCCGGGGCGGCCAGGTCCCCTACCTGGCCAAGCGCCGTAGCGCGCGGGCACGACACCTCTTCAAGGTCACAGAGTTCCGCGGCGCTTCACCGGGCGTTCGCCTCAGGTGTCGGCGAGGGGCAGGTAGACCGTGCCGCCCTGGTCGCGGAACTGTGCCGACATCTCGGACATGCCGGCCGTGAGCGCCTCGGAGTCGGACAGGCCGTGCTCGTCGGCGTAGCGGCGGACGTCGTGGCTGATCTTCATGGAGCAGAACTTGGGCCCGCACATGGAGCAGAAGTGGGCGGTCTTGGCGGGGGCCGCGGGCAGCGTCTCGTCGTGGAAGGAACGGGCGGTGTCGGGGTCGAGCGACAGGTCGAACTGGTCCTCCCAGCGGAACTCGAACCGGGCGTCCGACAGCGCGTCGTCCCATGCCTGTGCCAGGTGGTGCCCCTTGGCCAGGTCGGCGGCGTGCGCGGCGATCTTGTACGTGATGACGCCCGTCTTGACGTCGTCCCGGTCGGGCAGGCCCAGGTGCTCCTTGGGGGTGACGTAGCAGAGCATGGCCGTGCCGTACCAGCCGATCATGGCGGCGCCGATGCCGGAGGTGATGTGGTCGTAGCCGGGCGCGATGTCGGTCACCAGCGGGCCGAGCGTGTAGAAGGGGGCGTCGTCGCACAGATCGCGCTGCAGGTCGACGTTCTCCTTGATCTTGTGCATCGGCACGTGGCCGGGCCCCTCGACCATCGTCTGGACGGCGTGCTCGCGGGCGATCGCGGTCAGCTCGCCCAGCGTGCGCAGCTCGGCGAACTGCGCCTCGTCGTTGGCGTCGGCGATCGAGCCGGGCCGCAGGCCGTCGCCCAGGGAGAACGCCACGTCGTAGGCGGCGAAGATCTCGCACATGTCGGCGAAGTGCTCGTACAGGAAGCTCTCGCGGTGGTGCGCCAGGCACCAGGCGGCCATGATCGAGCCGCCCCGGGACACGATGCCCGTCTTGCGGCGGGCGGTCAGCGGGACGTACGCCAGCCGCACCCCGGCGTGCACGGTCATGTAGTCGACGCCCTGCTCGCACTGCTCGATCAGCGTGTCGCGGTACACCTCCCACGACAGGTCGGCGGCCACCCCGCCGACCTTCTCCAGCGCCTGGTAGAGCGGCACCGTGCCGACCGGGACGGGCGAGTTGCGGATGATCCACTCGCGGGTGGTGTGGATGTCGCGGCCGGTGGACAGGTCCATGATCGTGTCGGCGCCCCACCGGGTGGCCCAGGTCATCTTCTCGACCTCCTCCTCGACGGACGAGGTGACGGCCGAGTTGCCGATGTTGGCGTTGATCTTCACGAGGAAGTTGCGGCCGATGATCATCGGCTCGCTCTCCGGGTGGTTGACGTTCGCGGGGATGATCGCCCGGCCGGCGACCACCTCGTCGCGGACGAACTCCGGTGTCACGCCCTCCCGGACCGCGACGAACTCCATCTCCCGGGTGACCTCTCCCCGGCGGGCGTAGGCGAGCTGCGTCACGGGCGCCCCCGCGGCCCGCAGCGGACGCCGGGCCGCGCCCCGCCAGGCGTGCTCGTCGCGGGCGGCGGCGCTCGGCCGGCCGTCGTCGACCGGCTGCACCGGCCGCCCGTCGTAGCCCGTCACGTCGCCCCGCGCCAGGATCCACTCCTCGCGCCGGGCCGGCAGGCCCCGGGTGACGTCGGTGGTGGCAGCCGGGTCGGTGTACGGCCCGGACGTGTCGTACAGGCGGATCCGCTCCCCGTTGGACAGCAGCACCTCGCGCGCGGGCACCCGCAGGTCACTGGTGTAGATCTTGGAAAAGCGCGCGCCACTCATGCGGCAACTCCCTTCGCCGGCATTACCCGGAGCAGGTTCTGGCGGTCGGCGGCTGATGGATAGCCGTCCTCTCAGCCCGGTCACACCGGGCTCCCGCGTTGGACCCGATCAACGTAACCCGGCCTCCGGAGGGACGCAACAGCACCGCCGACGGTCAGGCCGCCTCCCTGCGGACGGCCCGCGCGACGCCGCCGGCCGCCGGCAGCACGATCCAGCACAGCACGGAGACGGCCAGCCGGGCGGCCTCGCCGCCGGTCATGGCGCCCGCCATGAGGGGGGCGGACGTGCTGCCCAGGTCGAGCCAGCCGGCCAGGGTCTCGCCGAAGGAGCCGAGGCGGGCCACGGCGCTCCACAGGATCGAGGCCGACAGGCACACCACGATCGCGGCCGGCGCGTTCAGCAGCAGCATGCCGAGGGCCAGCCCCATGGCGACCACGAGCACGTTCCCGGCGGTCCAGCCGAGGAGGGCGGCGGGCGAGACCGACCAGTCGGCCGGGACGTCACGGACCCCGGCGGTGAGCGCGGTCACCGGCACCGCGACCAGCATCGCGAACACCGCCGCCACGACGGCCGTGACCAGCGGCGGCAGGCACTTGGCCGCCAGCACCCGCACGCGCCGGGGTTCGAGGGCGAACGTGGTCAGCACGGTGCGGTGGCTCCACTCGCCGGTCACCGACAGGATGCCGAGCACGGGCAGCAGGGTGCCGAACCCGATCCCGGCCGTGCCGACCAGCTTCTCCAGGCTCGGCCCGGCGACGGCGCCCCGGGCGGCGACGGCGGCGACGGTCAGCGCGACCAGGATCGCCGCCAGCGTCATGCCGCTGCGGGTGTCGAACAGCTTGCGGGTCTCGACCGCCACCAGCCGGCCGAACGGGACGCCCCCGGTGACGGCGCTCATGCCGCGCTCCCGTCAGCGCTCAGAGCGGCGTCGAGGCCGGCGCTCCGGTCCGCGCCCGTGGTGAGGTCGAGGAAGACCTGTTCGAGGGTGCGGCCGTCGCGGCGCAGCTCGGCGACGGTGCCCCGGGCCAGGACGCGGCCCCGCGCGATCAGCACCACCTGGTCGGCGACCTGCTCCACCTCGTGCAGCAGGTGCGAGCTGAGCAGCACCGCGCACCCCGAGGCGGCCAGCTCGCGCAGCAGGCCGCGCAGCCACCGGATGCCCTGCGGGTCGAGCCCGTTGGCCGGCTCGTCCAGGATGACCGCTCTCGGCTCGCCGAGCAGCGCGTGGGCGATGCCGAGCCGCTGCCGCATGCCGAGCGAGTAGCCGCCGAACCGCCGCCCGCCCTCCGCGGCGGTCAGCCCGACGAGACGCAGCACCTCGTCCACCCGCGACCTCGGCAGGCCGAGCGTCATCGCGCCGAGGGTCAGGATCTCCCGCCCGGTGCGGCCGGGATGCTGGGCTCCGGCGTCCAGCAGCGTCCCCACCTGGAACGCCGGCCGGTCCAGCTCCCCGTAAGGCCTCCCCAGCACGGTGGCCGAACCGGACGTGGCCCGGGACAGCCCGACCAGGACGCGCAGGGCCGTCGACTTGCCGGCGCCGTTCGGCCCGAGGAACCCGGTGACGCCGCCCGGCTCGACGGTGAACGACACGTCGTCCAGCGCCCGGACGTCCTTGTACACCTTGCTGACATGCTTGAACTCGATCACGGGTGCAAGTCCACCGGATGCGCGCCGGCCCGTCATCGGACCAGGGTCCCGCCCGGACGGCCCGGCGTAGACCTGCGGCCATCCGGGTGTCGACCCAGGTCGCTAGGGCGGTGACCCGCAGGTTTCCTAGGCTGGGCGTCGTGCACGACCGTACGGAGGACGAGGCGCGCCCGGAGCGGTGGGCCGGCCTGGCGCGCTACCTGTCGGCCGTGGTGCCGATGCTGTTCCACGGCGGCATCATGGCCTGGGTCGCGTTCCGGGAGCCCGGCCGGCTGACGGCCCTCCTGGTGGACGTGGGGCTCGGCGTGGCGGGGCTGGCCCTGCTGGCGGGGTGGCGGCGGTGGCCGCTGCCGGTCGCGCTGGCGACTGCGCTGCTGACCGCGTTCTCCAGCACGGCCGTGGGCCCGGCCTACGCCGCCTACGTCTCGCTGGGCTCGCTGCGGGGGTGGCGCCCGCTCGTTCCGGCAGCGGCCGTGTCCTTCGCGTGCCTGGCCGTCAGCGCCACCTCGCGGGGCATCGACCAGGTGGCCGTGGTCTCGCTGACCGGCGGCAGCACGATCCTCGCGGCGCTGACCGCGCTCGGGCTGTACCTGCGCGGGCGCCGCGACCTGGCGGCGTCCCGGCGCGAGGCGGCGTTGGCCGCGCGGCGCGCCGAGCGGCAGCGGATCGAGCAGGCCAGGCTGGCGGAGCGGGTGAAGATCGCGCAGGAGATGCACGACGTGCTGGCCCACCGGATCTCCCTGCTGTCGATGCTCGCGGGCGGCCTCGCGTACCGGACCGACCTCGGCGCGCAGGAGACGCGTGAGCTCGCGCTGGCGATCCAGGAGAACGCGCACCAGTCGCTGAACGAGCTCCGGGCAGTCCTCGGGACGCTGCGGCGTGACGACGGCCCACCCGAGGACGGCCCGGGCGGCGCGGACGGCGCGGGTGACGTGGGCGGCGCGGGCGCGGGTGGGCCGGAGGCGCCGCAGCCGACCCTGGCCCAGCTCGGCGCCCTGTTCGACGAGGTGCGGGCCGCCGGCCAGCGGGTCGAGGTGGCCGACAGCATCGAGGGCCGCGAGCTGCTGCCGCCGCAGACCGGCCGGCACGCGTACCGGATCGTGCAGGAGGCGCTGACCAACGCGCGCAAGCACGCGCCGGGCAGCCGGGTCACGGCCGAGCTGGGCGGGCGGCCGGGCGGCGGCCTGCGCATCCGGGTGAGCAACCCGGTGCCGCCCGGCGGGCCGTCCCCGGGCCCCGGCGGGCGGCTGGGGCTGGTCGGTGTGGCCGAGCGGACCCGGATGGCCGGCGGCAGCCTCAGCCATGCTGTGCAGAACGGGTGCTTTGTCCTCGATGTCCGGCTGCCGTGGGAAGGTGTGCGACGTGATCCGACTCCTGGTCGTGGATGACGACCCGATGGTGCGCACCGGACTGCGCCTCATCCTCGGCGGCGAGCCCGACCTGGAGATCGCCGGTGAGGCCGGTGACGGCCGCGAGGCCATGGCCGCGATCCGGGAGCTGCGGCCGGACGTCGTGCTGCTGGACATCCGCATGCCCGTCCAGGACGGGCTGGTCACCACCGAGCTGCTGGCCGGACGGCCCGACCGGCCCAGGATCCTCGTCCTCACCACCTTCGACGCCGACGACATGGTGCTGCGCGCCCTGCGGCTGGGCGCGGACGGCTTCCTGCTGAAGGACACGCCGCCGCCCAGGATGGTGGAGGCGGTGCGCGCGGTGGCCGCGGGCGAGCCGGTGCTGTCGCCGAGAGTCGCCCGGCAGGTGATCGCCGCGGCCACGGACGGGCACGGCCGGCGGCGCCCGGAGGCGGAGCGCGAGCTGGCCCGGCTCACCGAACGGGAGCGCCAGGTTGCGATCGAGGTCGCCCGGGGCAGCTCGAACGCCGAGGTCGCCGCCCGCCTTCACATGAGCGTGGCGACCGTCAAGGCCAACATCACCCGCATCTTCGCCAAGCTGGAGACCGACAACCGCGTGCACGTCGCCATGAAGGTGCGCGACGCCGGCCTCCTCTGAGCACGCCCCCGTGAACACGCGCCGGAACGGTGCTGGACAGACCTTCCGGCCATCTGTCACCATTTCCCACATGATCGTGAGAAAGGACAACGCCACCCTCGTCTGGTGAGCGTTCTCGTGCAGCGGGAAGCTGCCGCAATCCACGAAGAATGGCTGGGCCAGGCGTTGTCGACGCGGCCCGCCGACCGTCCGGCCGCAGAGGCGGCCATCACCGGCCTGTACGACCTGATCGGGCTGGCCCCACCGCGCTTCCACTGGGTCTCCTCACCGGCCGTGGCCGTCGCCACGCTCCCGCCGGGGGTGCGCCCGCGCCCGTCGGAGGCCGTGGAGAGGCTGCCGGACTGGCCGCTGCCACCCAGGTTCCGGGCCGCCGTGAACGCGCTGTGCCGCGAGATCGACTCGCGGCTCACCCCGGCGCAACGGTCCGTCGACCAGGTGATCCGCCAGCGCGTGCGCCTCTCGCTCACGCGATCGGCCGCCAACGTGCTCCTCATGCAGCTCACAGCCGCGCACGGCGCGCCGGCCCAGCTCGGGAGCTCCTGGTACGGGACGCAGTGCGTCTCCTGGGTCGCCCACTACGACGCCCTGCGCCGGATCGGCGGCGTGGAGCTCCCGCCCGGCCCGGCCGGGCGGCTCGGCCTGTGGGCGGCGGCCGCCCGCTCGTGCGGCTGGTGGTGGCCCCGCGAGGGCGTGTGCGTCGTGTCCGAGCGGCCCACCGCCGTGCACACGGAACCGTGGGGCGACGCCGGCGAGGTCCGGCCGCACCACGCCGACGGCCCCGCCGTCCGGTACGCCGACGGCTGGGAGGTGCACGCCTGGCACGGCACCCCGGTGCCCCCCTGGGTGATCAACGATCCCGGCGCCGGCCGGATCAGCCGCGAACCGGACGCCGAGGTCAGGCGGTGCGCCATCGAACGCGTCGGCTGGGGGCACTTCGTCGACCGGGCCGCGCTGCGGCTGGTCGCCGACGCTCCGGACCCCGGCAACCCCGGCGCGCGGCTCCGGCTGTACGACCTGCGCGCGGACACGAGAGTGCTCTTCGTGGTCAACGGGTCGGTCGAACGCGACGGAACCCGCCGCCGCCACGGGCTCACCGTGCCCGGCTTCCTCACCGACCCCGTCGAGGCCGCCGCCTGGACGTACGGCCTGACCGCCGAGCAGTACTCCCTTCTCGCCCGACGAACCTGAGGTGACCACCATGAACCTGACCACCGTCCCTTCCCCGCCCACTACGCCCACCACGCCCACCATGCCCACCACGCTCGACCACCTGGAGCGGTCGATGCGCGTCCCCGTCGTCGACGGGCTCCAGGCCCAGGGCGACCTCCTCGTCATCCCGCTGTCCGTCGTCGCGCCCGCCGTCGGCGTCTGGGCGGGCGCCGGCTGGACGGACGTGCCCCCCGAGGGCGTCGAGCTGCTCCGGTCCGGCGCCGGCGGCAACCCGCACACGCTCCTCGCCGAGCCAGGCACCTGCCGGTGGACCACCACCGTGCGGGACCCCGACGTGCTGGCGATCGGCGTCTTCGAGGCCACGGCAGTCGCCTACCTGCTGCATCCCGAGCACGGGGCCGTGGGCTGCGCGCCGGGCACGTACGTGGTCAGGCGGCAGCGCGAACGTGACGGCCACCGGGCCCGCCTGGTCGCCGACTGAGCCGGCTCACTCCACGGTGAGCAGGCCGCGCTGGTAGGCCACGGCGACCGCCGCGGCCCGGTCGTTGACGCCGAGCTTGGCGTAGATGTGCAGCAGATGGGTCTTGACCGTCGCCTCGCTGATGAACAGCCGGGCCGCCGCCTCGCGGTTGGTGGTGCCCTGGGCCACCAGGCGCAGGATCTCCAGCTCGCGGCCGCTCAGCGGGTCGGCGGGCCGGCGTACCTGGCCCATCAGCCGGGTGGCGACGGACGGCGACAGGACGGCCTCGCCGCGGGCCGCCGCCTCGACGCCGCGCGCGAGCTCCTCACGCGCGGCGTCCTTCAGCAGGTAGCCGGTGGCCCCGGCCTCGATGGCGGGCAGCACGTCGCTGTCGGTGTCGTAGGTGGTGAGGACCAGCACGCGGGCCCGGACACCGAGCCGCGCCAGCTCCCTGATGGCCGTCACGCCGTCCATGCGGGGCATCCGCAGGTCCATGAGCACGACGTCGGGGTCGAGGGCGCGGGCGAGGTCGACGGCCTGCGCGCCGTCACCCGCCTCGCCGAGCACCTCGAAGCGCGGGTCACCGGTGAACATGCCGCGGATGCCGTCGCGGACGATGGGATGGTCGTCGACGATCAGCAGCCGGATGGGGGTGTCAGACAAGGGCGCTCTCCTTCGGCGGCCACACGATGGTCCCAGGCGCCGCGGTGTCCGGCACAGTGGTGTCAGGCGCAGTGGCGTCAGGTGCAGGGATCTGCGGTGCCGCGACTTCAGGCATCCGCGCGTTCCCCCGGCACCGCCGGGACGGCCGCGGAGATCGCGGTGCCGCCGCCCGGCTCGCTCTCGATCTCCAGGGTGCCCGCCAGGCGGGTGACCCGCTGGCGCATCGAGGTCAGGCCGTACCCGCCGCCGTCGCGGGCGCGCACCGGGTCGAACCCGGCCCCGTCGTCGCGCACGTCCAGGCTGACCAGGTCCTCCATGTACGACAGCGTGACGGCGACCCGGCTCGCCCCGGCGTGCTTGGCCACGTTGGCCAGCGCCTCCTGGGCCGTGCGCAGCAGCGTCCCCTCCACCTCCGGATGCAGCGGGCGGACCGGACCCGTCGCGGTGACGTCGGAACGTACGCCGTGCAGCTCGGACCACTCGGCGGCGACCCGCGCCAGCGCGTCCGGCAGGGGGGCCGACTGCAGGGGCCCCGGCTCCATGGCGTGCACGGACCGGCGCGCCTCGGCCAGGCTGTCGCGGGCCAGGCGCGTGGCCGTGTCGAGGTGCCGCCGACGGACGGCCGGGTCCTCGCCGGTCTCCTCGGCGTGGGTGGCGGCCTGGAGCTGGGCGATGATGCCGGCCAGCCCCTGGGCGAGCGTGTCGTGGATCTCACGGGCCATCCGCTGGCGCTCGTCGAGCATCCCGGCCTCGCGCGCCTGCACCAGCAGCTGGGTCTGCAGGCCCGCGTTCTCCCGCAGCGTCTCCTCCAGCCGCGCCACCATGCGCTTGCGCTCGGCGCTCCGCTCGGTGGTGACGTCGCCCACGAAGCTGAACAGGCAGACCAGCGCGACGACCACGGCGACGAAGAACAGGTAGGTGAGGATGCCTCCGAGGGTGGGCTCGGGCAGCCGGCCGGTGTAGCCCGGGATGCAGACCGCGGCGGTCGCGGTCACCCCGGCGAGCCGCCATCTGCCGGGCAGGTACCACCACGAGTGCAGGTAACCGGTGAAGGCGAAGAACGAGGCGAACCAGATCCCCCGCGTGTTGAGCACCGCGATCAGGACCACCAGGCCCGCCACGTAGACGACGCGGCGGACCCCGGACGCCCTGCCCATCACCCAGATCCAGGCGGCGGTGAGCGCGGCCAGGCCGAGCGTGGTGAGGCGGTGCGGCCACGCGGTGTCGCCGGTCAGCCAGCTCAGCGCCGTGGACACCACCAGCAGCAGGTACGGCACGGCCGCGAGCAGGCGCTCAAGGCGCCGCTCCCACCGGTCGAGCCGCGTGTCCGCCGCCGTCCTCGTCACGTCCTACTCCCAACGGAAGAATCTGGCCGCCGCCAGGCTGATGACCAGCGCGTACGCGGCCAGCACGGCCATCAGCACGGGGCTGGGGAAGCCGCCCGCCCAGACCTCCTGGAGCGCCTGCCGGAAGGCGCCCAGAGGAGTGTATTCCCCCACGTTCTTCAACACAGCGGGCATCAGATGCGTCGGCTGGATGAGCCCGGCGAGGTAGGCCATGGGGAAGTAGAGCAGCACGCCGAT